>NZ_JBHWYX010000042.1:0-40011 GCF_042728795.1 Streptomyces sp. NPDC060184
GAGACCGGTTCGCTTTCGGTCTGGGGGGCTGGGAGTTGTTTATATGACACTGCGGGGGCCCGGCGCAGATGTCGTGCGCGGGGCCACGGGGCGTCGGTACGAGGTGTTACGCGTCCTTCAGCACCTGGCGCTGGCGTCCCAGGCCTTCGATCTCCAGCTCGACGACGTCGCCCGCCCGCAGGTAAGGCTTCGGGTCCGGGTGGCCCATCGCGACGCCCGCCGGGGTGCCCGTGTTGATCACGTCGCCCGGGTAGAGGGTCATGAAGTGGCTGAGGTAGCGCACGACCTCGCCGACCGGGAAGATCTGCTCGGCGGTGGTGCCGTCCTGCTTCAGCTCGCCGTTGACCCAGAGCCTCAGCGGCAGCGCCTGGGGGTCGGGGATCTCGTCGGCGGTCACGAACCAGGGGCCGAGCGGGTTGAACGTCTCGCAGTTCTTGCCCTTGTCCCAGGTGCCGCCGCGCTCGATCTGGAACTCGCGCTCGGAGACGTCGTGCGCCGTGGCGTAACCGGCGACGTGCTCCAGCGCCTCCTCGGCCGAGTCGAGGTAGCGGGCGGTGCGGCCGATGACGACCGCGAGCTCGACCTCCCAGTCGGTCTTCACGCTGTTGCGCGGCACGAGGACGGTGTCCTCGGGGCCGACGACCGTGTCGGGCGCCTTGAAGAAGAGGATCGGCTCCTCGGGGATCGCCGCGCCGGTCTCCTTCGCGTGGTCGTGGTAGTTCAGCCCGATGCAGATGATCTTGCCGATGCGGGCGAGCGGCGCCCCGGTCCGCAGCCCGGCCGGGTCCAGCTCGGGCAGCGAGGCGGCGTCGGCCGCGGCGGCGCGCACCCGGTCGAGCCCGTGCTCGTCGGCGAGCAGCGCACTGTCGATGTCGGGAACGACCCCCGACAGGTCGCGCAGTGTTCCGTCCTCCGCGAGCAGAGCCGGACGCTCCGCTCCCGCCGTACCGACTCGAAGCAACTTCACGGGTGCCACTCCCTGGGTAGAGATGCCTGGTGGAGAGGGGTACCGGCCGCGCGAAGCGTGACCGGCGACCGCCGGTGACGCCGCACGACGCGTGACCGGCGACCGCCGGACACCGCACCCGCGCAGCCCATCCTCATCCGTCCAGACTGCAAGACATCCGATCACTTGGCAAGGTGCGCCCACTCCCTGGACGCACCCCAGAGCACATAATCCCAGGCAGGGGCCGGTTTTACGGGTCAGGCGACGGAGGCCATCGCCGCTCCGGCGGCCGGTGCGTCGCGGTAGAGGTAGGCCCTTTCGATCGCGGTCCAGGTGGTGCTGGTGACGACGTACAGGGCCGCCGCGAGCGGCACCACGGCCACGGTGAAGAGGGTGAAGAACGACATCAGCGGCATCACCTTCGTCATCGCGCCCATGCCCGGTACCGGCTGCCCGTCCGGGCCGGCCGTGGGGGCCACCGGGTTGAGGGCCATCTGACGCTTCGTACGCCGGTAGTTGAAGGTGGCCACGACCGCGACGATCGCGAAGAGGCCGAGGTAGACCAGCCCCTGGCCGCCGAAGAGGCCGCCCTCGGCGAGGGCGTGGTGCCAGCGCTCTCCCAGCGGCGCCCCGAAGAGCTGGTGGCCGAGGAGTTCGTTGGCCTCGCCGCCGATCTTCGCGCTGGAGAAGAGGTGGTACAGCAGGAAGAACGCGGGCATCTGGAAGAGGCTCGGCAGGCACCCGGAGAGCGGCGAGACCTGCTCCTCCTTGTGCAGTTCCATGAGCGCCTTCTGCATGCGCTCGGGGTTCTTGGCGTGCTTCTTGCGCAGCTCGGCGATCTGCGGCTGGAGGCGCGTACGGGCCTTCTGCCCGCGCGCGGCGGCCCGCGACAGGGGGTGCACGGCGAGCCGCACGAGCGCGGTGAACAGGATGATCGCCGCGGCGGCGGACGCGGACTGGAAGAGCGGGTGGAGCAGGTCGGCGAACGCGCCGACCAGGCTCGCGAAAGCGGACAGGAACGCGGACATGGGGAGCCCTCCGAGGGGTCTCGTCGTGCCGGTGAAGTGCGGAGTCGGAACGCGGGGCGTTCGGCGCGGGGCACGGCGGCGTGCCGGCGCGCGCGGATACGGACGCGGCGCGCGGACTTCGTACGGAACCGGCGGACGGGAACGAGGGACGGGCCCCATGGAGGGGCGCGTCGGCGTCGGGTCCGAGGGCCCGAAGGTCCGAGAACCTGGGGCCGAGGGTCCGAAGGGGCGGAAGTCTTACGCGGCGGCCGTGCGGAGAACGGCACGCCCGGGGGCGCGGGGGCGCGTACGCCCCTTGGCGTCCGGATCCCGCTGCGGCAGGAACGCGGTGCGTCGCGCCCGGTCCCGCAGCGCGGTGCGGACCTGCGTCCGGAGCACGGGCACGGCGCAGCGCGCGCTGATCACCGAGCAGGCGAGGAGCGCGGAGCCCGCCGCGGCGGTGGCGGCGAGCGCGACGGCGGCGGAGAGGCTGCCGCCCTCGGCGAGGACGATCTGGGCGACGAAGAGGACCAGCAGACCCGCGGGCCGGAGCAGGCGCGCGAAGGAACCGCGAAGACGCCCGGGGTACGCACCGGTGACCGGGTACGCGTCGCTCATGGCTCCTCCTGTTCCGCCGCTCGTGTTGTCCGTGCCGTTCGGACCGTTCGGACCGGTCGGACCGGTCCGAACGGTCGTGACGTCCATGTCCGGTCCGGCGCCGGGCTCTTCCCGGTCGGTCACGGACCTCTCCAGCCGTTATACACGATGGCCTGGATCACACCGGGTGGCCGGAGGGGGCGGAGTGCGGCCGGAGTGCGGCCGGAGTGCGCCCGGTGGGGACCACCCGCGGCGGCTCACCCGGCGCCGGCGGACGCCTCCGCCCGCGGCCCCGTCCCGTCATCGATCTCGTCGCGGGCGAGCACCTCGTCGTCCGGCCGCTCGTCCCGGTCGCGCGGCCCCGCGTACGTCACCGCCAGCGCGACCGCCAGGTTGGCCGCCAGGGCGACGAGCCCGGCGTTCACGCCCCACACCGGGTCGTACCCGTTGAAGACGAGCACGCAGACCACGACCACCCCGACCGCGAGCCCGCTGAACGCCCCGGGGAAGGTGAGCCGCCGCCACACCAGCGCCAGCAGCACCATCGGCAGCAGCTGCGCCATCCCCTCGTACGAGATGAGCGAGAGCCGCACGAGGGTGTTGGGCGCGGTGTAGGTGAGGAGCAGCGCGAGCCCGCCGGCCACCACGACCACGATCTGCGCCGCGCCCTTCTGCCGCTGCTGCCAGCGGGGGACGAGAGAGAGCACGCTGCGCCCCCACATCGTGCCGATGACCAGCATGAAGACGGCCATGGGCACGATCGAGGAGAGCGCGGCGGCCACCCCGATGACGCCGACCGCCCAGGCGGGCAGCGAGTCGGTGACGAGCTTGAAGAGGGCGAGGTTCGAGTCCGCCCCGACCAGCCCCGGTACGACGAACAGCGCGGCCATCCCGAGCAGCATCGGGACGAAGAGCAGGACGTTGTAGGCGGGCAGCCACATGGCGTTCCGCCGCAGGACGTCGGCGTTCCGGGCGCCGAGGTAGCCGGCGACGGTGGTCGGGAAGATCACCACGGTGAGCGAGTTCAGGAACGACGTACTGACGAACCACGCCTCGCCGAGCCCGCTGTCCCCGTGCCCGGGGAACGTCAGCCACTCGCTCTTCTCGGTGACGAGCCGGTCCAGGAAGGGGCCGTACCCGTCGAAGTAGTGGATCGGTACGTAGAACGCGAGGAAGCCGAGGGTCCCGATGACCATGACGTCCTTCAGTACCGACACCCAGGCGCTGCCGCGCAGCCCGCTGACGACGACGAAGCCGGTGGTGACGGCGAAGGCGATGAAGTAGGCCCAGTTCAGGCTGATCGCGCCGTAGGAGATCGTCGAGACGACCACGCCCATGCCGGTGATCTGGAGCTGGATGTACGGCAGCAGGAAGACGGTCGCGAGGACGGCGACGAGCGCGCCGAGCCAGGGCCGGCGGAAGCGGTGGGCGACCATGTCGGTGATCCCGACCAGGCCGTGCCGGCGCGCGTACCCCCAGAGGGTGGGGCCGACCAGATACCCGAGGGCGTACCCGCAGGACATGTACGCGACGACGTACAGCACGGGCGCGCCGTAGTTGTAGCCCCAGCCGGCGGCGCCGAGGTAGCTGAAACTGGTGTATCCCTCGCCCGCCATCAGCACCCAGATGAAGACGGCCCCGAGGCTCCGACCGCCCACGGACCACTCGGCCAGCCCGCCCCCGCCGCCCCCGCGCCCGCGCAGGGCGAACAGCCCGAGCGCGACGGTGAGCACCATGAAGGCGGCGAAGACGGAGGTGGCGACTGCGGCGTTCACCGGCGGTCCCCCCGCCGGGTCAGCCAGACGGCGACGGGCGTCAGCAGGGTCGCCCCGAGCATCCAGACGAAGAGGAACGGCAGCCCGAACACGACGGGCTCCACCCGGTTCACCCACGGCAGGGCCCCCAGGTACAACACGTACGGGACCAGCAACCACCACACCTGCGGACGTCTTCTCAGCACCCGGGGACTTTACCGCCGCCCCGCACCGCCCCCCGGGGCCACACCTCGGCGCGTCCGGGCGGGAACCCGCGCACGGCGCCGGGTACGGGGAGCGGGGTGTGGTGGCGTGGTGCGGGTGCGCCCCTGGCCGCGGCGTGAGCGCGGGGGTGCGGGCCGCGGCGCGGGTACGACGGGAGCCCCGGGGGGTACGGCCCCGGGGGTACGGCCCCGGGCGGGTGTTCCACCGGTTGTACACCCGTGCGCACCCGTGCGTTCCCGGTACGTACCCGGTGCGCACCCCTGTGTCCAGGCGCACCCCTGCCCCCCTCGCCGGTCGCTCCCGCGGGCCCGCCTCCCCGCAGTACGGTGTGGGACATGCGCCCCGACACGCCTGCCGAGCACATCACCGAAGCCGAGCGACTGCTGCGCACCGCGGTGCGCTACCCGGAGGACCGCGAACCGCTGCTCCTCCAGGCCGCGGCCCATCTGGAACTCGCCGGCGAGCGCGCCCGCGCCGCGACCCTCTACGACGACCTGCTCACCTCCGAGGACGTTCCCGTCGAGGACCCCCACCTGGTGAAGGCCCTCAAGGCCGCCAACCTCTGGGAGTACGGGCACGAGGCCGAGGCCCGCGCGATCATCGACGGCCTGCGCGTCGCGGCCCCCCGCGCGGCGGGCCCCTGGACGATCGCCGCGGAGACCCTGGAGGCGCACGACGAGCTGGAGGCCGCCCACGACCTCTTCTCGACCGCGCTGACCCTGCTGCTGACGCCGGGCGAGGAAGTCCCGTACGCCACGCAGTCCCTGCTCACCGGCCGCCACCGCGTGCGCCGGCTGCGCGGCTCGGACCACGACGACTGGGACCGGCTCGCCGACACCCTGCACACGGCCGAGGTCCCGCTCGACGAGCTGCACGACCCGAAGCGGCTCTGGTCCCTCGGCTCCTCGGACCCGGGCGAGCTGCAAGCGGAGATCACCCGCCTCCGCGCCGAACTGGGCGTCTACCGCACGGCCCTCTCCCGCCCCTTCCCGGTCGCCGTCCTGCACTGGCCCGCGAACGAACTGGCGGAACTGCTCGCCGCCTACCCCGCCCTGGCCGCCGAGTACCCCGACCACCCCGGCCACCTGACCGCCGTGGAGACCGCCCTGCGCGACCTCCACGCCGCCGGCACCGCGAACCTCGGCATCGTCACCGGCACCATCCCCTCCTACGAGGCCTTCGCCGCCTCCGAGGCCACCACCCCCGCCGACCCGACCCTCCTCCCCCTCTACGCCACCACCCTCGCCGCCCGAGGCCGAGCCCTCCCCTGGCCCCCGCCCCGCTCCGCGGCGTGCTGGTGCGGGTCGGGGGACGTGTACCGGGAGTGCCACGGGGCGGGGTGACCCGATTCGGCTCCGAACAGTGAAAGCGCGGTCGCCCCCGAGGGGTGACCGCGCTTTTCCGTTCAGGCTTCCGATCGCATGGAAACACCAAACATCCACAACCTGGTCACGGAAATCACCGAACCGGCCACGCGGTTTCCGGAAGGTAGGACAATGATGGTGATGAACGTCGTGGTCCCCTCGTCCGCCGCCGTCTCGGCGCGCATGAGCCGTCAATCGAGCCGTGACACAGCTCCTGAACTGGCGGTGCGCAGGCTCCTGCATGCCGCCGGTCTCCGCTACCGGGTGAACTGGCCGGTGCCCACCATGCGCCGCAGGACGGTTGACATCGCGTTCACCCGGGCCAAGGTCGCGGTGCTGATCGACGGCTGCTTCTGGCACGGATGCCCGGTGCACGCCACACAGCCCAAGGCGAACGCCGAGTGGTGGCGGGAAAAGCTCGCCCGGAACATGGCGCGGGACGTGGAAACGACCGAGTGCCTCACCGAGGAAGGCTGGACGGTGCTCCGTTTCTGGACGCACGAGAGCCCGGTGGCGATAGCCGAGCGGGTGGCGGCGACGGTCGAGCGGGAACGACGACGATGAGCACGAGAGCAAGGGGTGGGGACCTGTGGGAGCGTTGCGTTCCGTCGAGGTGTGCGCGGGAGCGGGCGGGTTGGCGCTGGGGCTGGAGGAAGCGGGCTTCGAACCGGTGCTGCTCCTGGACCGGAAGCCGATCGCCTGCGAAACACTCCGCCTGAACCGTCCGTCGTGGCAGGTCCTGGAGATGGATCTGATGGACTTCGATCCGGTCGAGCACCGTGAGACGTACGACGTGGACCTGCTGGCCGCCGGTCTCCCGCGCGTGAAGTCGAACGCCACCACCGTACGGGCGGAAAGCATCGAGGAGATCCGTCTGCTGGAGGCGGCGGTCCTGCTCGCGCACTCGATCCAGCCACGTGCCGTGCTCATCGAGAACGTGCCGGGGCTGGTGGACTCCCCCGACCTCGGCCCGACCCGGGACTTCGCGCACAAGGAGCTCGAACACCTCGGTTACCGCCTGACCTGGTTCGTGGTGAACGCCGCCGACTTCGGCGTGCCGCAGGACCGCAAGCAGGGGGTCATGGTCGCCCTGAAGGAGCGGTACTTCGACCGCTTCGTGCCTCCGGCACCGACCGTGCGGTCCCATGTGTCCGTCGGCCGGGCGCTGGCCCGGTCCATGAAGTCCCGCGGCTGGCCCGGCGCCGACGCGTGGGCCGCCGACGCCCTCTCCGTCGCTCCGACGTTGGTGGGCGGATCGGACAACCGAGGAGGCGCGGACCTGGGCCCCACGGGCACCAAGAAGGCATGGGAGCGCATGGGGGTCAACGGCGGTGCGCTGGCGGACGAGGTGCCCGGCCCGGACCACGACTCCTCCGGCCTGATCAAACTGACCGTCGAGCAGACGGCGATTCTGCAGGCGTTCCCCGAGGAATGGCAGTTCGCCGGAAAGAAGACCGCGCACTACCGACAGATCGGCCACGCGTCCCCGCCTCCGGTCGGGGCGGCACTCGGACGGGCCATCGCCGCGGCGCTCGACTCCTGATCCGCCCGGACGCGGGGGCGCCGGTTACCGTCCCGGGGCCCCTCCTCCGCCGGCTACACTTGCACACCATGACCCACCCCCCTCACTCGTCGCTCTCGGCTGCAAATTTTCGGATCGTCGACCTTTTCGCAGGTCCCGGCGGTCTGGACATCGCGGCGACGATCATGGACGGGGTGGAGAGCATCGGTGTCGAGTGGGACGACCCAACACGTGCGACCCGACACGCCGCTGGGCTGCTGACCACTACGGAGAAGAACGTCGCCGCGCTCGGCCCCTGTGATCCCGAGGTCGTGGAAGCCAACGTCCTCACCGGCGGACCGCCCTGTCAGTCGTTCTCCGTCGCCGGAAACCGTGAAGGCCACAAGGCTCTGGAGGACGTGAAGCGGCTGGCCTCCTGTCTGGTCGGTCACACCACGTGGACGTCGTTCGACCGTGCGTGGCAGGCGGTGAAAAAGGAGACCGACGCCATGTCCGACGACCGAACCGGGCTCGTTCTCCAACCGCTGCGCTGGATCGTGGAAGCGAAGCTCCGCCGGCGCAAGCCCTACGAGGTGATCGTGCTGGAGCAGGTACCGACAGTCCTGCCTGTGTGGAAGCACTACGTCGAGTTGCTCAGGCGGACCGGATACGCAGCCGAGGCCCACGTACTGCATTCCGAAGACTTCGGCGTGCCGCAAGCACGTCGGCGAGCGGTGCTGATCGCCCAATGGGATCCGAGGAACACGCTCAGGAAGGTCCACTTCCCGAGGCCGACGCACCAGCGGTACCGCAAGGGCGTGGAAAGACTGCACGCACCGGCGTCTTCGCACGACCGGGTCGGTCAGCAGACGATCGGGGACGCGGAGGAAGCGCCTCTGCCTTGGGTGTCCATGGGAGACGCCCTCGGGACGCGGCGACCCGAGCAATTCGTGATGGTCTCCAATTACGGTTCGGGCGGCGACCCGAAAGACCGTGGCCGGCGTACCTCTTCCGAACCCGCCGCAACGGTCACGGGCAAGGTACGGCGCAACCGTCTCTACCTGTTGAAGGGCACCGGACCGGACGACTGGAGGGACGGCGAGGAACTCGACCGGCTTTCCTTCGAAGAGGCCGGTCTGCTCCAGTCCTTCCCCGCCGCCTACCCCTGGCGTTCCACCGACATCGCCCAGCAGATCGGCAACGCCATTCCCCCGCGCATGTCGCTTCACATCCTGAGCACGGCCCTACGGGGCAAGGCTCCCGAGAAGGAGTGGCTCGAAGCGCTCGCCACGTGGCGTCCCCCCACGACCGAGGACGACTCGGCGGACGCCTGAGCGTCCGGCCGCCCGGGTCAGACCGCTCCGGCCGCCACTTCCTGCGGCTCCCTGCCCCGCACGGGCGCATGCGCGAACAGCTCCGCGAAGTGGTCGGCCAGGGCCTCCACCGCGTCGTCCGGAACCTTCTCCTCGTTCGGGCCGTCGGGCAGCGTCCGCCGGGGTACGGGGGGTGCGCCCTCGGCTTCCTCGATCCACTCGGCCAGGGGGCGGCCGTCCCGCTCGACGTCAGGCGCGAGGACGTCGTACATCAGCGTCGCGGCGGACGCGTTGACGGCCGCCGTCAACGCGTTGATCTCGCGCCCCGTAGTGACGGTACCGCGTCGGATCGTGCGCAACAGCGCCTGGGCCGTGGGCCGGTGCTCGATCACACCGAGCCTGAGTGCGGTGTTGAGCATGTCCTGCTGGGAGCAGGCCGTCTCCACGGGACCGTAGTCCGGGCCGTCCCTGAACAGCTCCGCCGCCCACCAGAGCCGGGCGAACGCCTGCGTGTACGAGGGGCCTCGGAATCGTGCGAGGGCGACCTTCGGCGCCTTCTTCGCCTCGTCGTCCTTCGGCTCCGCCAGGTGTCGCCACACCACGTAGTCGGGTGCCACCCCTAGGGCCAGGTAGTTCCAGAACCTGCGGTCGGCGGCCTCGCGGCGGCTCAGTCGGAGTGTCGCGTGGAGCCGAGGCGCGAGCCACGCGTCGGCAGCCGTCGGCTTCGCGTCGCGGAACTGGTGCATGGCGTCGTCGATCAGATCGCGTACCGGCATCGACTCGCCCCGGACGCCGTCCGTGTGGACCAAGGGCTCAGTTGCCTTGTTCAACGCTATCGCCGGGATGTCCTCCTTGCCGGTGAGCACGCCCTCTGTGAGGTACGTGGCCGCGTCGAGGTCGGAGAGCAACGCCAGCCGCGCCGGCAGGTGGTTCGGCTTGTCGGTCATGCGTAGACCCCCCGGTCGAGTCGGTTCAGTCCCTGGACTGCGGCGGTCAGCGCCTTGGGCACTTCGGCCCTCCGCGTGGCCGCGTAGTGGATGCGCGGTTGGAGGTCCGTCCAGCCCGCCGTACTCGCCCTGCGTCGGTGGACCTCGGCCAAGGCGTCCTCCGGCGGCCTGCCGGGCACCACGTCCTGCAGCATTTCGCGGAGCACTTCGCCACGCCAGTCACGTGGAAACAGTGGAGTGCCGTCCTCCTCCACCTCCAGGTCGCCGACCGCCGCGTGGAACACGGCCGTCCACACGTCCGTGCACATCTGCGCGACCAAGAGTTCCCGGACGAGTCCTTCGGGGCCCGACGCCTCGCCCCCGACCAGATCGGAGACTCCTTCGAAGTCGGCGTTCAGGCGCACGACCGGCAGGTCTCCCGAGGTGTCGACGGCCCACGGCATGTCCTTGAGCGGCCTCAGCCACTCCGGGCCCTCGGCGAAACCGACCTCCGTGAAGTCGAGCCGGCGGTCACGCAGCGGTGTGTCGGACTTCACGTCGACGACCCAGTCCTTGTCGGCCGACGCGACGACGCGTCCTGGCACGCCACCGACCGTGGCCACCACGTGGACGGTCATGGACGCCCGGTCCACGTGGTCGGCCCGCCAGAGGTCGATGCGCCCGCCCCACTGCCGACCATTCTCGGACTCGCGTGTCAGCGGGCTGCTGAGCCGCGTGTTGGTCGTTCCCTCGGTCAGGACGACAACCACCGACACGTCGGACCAGGGACCGTCGTCGTCCGTCGTCCTGCCCGGGACGGAGGCGGCGAGGCTCAGCCGGGCCCGTTCCCAGTCGTCCCTGTCGAGGCCGCCGAGAGCGACCACCTTGTCGGTGACGGAGAACGCGCTCGTGTCCAGACGTTCACGGATCTCGCCGGGGCCGAACAACTCGATGCCGGTCACCCTCAGGTCGACGACGCCGGGCACGCGCTCGTACGGATAGACCTTCATGCCTGCGCCTCCTTCTCGGACTTGAGTTCCACCACGAGCCCGGTGTAGGCGGCTCGAACGGTATGGGTCGACGTGTCGGTCGTTCCTCTGAACGTCGCGCTCCGGGCCCCCGGCACGAAGTGAAGTGCTCCGTCGACGATTTCGCAGTTCTTCACGGCGACGAGTTCGGCCCAGCGCACCACCGGACGAACACCCGAGCGGACGTCCAGCTTTGCCACCGGAGTCGGGCGCCAGGCGTCACCACCATCAGGAATCTTCACCTCGGCCACGACATTCCAGGCTTCCCCCACCACGGTCGCCTGGAGATCGTCCAGGGTCGGCAGAGCGCTCTTCCTCATCTGGGGCCTGGCCACCTTCTTCTTTCCCAGGGAAAGCTTCTTGCGCAGCTTCTCCGTACCGGCGGACCCCTTCTTCCTGGGTACGGCGATGAGGTCCCGTACGGCCTTGTTCGTCTCCGTCGTGAGCGCCTCGATACGACGGAAGGCGGACGGCGAGTACATCGTCCGCAGCTCCTCCGTCTGCCCCCATTTGTTGTGCTCGGGAGGCTCCGAGGTCCGAAGGAACGTCTCGGCCTCTTCGGCGAAGGGAGCGTCCGTGCCCGCCGCCTTCCCCGCGAGCAGCACCGCCTGGAACGGGTTGGTCCCGACCGGCAGCCCGTAGACGCCGCTCGTCTGCACGGTCATGCGATTGCCGCGCATCTTCACCACGGTGTTGAACTTGTTGAACCTGAGGTCCTCGTCCTCCGCGTCGGTGACCAGGAGGACGGCCTCGTGCTCTCCGCCGCTCGTTCCTGCCGCCCCGGCCGGAACCTTGAGCGTCACGGTCCTCATCGCCACCTGACCGGCTTCGGTGTGACGTTCGACCGTCGTGCCGTCGAGGAACGCACGGAGGGCACGGGTCCGGGAGGGTTGAGTGACCGTGGGGTCCACGCGCTGCTCCGGAAGGATCTCCGCCCCGTTGCGCAACGTGCGGACCGACGCTTCCAGGAGCGGCGGTCGGGACGCGCCGGTGGTCATGGCTGCCCAGAAGTTCCGTCCGAGGGCATCGACCAGACGCCTGTGCATGCGTTGCACGCTGTCGTCGTCGTTCTCGTCGTCCTCGCCCCGCACGAGGCTCGCCACGTCATGGGCGCCCACGATCAGAAAGGACGTACCCGGCTCGGCGCTTTCCCGGGTGAGGTGGAGGCGCTCGACGGTCTCTTCGTCCGCCCACCACGATCGGGCCACGTCGCCGGACTTCGACTCGGGGTCCGGGCGGCCGAACCAGGCCGGACCGGCCCAAGGAAGCCCGTCCACTTCGCGCCAGGGCAGGTCGAGGCGGCCGACGAGTCGCCGCTCCGTGCGACCCTCGTGGGGTTCGGAGAGTGTCGAGTTCATGAGCACCAGGCCCAGCCGACTCGTCGCCCAGAGCGTCGCCTTGCCGAGACCGTACGAACCGCCCGCGCCGGAGGTCGACTTGTGGCTGTCGAGTTGGCGTCGGACCACGGCGGCGAACCGCCCGTCCGCGTAGTCGTCCCCGGTGAGCCCGGAGGCGTTGTAGTCGTCGACCCGCAGAAGCACGAGGCGGTCCTGCTCCCGCATGTCCCGCAGGCCCGTGGCGATGACTCGGCCGACCTTCTGCTCCTGCTCCGCGGCGGCCAGGTAGTGCGGAAGGAGATCGTTCCAGCGGATCGCGTCACGGAAGCGGGCGAGGGTCTCGCCGGTCAGCTCGTGCAACGTGTAGCGGACGCGTACGGGCTGGTTCCTGTCGAGCCGCTCGTCGAGACTGTTCTGAGTGGCCTCGCGGGCCAACACTGACACGTCCGCCTGGAAGGCGAAGGCGGCAGCGTTGCCGAAGTCCCTTCCCCCGTCGGCGTATCCGGGCCGGTGGCTCCAGGAAACGGGCAGGCCGGCCAGCGTATCGGCGGTGCGGGTGTGGATCGTGCCGAGGTCGGTTCCGAGCGCATCCGCGATCCTGGCGACGGTGTCCTCACGGGGCGTCGCCCGTCCGGTGATCCAGGCGGAGACCGCCGCCCTCGTCATGCCGATCTCTTGGGCCAGGTCCGCCTGGCTCATGTTCGACTGTTTGAGCTGTCGCGCGAGCCAGGGCCCGAAGTCCATGCCGCCGTCCACCGTCACCACTCCTCGACCACCTCACGGTTCATGGGGTCACCGTACGTCATTTTGACATGCAGACTCGGGCGACAATGAAATTTGACACGTGGACCGCGATATCGAGATGTCGTCTCGGTCGATTGAAAAGTATGTGTTCAGAAATAACGATCAGATAGCAATTAGGCCTGGATGCCCCCTCTTGAGAAGATTGACCGCAGAGGTCCGAATTGCACCTGCCCTCCGGTGGCCACCTCGGACGAGAAACCCACCCGGATCCCTGAGATTTCCCCTTGAAGACGAGGGCCCCACCCGTGTAACGTCCTATCAGGAACAGCCTCACCCGGCTGTAGCCACCACTCCCTTCTCGGGGGTCTATTCGTTGTGCCCGGATGCCAAAAGCACACCTCGGCTCGCGATTTTCTGCGAATGAGTCAAAAGCCTTGCGCAAGGTCACCGAAATACGCTTGGCTCGTACCGAAACCATCTCGGTTTCACCCGTGCAAAATTGCCCGGTCCATTCCTCTGCAAGTGCGCTTCCTTCCGGCCTTCGCCTCGACCACTACGAGAGATGAGAACCACTCCATGGGCAATAGCGATGACAGCACTCCCGAGGGCGAGGATTTCCACCTCGCCGACCAGTACGACTCCCTCGACGACCCGGAGTTGAAGGCAGAGTTCCTCGACGCCATGGGTATCCCCCGAGCGGTCGTCGACGCTCAGCGGCGGCGGCGCGAGGGAGCCCGCAAGGCGGCGAAGTCCGCCGAGGGCACCGACGGCTCCACGGCCACGGACCGCCACCGCCCCAGCAGCCGCGGCCGGAGCCGTCTCCGGGCTGCCCGCCGGAAGGCTCTCCGCGGAGGCGCCGGTACGCACCCCCGGAACCGCTCCGACGCCTCCCGGCGCGTCCGTTCGCGGCGGTCCCGACCCCCCGTCATCGTCGTCGTCATGATCTTCCCGCACGACTGAGTCACGTCTCATCTTCGGGCCCCACCACCGATGTCGCACTTCGCAGTACCGGCCGGCCGCCGCCCCCACGCGGCCGGCCCGTTCTCCGCACACATACACGGTCATGAATGGGATAAGCATGAACCACATCGGTGGCACGGGCAGTTCGGGCGACTCGCCCGTCATTCGGAAGATCCTCGAACAGTCCACGCGGGTGCTCGAAACGTATCGGGTGGACCCGGGCCTCATCCAGGAACACGCCAACGGGGAACGCCGCATCACGCAGGGCGGTTACGGCGACCGCCAGTTGTTCGAACTCGTGCAGAACGCGGCCGACGAGATCGCCTCGACGCCGGGCGGAAAGGTGCAGGCCGTACTCACGGCGACGCACCTGTACTGCGCGAACGAGGGAACGCCCGTCACCCCGGAGGGCGCCGAGACCATTCTCCGGATGAGCGTGTCGAAGAAGCGCGGCGGCCAGATCGGCAGGTTCGGCGTCGGCGTGAAGTCGGTCCTCGCCGTCACCGACACCCCTCAGTTCTTCAGCACCTCCGGCTCGTTCGGCTTCGACCGCTCCTGGTCCTACGAGGCGATCAAGGAAGCATGCCGCAGAGCACCCGAGGACGACTTCGAGGCCCCCGTGCTACGTATGGCCCGCCCCCTGGATGCCGACACGGAACGGCTGGCGGACGGCGTCCTCGACGAGTTGATGGACTGGGCCACCACCGTGGTCCGCCTCCCGCTGCTCCCGGGAACGGCCGATGAACTCGCCCACGACATGCACGTCTCGGGCACCAAGGGCGACGTCCAGCGGGAGTTTCCCGCACGGTTCCAGCTCTTCTCGGACCACGTGGGCACGGTGGTCCTGGAGGACAGGCGGAGCCGGCCCACCATCCGTCGTGAGATCACCGTCGACCACGACGGTTTCCTCCACACCATCAACGAGTCCCGAACCGGAAAGCCCGCCAGTCGCACCTTCTGGAAGGTCTTCACCCACGCCCACCGGCCCACGGAGTCGGCCCGTTCCAGCGCCGGTGAGCTGCACGACCGCGGCACCGTCGACATTTCCTGGGCCGTGCCCGAGTACTCCGGCGAGACCGTGCTGACCGCCCCCAGGGGGCGCGGTGAGTTCTGGTCGTTCTTCCCGACCAAGTACCCGATGACACTGAGCGGCGCTCTGAACGGCGCGTGGAAGACGAACGAGGACCGGCAGAACCTCCTGGACTCCAGCCCGTTCAACCAGGAGATCATCCAGGTTGCCGCGCGTCTGGTGATCGACTCCTTGCCCGACCTGGCGCCGGCCAAGGATCCCGGCGCGTACCTGCCGTTGCTCCCGGGCCGTGCCAAGGAGACGCTCAACTGGGCGGACCGGTACCTCACCGAGTGCGTCTGGACGCTGGCCGCGAAGCTTCCCTCCCTTCCGGACCAGGACGGTGTTCTGCGGGCTCCTCACGACGTCAACGTCCACCCCGCGCCGGAGAACAAGGTTCCTCTGCGGATGGAGTGGCTCCGGATGTGGAGTGCCTACCCGGGGCGCCCTTCGGACTGGATCCACCCGTCGGTCGAGGCGGGTGAGTTCCGTCCTGGCAAGGTCGCCCACATTCTCGACGAGGCGAAGCGTTCCCGCGCGACGGTGCGCGAGTGGTTGGAAGCTCTCGTCACCGACGGGACGGTGGAAGCTTCGGCCACGGCGATCCGGATTCTCGCCGAGATGATCCGGTCCGTCTCGCCCTTCGCCGAGGAGGCGCGTTCCGCCCGGATCGTGCTGACCGAGGAGAGCGGGATGGTGGCTCCCGGCCCCAAGATCTTCCGCCGGACCATCCAGGACGGCCTGAAGGACACGACGACGTACGTCGACCGCCGGCTCTCCGAGGACGAATCCCTGGCGAGCGATCTCCAGACCCTCGGCATCCAGGAGGCCAACGCCGAGGGCAGGTTCATCAGTGTGCTGGAGCACGGAAATCTCGACGCCTACGGCCCGCAGGACTGGACTCATTTTTGGGAGTTGCTCCACGGCGCGGGTGCGCAGGGGCAGGCGCTCCGGATCCGGAAGCAGGTGCGCGAGCCGAAGGACACTCTGTTCCTCAAGACCACGGACGGACGCTTCCACCGGATGCGCGACTGCCTGCTGCCGGGTGCGGTGGTGCCCGCCGACGGAAGCCGCGACAAGTCGATCGCCGTCGACCTGACGTTCCACTCGGACGACACGGGTCTCCTTCGCGACCTCGGTCTCCGTGACCGACCCTCGCCCGGACACCGCCCCACGGACGAAGGCTGGTTCGAGGAGTACCGCGCTGCCGTGCACCAGAGCTACTGCAAGACGCTGAGCAGTAGCGCTTCCCGCCCCGCTCTCAACCGGCTCAAGGTGGAAGGGCCTCCCGTCGGCGGCCCCCTGCATCTGCTTGAAGCTCTGTCGGAGGAAGGCAAGGCGGCCTTCGTGCACGCCATGCCCGACGACGCGGTCATCGACTCCTGGACCCTGCAGATCGGCGCCCAGAGCTCAACCCGGAAGCAGGCGCCGTCGCCGCTGCGGTGGATGCTCCGCAAGCACGGGCGCGTGTCCACCTCCCAGGGGATTCTCCCCTTGTCCCGTGCCGTGGGACCGCAGCTCCGTGCGTACGCGGACGTTCTGCCGGTCGCCGACATCAGCGCGGAGAAGGCACGCAAGCTCCACCTGCCGACCACGACCGAGCAGGTGCCGGCGGACCAGTGGAGCCACCTCCTGGAGGAACTCGCCCGGAGTGACGACGACGCGTTCGTCGGCAGTACCTACGTCCTGCTGACCCGCCTCGAAGTGGATTTCCCGGAAGGCCAACTCACCCGCTGCCGCGTCGGATCGGAGTGGACGGCGCGGGAGGACGGCGAGATCGCGGTGGCGGGCACCGATGCCGAGTACCGGGCGCTGAGGGCCGAGAGGATCCCGGCGCTCTTCGCCGGCACCCCCGAGAACGCGGCACTCCTGGTGAAGACCTGGGGGATGCTCCCGTACGCCGACGTGATCAGCAGGGAAACCCGGCACGTCGCGACCGGGGAGGCGATCCCCGTGCAGGACGAATTCCCCACGCTCCGCCTGCGCCTGGGACCTCTCGTCAACAACCACTCTTTGCTGCGTTGTTCGGAGTTGGAGGAGCTGACCCGTACCCCGTTGGGAACCAAGGCCACCCCGCTCACGAGCGCTCTGCGGGGGACGACTGTCCTCGTCCTCGAACCGGCCGACCGGCTCACGACGCTCGTCGCCGTGGACCGCGAACTCCGCTGGGGTCTGGGTGAGGTCGGCTGCAAGGCCGTGCTGGCGGCGCAGGAACGCCAGGAGGAGGACCAGCAGGTGCAGGCCGCGCTCCGACGCGTCCGCGAAGCGACGAGCGTGGAAGAGAAGTTGGAGCTGCTCATCGGCGCGACCGCCCTCAGGGAGGGCCTTCCGTCGGGCCTCATGGAGAGCGAGCAGGCCGAGTCCGGGGATGCAGACCCGTCCCCGAGGCGCATCGCGCGCATGGCGTACAACGCGCACGGCGACGGTGTGCTCCAGACACACGTGAAGGACCTCCGGGCGGCCTACCCGAACCACGCACCTTCCGGGTTCTCCGGCTCGTCCGCCGCGGTGAAGTTCGTCGCGGAGTTCGGCTTCCCGGACACCTTCGCGGGCGCCACGTCCCCCTCCTTGGAAGCTCGGATCGACGTTCCGGGCCCTTCGGAGTTCCCTCGTCTCCACGACTACCAGGAACGCCTGGCGACGAAGGTCTTCACCATGCTCGACCGGTTCTCCCCGCAGCGCGGGATGCTGTCGCTGCCGACGGGGGCGGGGAAGACCCGGGTGGCGGCGGAGGCCGTCATCCGCTGGGTCAAGCAAGTGGGAGATCTCGACGGACCGATCCTGTGGATCGCGCAGACCGAGGAACTGTGCGAACAGGCCGTGCAGAGCTGGAGCTTCGTCTGGTCGAAGGTCGGTGCGGAGACCCCGCTGACGATCAGCCGACTCTGGTCGGCGAACGAGGCGGGGCCGGTCACGGACCGACCCCACCTGGTCGTGGCGACCGACGCCAAACTCCGCGGTTGTATGGGCGCCGACGGCTACGCCTGGCTGCGGAAGTCTTCTCTCGTCATCGTCGACGAGGCGCACGTCGCCATCTCGCCGCAGTACACGGACATCCTCGCCCAGCTCGGACTGACGTCACGCGAGACCCGCTGCCATCTGCTCGGGCTGACCGCGACGCCGTTCCGCAACACCAACGACGAGGAGACCCGGCGGCTGGTGCAGCGCTTCGGGGGACACCGTCTCGACGACGGCATCTTCCCCTCGGGCGACCCCTACCAGGATCTCCAGGAACTCGGCATGCTGGCGAGCGTCGACCACGAGGAGCTGGCGGGCGGCACGATCGAGCTGACCCACGCGGAGAAGGAACAGGCGGAACAGATGAGCCTGCTCTCGAAGGCCGCCGAACAGCGTCTCGCCGACGACCAGGACCGGAACAACCGCATCCTGGACAAGATCGGAGCCATGCCCGACAACTGGCCGGTCCTGGTGTTCGCGACCTCGGTGGCCCACGCGAAGGTCCTCGCGGCCAGGCTCAAGGACCGCGGCATCCGGGCGGCTTCGGTGGACTCCGCGACCCCGAAGGCCGAGCGCAGGAAGATCATCACCGATTTCCGCATGGGCCGGATCCGCGTCCTCACCAACTACGGCGTCCTCAGCCAGGGCTTCGACGCACCGGCCACCCGGGCCGTGGTCGTGGCACGCCCCACCTACAGCCCGAACGTCTACCAGCAGATGATCGGGCGCGGACTGCGCGGCCCCCGCAACGGCGGAAAGGACACCTGCTTGATCCTCAACGTCCGCGACAACATCACCAACTACGGCGGAAAGCTCGCCTTCACGCAGTTCGAGCATCTGTGGGGTACCAAGTGAGCGACGCGTACGTCGACAGCCCGCCGCTGAGCGAGGAACAGCAGGCGGTCGTGGACCAGCCGTGGGACACCCGGCTGCTGGTCACCGCCGGTGCGGGCGCCGGCAAAACCCACACGCTGGTACGCCGGCTCGACGTGCTGACGGGGCACGAGGAGGACGCCCTCGAAGCCCGGGAGATCCTGGTGCTCAGTTTCTCCCGGGCCGCGGTCCGGGAGTTGCGCGAGCGGATCGCGCGTCACGCGCATTCGGCCCGGCGGGTCCGCGTCCAGACGTTCGACTCGTGGGCGCTGTCGGTGCTGCGCTCCGAACAGCCCGACCGCGACTGGAGCGCGTCGCGCTTCGACGAACGAATCCGGGAAGCGACGGAAGCCGTCCTGCGCGGTGCGATCGAGGAGAGCGAGCAGGGGCCACCTGCCCACGTGGTCATCGACGAGGTCCAGGACCTGGTCGGAGACCGCCGGGACATGGTGGAGACGCTGTTGGACCGATTCCAGGACAGCTGCGGCTTCACCGTGGTCGGGGACGGTGCCCAGGCCATCTACGGTTTCCAGGTCGAGGACGAGGATGCCCGCGCGGCGGAGACCAACTACTTCTTCGACTGGTTGCGCGCGTCGTACCCCGACGACCTGGTGGAGCTCCATCTCTCCGGAAACCACCGGACCCGTACGGAGGAAGCCCGCACCGCGCTCGCGCTGGGGCCCGTGCTCCGCGACGCGCCCTCGGAATCGGACCTGTCCGACGCCGCCGGTGAGGACGCCCACCGTCGGCTGGTCGATCTCCTCCGCTCGTGTCCGAGCTTCGGTCAGCTGGACGATCCCTTCACTCTGGGGTCCCTGCACAGCTTCCCTGGCACGTGCGCGATCCTCTGCCGGGACAACAGGCAGGCCCTGGTTCTGTCGGACACCTTGCACGCCCTGGGAGTCGCACACCGCACGCAGCGGTCCCTCCAGGAGTACCCGGTCCCTCCGTGGGTCGCGGACGTCCTGCGCCACGTGGGCTCCGCCACGCTGACCGAGAAGCGCTTCGAGGAGTTGCTGGACGACAGCCCCGTCGCCCCCGGAGCGGACCCGACCCGCGTGTGGCGGTCCTTGAGGAGCGTGGCGCGTGCTCCACGGGGGGCGTTGGACGTACGGGCGCTGCGCCGCGCGGTCGCCGACGGGCGTTTCCCCGACGACCTCGCCGCAGTCGAATCCGCCCGGCTGGTGGTGTCGACCGTGCACCGGTCCAAGGGGATGGAGTTCGACCGGGTTCTCGTGGTCGAGCCCCCGTCCTTGGCAGAGTTGCGCAAGCAGCACGAGCGGATCGACCCGGCGGCGGAAGCACGTGCCCTCTACGTCGCCATGACCCGGCCCCGGGACGACCTGTTCCGCCTCACGGCTCCCGGGACGGCGCTCGTACGGCGGGACAGACGGACGGACCGCTGGTACCTCGGTGGTTGGAAGAGCCATGTGCGCAAGGGCATCGCGGCGTCAGGCGGCGACGTATGCCGTCTGCACCCGCCCGGCACGGACGGTTTCACGGAGGATGCCGGCGCGTTGCAGGACCACCTCCTGTCGTCCGTACGGGCGGGCGACGCCGTGACGCTCCGCCTTCAGCACGGGCTGCCGCTCGCCCCGGAGCAGAGCCCGCCGTACACCGTCTTCCACGGCGATCGGCCGGTGGCCGTCGTCTCCGAACGGTTCCGCGAGGATCTGTACGGCAATCTGAAGATCAACAACACGTGGGTCGTGAACTGGCCCACGGAGATCGCGGGTTTCCGTGTCGATTGTCTGGAGAGCGTCGCCGGCAGCTCGGCCTCCGGAGCGCGGGCCGGACTCGGTGACCAGGGCATGTGGACCGTACCGCGCCTGACGGGACTCGGCCGCTACCGCTGGGCCCAAGGATCGATGCAGGAGGAACTCGAACGATGACGGACCGTACCGGCAAGCACGGCGCCCACTACCGGGTGCGCGACGGACTCGTCGCGCAGCTCCGCCGGGACCTCCTCGGTCCGGGGACGCCCGACGAGGTGCTCACTCAGGATCCGCCCATGACGACATACCCGATCGGGGTCCTCTTTCCTCGGCCGGCGGGAGCGGACGCGGCGATCGCTCTGGAGAACGACGCCGCCGAGGTCGACGGGTTGGACGACAGCCCGGTCGTCCGACGGGGCAAGGACGTCGAGGAGGCCGCCCCGGAGGCGTCGGCGCCGCTCGTCGGCGACCGGCGCCCCGCTTCGATGGGAATCACCTTCGCCGTCGACCCCGGCGTGTCCCGGACCGTCGTCGTCCACGTGGAAGCCGCGGCGTACGACCCGGTCGACGCCGAGGGGCGTCCTCTGGCACCGATACGCGCAGAAGCCCGCACGGTCGCGGAACAGCGTGAGCAGTGGCGCAGGCGGGAACTCGACCTCGCCCCGGTGCCGGTCGACGTGACCGATGCCCGCCGTCGTTCCGAGCCGGTGTCGGAGGGGCTCCGGTTGGACGTCCTGGTGCGGCCTCCAGCCGCGTCCGGCACCGTGACGGTCACCGTCACCCTGATCAACACGCGTCGGATCGGAGAACGGGAGTTGCAGGACGCCTTCTGCTTCTACCAGCCGCGTCTGACCGTCACGACTCCGTCCGGTGCTCCCGCCTTCGTGGAACGGCCGGCGGCGCACCGCACCGACGACCCGGACGTGGCCTCCGGCAGACTCCTGTACCGGCACGCGCCCACCTTCGCCGTGGGCCACGGATGCGCGGCCGACTGGGACTGGACCCCGCCTCCGATCGGCGCGCCCACCGTCGAACCGACGGCGATCAGCACGGTGCGCACCGAGTTCGTCCCCGCGCACGAGGTGCTGTTGACCGACTCGAACCCGGAGATCGACGACTCCGCACTCACGATGCACGGGTTGGCGACCCTTCCCGAGACCGAGGTGTTGGCGGCACTCAACAACCTGATGGCCGATTACGCGGCGTGGATCGAACGGAAGGAGGCGGAAGCGGCGGTGTTCCGCAGCACCGGCCACGCCGCCCCGGCACGGCAGCAGCTCGAAGCCTGCCGCACCGCACTCGGTCGGATGCGCCACGGCATTCGCGTTCTCGGCACCGACTCCGACGCGATGCGGGCTTTCCGGCTCGCCAACCGGGCGATGGCGCTGCAGCGGGCCCGGGGAGAGTGGGTGAAGAGCGGACGGGTCGATTCTCCCGACGAGACCGCCGGACGGTGGCGCCCCTTCCAGATCTCCTTCATGTTGCTCTGCCTCGAAGGGATCGTGGACGGCCGGCACCCCGACCGTGAGATCGCCGACCTCCTCTGGTTCCCGACCGGCGGTGGCAAGACCGAGGCGTACCTCGGCCTCGTCGCGTTCACCACGTTCCTCCGGCGCATGCGCCACGCGGAGCGGGGCGGCGGAGTGACCGTCCTCATGCGGTACACCCTGCGTCTTCTCACCCTGCAGCAGTTCGAGCGCGCGGCAGCGCTCATCTGTGCCATGGAACGCATCCGGCTCGATGACGGGTCCCTGGGTGCCGAATCCATCTCCATCGGTATGTGGGTGGGCCAGTCCGCCACTCCCAACACGTTGGCGGCGGCGGAGGAGAGCCTGCGCGAGCTGCGCAAGGAGAAGGACCTCCAGGAGAAGAACCCCGTCCAACTCCACGCCTGCCCCTGGTGCGGTACCCGACTCGACGCCCATCAGTACGAGGTCGACGAACCGGCCAAGCGCATGCACGTCCGCTGCCCGGACGACATGTGCGACTTCCGCGACGGTCTGCCGGTCCATCTGGTCGACGAGTCCGTCTACGACGCCCGGCCCACGCTCGTGATCGCCACCGTGGACAAGTTCGCCGCCATGCCCTGGCGCGAGGCGACAGCCGCCCTGTTCAACCGCGACCGCTCGGACGGCACGCCGCCGCCCGAGCTGATCGTCCAAGACGAACTCCATCTGATCTCGGGACCGTTGGGCACTCTCACCGGTCTGTACGAAGCAGCTGTGGACGTACTGTCCGGCCGGCCCAAAGTCATCGCCTCCACCGCCACGATCCGCCGCGCGTCCGAGCAGGGCAAGAGGTTGTTCGACCGCGAGGTGGCACAGTTCCCACCTGCAGGCATCGATGCCCGCGATTCCTGGTTCGCCGTGGAAACCCCCGCGAAGGACAAGGCGAGCCGTCAGTACGTCGGTCTCCTCACCCCCAGCACGAGCCAGGCCACCCTCCTCGTCCGCACGTACGCCGCACTGCTCCACCACGCCGCCCGCGCGGACACCACGGAAGAGGTGCGGGACGCCTATTGGACACTCGTCGGGTACTTCAACAGCCTCCGCCTCCTGGCCGCCGCCGAGTTGCAGGTCCACGACGACGTCGACGCGCACCTGGGCTACTTGGCCGACCGGGACGGGTGCGAGCAGCGCAAGGTGACGGAGCAGACGGAGCTGACCAGCCGCGCCAACTCCAGCGAAGTCCCCAAGCGGCTCAAGCAGGTGGAACTCGGGCTGCCACACCCGGAAACCGTGGACGTCCTGCTCGCGACGAACATGATCTCGGTCGGCGTCGACGTGGACCGGCTGGGCCTGATGGCCGTCATGGGTCAGCCGCAGACGACCGCCGAGTACATCCAGGCGACCAGTCGGGTCGGACGGCGCCACCCCGGTCTCGTCGCCGTGATGCTCAACTCTTCGCGCTCCAGGGACCGCTCGCACTACGAGTCGTTCCAGCACTTCCACTCGGCCCTGTACCGCGAGGTCGAGTCGACCAGCGTCACACCGTTCTCCTCACGCGCCCGCGAACGAGGGTTGCACGCCGTCGTGGTCGCCCTCGCCCGCCTCCTGATTCCGGCCGCACGTCCGAACGAGGCGGCCGGCCGGATCGCCGAGTTCCGCGAAGAGCTGGAGAAGGAGGTGGTGGGGCCCCTCCTGAGTCGTGTCCGTTCCGTCGCCCCCGAAGAGTACGAGGCGACGGAAGCCGCGCTCACGTTGTTCCTCGACTGGTGGAGGGACGACGCCGAGACCCTGGGGGAACTGCTGTACGAGCCCAAGCGCGGCAAAAAGTCCCCTTCTCTGCTGCAATCGTTCGACGACACCCGCGACGACGCCTGGCCCACCCTGTGGAGCCTCCGCGACGTGGATGCCGAGTCAGGACTGTTCATGGAGGCCACCCGATGACACCCCCGCCCCGTCGCCGCAGGTCGACCGGCGCGCCCGAGCGCAGCTACCCCCGCCGCGGCTCGGTCCGGCGCGCACAGGTGATCACGACCTACGGCGTCGGTTCACTGGTCGCCGTGGACAACGAGTCCTTCATCGTCAGCGGCATCGACTCGTGGAACGTCTCCGAGGCTCCCGTCATCCATGAACAGCGGCTCGCCAGGGCGCTGGGCGTGAAGTCGTTCAGACTGCCGCCCGCGTCCGACGACACGAGCAAGGACGGGGTCCGCGTCCGGCGTTTCCCGCTCTGGCACTCGTGCCCGAACTGCCACGCGCTCCAGCCCGTGGGACGTTTCAACTCCCCTCCCGGCAAGAACGAGTGCGGGGACTGCGACGAGGAGCTGGTCCCTTCCCGCTTCGTCATGGCGTGCCCCCACGGCCACATCGACGACTTCCCGTACTGGAAGTGGGCCCACCGCGGCAACGGCTCGACCGCCGGTCCGTGCGGAGGTGAGATGCGCCTGCGCACGACCGGGAAGACCGCCTCGCTCCGGTCGATACTCGTCTCCTGTTCCTGCGGTGTTCCCGAAGTGTCGATGGAGGGGGCGTTCCGCTCGGCGGCGCTCGCCGACCTCAAGGTGTTCTGCCGCGGGAAGCGCCCCTGGTTGGGCAACGCCCCGGACGATCCCTGCTCGGAGCGTCCCCGCACCCTCCAACGCGGTTCTTCCGTCGTCTGGCAGCCGATCGTGAGAACGGCGCTCTCGATCCCGCCGCACAGCTCCGGGCAGGCATCCCGTCTGGAGCCGCACCTGGACGATCTCCGGACCCTGGACGACGACGAGATGAAGGTCTACCTGAGGCTGCTCGGCATGCAGTTGAAGTACGAGTTCTCCGTCGGGACGGTGCGTGCCCTCATCGCCGCCGAGAGCCGGAACGAGGACCCCGAGCACGAGCAGGACAGCGCCTTCCACGAGTTGCGCAGACAGGAGTACACGACTCTGATCGTGGGACAGCCCGAGAGCACGACGGACCACGAGGAGCAGTTCGTCTGCGAGCCGCCGCGGTCCTCTGATTCCGTCTTGCGCCCCTACGGTGTGGTCGGGCCGATGCTGGTGAAACGTCTCCGCGAGGTCAGGGCCCTCAAGGCGTTCTCCCGGGTGGACACGCCCGAGACCAGCGCGGACGTCCATGAGGCGGCTCTGTCGCTCATCTCGACCGACTGGCTTCCTGCCATGGAGGTGCAGGGGGAGGGGGTCTTCCTCCGTCTCGACGAGGAACGCGTCGACGACTGGGCGAGAAACGCCGCGGTCGCCGCGCGCGCCGACCGTCTGCGCGCCAACCACCTGCGGCTGATGCGGGAACGTGCGAAGGACCCCGAGTCCGTCCCCGACTCCCCCGCGTCCCCCCGCATGGTGCTGCTGCACACGCTGGCCCACGTACTGATCAACGAGTGGAGTCTGGACGGCGGGTACCCGGCGGCTTCCCTGCGCGAGCGGCTGTACGTGGACGACACGATGGCCGGCCTCCTCGTCTCGACCGCCACCAGCGACTCCGCCGGCAGCCTGGGCGGCCTCGTTGCCCAGGGCGAACCGGACAAGCTCGTCGCCACGCTGCGCTCGGCGCTGACACGCGCCCAGTGGTGCTCTGCCGACCCCCTGTGCGTGGAGTCCGAGGGGGGCGGCGTGGGCGGCATCAACCTCGCGGCGTGCCACGCTTGCGTCCTCCTGCCGGAAACCAGCTGCGAGCACTACAACGGGCTCCTGGACCGGGCCCTGCTGATCGGTACGCCCGAGGACCCGTCGGTGGGCTTCTTCGCCGGGGTCGGCGGGCTCTGACCACCGTTCGGCCCGAGCCGGGGCACCGCTCTGCCGGCCCCCGGCTCGGGCCCTCGAAAAAACCCTGTGGCCCCGCCCCCGCCCCCGTGCTGCACTGCCGTCATGACCCTGGTGGTGAGCGTTTTCGTGCGGGACGACGCCGGTGAGTCGCAGGTGCTGGACACCCCCGGGGGCTGCTCGGACCTGGCCGGGCCGGAGGTGTGGCGGACGACTGTCTGGGGGGCGGAGGCCGTACGGGCGCTCGGGGCGCGGTTCTTTCCCGAGCTCGCGGAGGGGTGGCTCGTGGCGCAGCCCGACGAGGTGGTCGAGTTGCTGGACGAGTGCGTGCTGCTGCGGACGAACCTGGTGCTGATCGCCCGGGGCACGGCGCGGGGCGACGGCCCTGACAGCCCGCGTGCGATCGGGGACCGGCTGACGAACATCGAGGGCGCCTGCCACCGGGCCCTGGCGATCGGCGGCGGCGTCCTCGTCTGGTGAGGGCGGGCACGACGGGACCCGCCTGGGCCCCGGGGCCCAGCACTCGGCACCTCCCGCAGCCCCGGCGCCCCGGAGCCCCGCGCACCACCCCCGCGTGGGCCGCGCGCCTCCCGGCGACCGTCGCACGCCCTGCCTGCCGCGCTCACCTGTGGTTACGTTGATGGACGCACCGCGGACCGTCGGGGCTCCGCAGGGACAGGGGAGGTCCGGTCCGGATCGTGGTGCGCGCTCCACCGGGGCGGCTTCCGGCCGGCCCGTGGGAGCCCGGCGTACCCCGAACCGGAGGTTGTGGCATGACCGTCTCCCGTACCGCCTCCTCGCCCGCTCCTACCGCCCCGAGGCCTCCCGGGTCCTTCGGGCGACGGGTCGGCGCCCTCGCGGGGGCCTCCGCGCTGATGCTGGGGGCCATCGCGGTCGCGCCCGGGGCCGCTGCCGCTTCCCCGGAGGCTCCCGCCGCCCCCACCGTGGCGGCCGTGCCGGGCGGGTGCGCGTACACCTCGGCCTCGGAACGGCCGGTGCTCCGGGCCGGCAGCGGCGGGGACGCGGTGAAGCAGGCGCAGTGCCTGAGCAACGTGTGGGGAGGGCTGGTGCCGAAGCTGGGCGTCGACGGGAAGTTCGGGGCCGCCACCCAGGCGAAGATCGAGTGGATCCAGGGGTGCCACGGGCTGCGGAAGGACGGCGTCATCGGCGCCCTCACCTGGGAGGCGCTGTACCACCCGGTGCCCGACTGCTACGACCCGTATCCGGGCTGATCCGCCCTCGCTTCCGCCCCCGCTTCCGGCCTCGCTTCCGGCCTCGCTTCCGGCCTCGCTCCAGGCCCCGCTCCCGTGAGCAGGGCCTGGAGCGCCGGCGCGTAGAGGTCCGCGAGGCGCTCCGGGGTGGTGCGGGAGCCCGCCCCCTCGGGGTGCAGGCTCAGGGCCGCGCCGAGGCCGATGAGCTGGCCCGCGACGAGTTCGGCGCGCAGCTCCCCGTCGGGTCCGGGGAGCCGGGCGGCCAGCCGCTGGGTGACCTGCTCGTGGAACCGGTGGCGCAGCAGGACGCGCTCGTCGCGGTTGCCGAGCGAGAAGACCACCCGCAGGAACGGGTCCGAGCCGTAGGCGCGGCGGCGGCGGACGAGGGTGAGCGCCATGTGCCGGCCCAGCCGGTCCAGCGGGGCGTCGAAGATCGCGTCGGCCTCGGGGCCGAAGTCGGCCACGGCGCCGAAGAGTTCGTCCTTGCGGCCGAAGTGCTTGACCACCAGGGACGGGCTCACCCCGGCGTCGGACGCGATCCCGCGGATGGTGACCTCGGCGTACGGGTTCCGCATGAACGCCCGCCGGGCCGCCATCAGGATCGCCGCCCTGCCGCTGCCCGCGTCCGGCGCCCCGGACGCCCTGGACGCCCCGGACGCCCCGTGCGATCCCGAGGCTCCCGAGGCCCCCGAAGTCCCCGGGGAGCCCGGCGCTCCCGGCTGTACGGCGTGCGCTGCGGCCCGGCCGGTCATGCGCCCTCCTGTATGGCTCTGGTCGGCGCACCTGCCTTCCGGTCCGCCCGCTCGTTCGTCCCTGCGACCGTACCCGCCTTCGCGCCGCCCGCTCCCGGCAGCAGTAGCGTGACCAGCAGCGCGAGCAGGGCCGCGGCCCCGGCGATCAGGAAGACCAGCTGGTACGCGTGGAGCGTCGGCGCGGTGAGGCCGCCGACCCGGAAGGTCACGTTGCTGAGTACGGCGGCGACGGCGGCGCTGCAGAAGGCCTGGCCGACGGAGCGCATCAGGGTGTTCAGACCGTTCGCGGCGCCCGTCTCACTGACCGGTACGGCTCGCATCACCAGGGCGGGGAGCGCGGAGTAGGCGATGGCGGTACCCGCGGCGACCACGGTCGCACCGGCCACGATCGTCCAGAGGCTGTGGCTGGTGAAGTAGCGGACCCCGTAGCCGAGGGCGATGATCACCGAGGCCACCGCCAGGCTGACCTTGGGCCCGTACGCGGCGGAGATGCGTGCCGACACGGGCGACAGCAGCACCATCGCGACCCCGCCGGGCAGCAGGCAGAGCCCGCTGACGACGATCGACGCGCCGAGCCCGTATCCGGTGACCTTCGGCTCCTGCACCATCTGCCCGGTGACCAGGGAGTTGGCGTAGAAGGCGAACCCGATGAGGAGCGCCGCGAGGTTGGCGAAGAGGACGGCGGGGCGGGCGGAGACCCGGAGGTCGACCATCGGGCTCGGCACCCGGAGTTCGTACGCGCCCCAGGCCAGGCCGATCAGTACGGCGGCCACCAGGAGGCCGAGGGTGAGCGGGGAGGTCCAGCCCCAGTCGCCGCCCTGGGTGACGGCGAGCAGCAGGCAGACGAGTACGGCGGCGAGCCCGAGCCCGCCGACGGCGTCGAACCTGCCGCGGTTGCGCACCGGTGACTCGGGGACGAAGAGCAGCACCAGCACGAGGTCGAGCAGGGCGATCGCGCCGGAGACCCAGAACATGGTGTGCCAGTCGAAGTGCTCGACGACGAACGCGGCGACCGGTACGCCCACCGCGGCACCGATGCCGAGGGTGGAGCTCATCAGGGCGACGGCGGGCAGGACGCGTTCCGGGGGGAGTTCGTCGCGCAGGATGCTGATGCCCAGCGGTACGACGGCGAGCGCCGCGCCCTGGAGCGCGCGGCCGGCGATGAGGACGCCGATGTGCGAGCTGATCGCGCAGAGCACCGAGCCGACGAGGAGCGAGCAGAGCGAGGCGAACAGGATGCGCCGCTTGCCGTACATGTCGCCGACGCGGCCCAGGACCGGGGTGAAGACCGCGCCGGTCAGGAGGGTGATGGTGACGAGCCAGCTCGCGGCGGCCGGGGTGGCGCCGGTGAGCTCCGGGATGTGCGGCAGCAGCGGGACGACGAGCGTCTGCATGACCGCGACGACCACGCCGCAGAAGGCGAGGACGCCCATGGCGAGGCTCGGGGACGACGGGGTTCGGGCGTCCGCGCCCGCGTGGGCGGTGGGCCGGGCGGGCGTCGGTGGCGGGGTGGGTATGTCCGCGGGCATGCGATCTCCGGAGGGCGGTGAGGGCGCCGGACGGCGGTACGGGCGCCGGAGGGCGGGGAGCGTGGGCACGCCCGGTGGGTGCACAGGCGTTCACCCCCAGGGTAAACGTTTGTGCACCCCTCTGCCCACGGGGTCCGTGAATCGGGCACGTATCGGCGCGTTAGCCTCGGAATCGCCCCGGACGTCGACGCGGATGGCGTCGCGACGGGGCTCGGACGACAACACGAAAGCGAAGGTGCCTGCCATGGCGAAGATTCCGGCAGCGGCAGTGGCGGCGAGCGGACTCGTCGGCGGTTACGGGGTGGCCCGCTGGACCCGGAAGCGCCCCCTGGGCGGCGCCGCGCTCGCCGTGGCCGGGGCGGTCGCCGCGTACGAGTGGAACCGGACGGCCGGCCCCCGCGCCGCCACCGGCCTGACCACGGCGTACGTCGCCGCCTTCGCCGGCTCGCACGTGCTCGCCAAGAAGCTCGGCGCCTGGCCCGCCGTCTTCACCGTCGCCGGCGGGGTCGCCGCCGCGTCCTGGGCCGTCACCCGCCGCGCGGCCTGAGGCACGCCCGGCGCCGGGCGGGAGTACGAGACCCGTCCCGGCGCCCGAGCCGCACGTCCGCGGCCCGCTGCTATCCCCCCAGCGCCCGCGACACCGTGTGGATCGCGAGGCCGGCCAGCGCGCCGACCACCGTGCCGTTGATCCGGATGAACTGGAGGTCGCGGCCGATGTGGGCCTCGATCTTCTTCGAGGTCTGGTCGGCGTCCCAGCCCGCGACGGTGTCGCTGATCAGCGAGGTGATCTCGGTGCGGTACGTGGTGACGACGTAGGCAGCCGCGTCCTCCAGCCACCCCTCCAGCTTGTCCTGGAGCCGCTCGTCCGTGGCGAGGCGGGCCCCCAGTGACATCAGCGAGGCCCGCGCGCGCAGGCGCAGTTCGCTCCGCTCGTCCTCGGCCGCGGTGATGATCATCGTACGTACGGAGGACCAGGCGGAGGCGATCACGTCCTGCACCTCGCGGCGCCCCAGGATCTCCGACTTCAGCCGCTCCACGCGTTCCCGGGTGTCCCGGTCCGTCTGGAGGTCGGCGGCGAAGTCCGCCAGGAAGGTGTCGATGGACGCGCGGGCCGGGTGGCCCGGCATGTCCCGCATCTCCGTGACGAACCGCAGCAGCTCCTTGTAGACACGCTCCCCCACGCGCTTGTCGACGAACCTCGGCGTCCAGCCGGGCGCCCCGCCCTCCACCGCGTCCATCACCGCGTCGCCGTGCAGGACCAGCCAGTCGTGCGCGCGGACGCAGACGAGATCCACGACCCTGCGGTGACCGCCGTCGGCCACCACCTTCTCCAGCATCTTGCCGAGCCCGGGGCCGACCTCCACCGCGTCGGCCCGCCGGGTGATCGCCTCCCCGACGATGGCCTGCACATCGGCGTCCCGCAGCACGGTCAGCGCCCCGCGCAACGCGGTCGCCAGCTCGGCGGTGACCCGGTCGGCGTGCTGGGGCTGCGCGAGCCAGGCGCCGACCCGGCCGCCGATGCCCAGCGCGTGGATCCGGCCGCGCACCACGTCGGCGGAGAGGAAGTTCTCGCCCACGAACGACCCGAGCGAGGCCCCCAGCTGGTCCTTCTTCGTGGGGATGATCGCGGTGTGCGGGATGGGCAGGCCCAGTGGGCGGCGGAAGAGGGCCGTCACGGCGAACCAGTCGGCGAGCGCACCCACCATGCCCGCCTCGGCCGCGGCGGCGACGTAGGAGGGCCAGCCGTCCACGCCCGCGTTCTCCGCCCAGGTGGCGAGCGTGTACACGAGCGCGACCAGCAGGAGCAGCCCGGTGGCGGTGATCTTCATCCGGCGCACCCCGCGCCGTTTCTCCTCGTCGGCGGCGGTGTACGCGAACGAGGCCAGGGGAGCGGCGGCCCGCCCGCCCCCGCGCGGAGCCCGTGCCGTACGGTCGGTACCCGCCCGAGCGTCCGGACCCGCCGCCGTGTCCGGATCCGCCGGAGCGTCCGGATCCGGGTCTCTGCCGTGTTCCGGCCCCGTGCTCGCGCCCGGTTCATTACGATCCACCGCGTCCCGCCTCGCTTTCCTGCCCTGTCCCGGTCCGCCACGGGCCCGGTCCGTCCGACCGCGCCGGCCATTCGCGTACACGTGTTCCCCGCTTCGAAGACTCTGTCCCCACCGTCCTACTCCCGGGCCGCCCGCCCAGTTCCCGGCGGCCCGTCGCGCACCGATGTCCCGGGGAGCCCGGGCCGAACACGAGGAGCCGTACCGCACATGTCCAGGGTCGTCCGCAGAGACCAGGCCGGACCGGGTCCCGGCCCCCGCGAGCCCGGCGGGAGCCCCGGGGCGGGAGCCCGGCGCCGCTCGCGCTCCCTGCTCCTGGTCCTCGTGACCGCCACCGCCGTGCTCGCCGCCGCCCTGGCCACCGGTACGGCGCTGCTCACCGACCCCCACGACACCGGTCTGCGCGCGTCCGGCCTGCACCCGGCCGGGCGCGAACCCTCCGGGGCGAACGGCCAGTGGGTCGCCACCTGGACGGCGGCACCGGTGCACGCCGCCCCGGACACGACGCGCGGCCTGGCGGGCACGACCGTACGCAACACCGTGCACAGCAGTACCGGCGGCGACGCGGCACGCATCACCCTCTCGAACCTCTTCGGCACCGGCGCGCTGGTGGTCGACCGGGCTCGGGTGAACGCGCACGGTGTGACGTTCGGGGGCGCGGGGAAGGTCACCGTCCCGGCGGGCGGGCGGGTCGTGAGCGACCCCGTGACGACGAGGATCGCGGCCGACTCGAACCTGGTGGTGTCCTTCCGTACGCTCACGACCGGCGGGCACATCACCCAGCACCCGAGCGCGTTCCAGACCTCGTACCTGGTCGGCCCGCGCACCACCTGGCCCGTCGACGACTGGCGCTATCTGACGGCCGTGGACGTGTTCAGCACGACCGCCCCGGGCACGGTCGTCGCGTTCGGCGACTCGCTCACGGCGGGCAGCGGCTCCACCCCCGGCGCCAACCGGCGCTGGCCGGACCTCCTGTCCGACCGCCTGCGGGGCCACTGGGGGGTGGCGAACCAGGGCATCTCGGGGAACCGCCTGCTCTCCGACGGCCGGGGCGGCATCGCGGGCACCACCCGCTTCGCCCGCGACGCGCTGGGCGTCACCGGCGTGCGCACCGTGATCGTCGCGCTCGGCATCAACGACGCCCAGACCGCCTCCGCGCACCTGGACCCGCAGCGGGTCGTGGACGCCCTGCGCCGCCTCACCGCCCAGGGCCACGCCAGGGGGCTGCGGGTGATCGGGGTGACGCTGACGCCCTTCGAGGGCATCGGGAACTACACGCCCGCCCGCGAGGCGATCCGCCAGGAGGTCAACGAACAGATCCGGGCCGGAGGGGTGTTCGACGCGTACGTGGACTTCGACGCGGTGGTCCGCGACCCCGCCGTGCCACAGCGCATCCGGGCCGACTACGACAGCGGCGACCACCTGCACTTCAACGACACGGGGTACCGGGCCCTCGCCGACAGCATCGACCTCGGCCTGCTGACCGGCGCCCCGAAGGGATAGCCGCCTCCCGCCGGATCAGCTCCGGCACCCGGCGCGCGGGCACCGGCGCGCAGTCACCTGCGCAGGCACGGGCGCGCGGGCCCCGGCGCAGGCACGGGCGCGCGGGCACGGGCACGGGCACGGGCACGGGCACGGGCAACGGCACCGCCCCGGCGCCCCCGCCCCCGCCCCCGCCCGCACCGCACCCGCCTCAGCGCAGCGTCTTGCCGCCACCGGATCCGCGCGCCTCACCCGGTCCGTCCACCGTCCGGGGCGCCTCCGCCGGGCCCACCGCGTCCGCCCTCGCCCGCGCCCCGGCTTCCTTGCGGCGGCGGCGCTCCGCCCTGCTCCACTTGCGTTCCACACCGACGCCGCCCATCAGCGCGAAGCCGGTGACGGTCACTCTCGGCGCGTCGGGGGCGGGATCGTCCTCGTCCCTGGACCGCTCGTCGAACCCGCCCATGAAGCCGGTCCCTTCGACCCGCACATGGACGTCCGGCGGCAGGGTGACCACCGTCCCGCCCATGATCGCGACGCACCGGACCGTCACCTCGCGCTCCGCGAAACGCGCCTCCCGCAGATCGACGACCCCGCCGCCCCACATGACGAACGAGGTGAACGTCCGGCCCACGGTCCAGCGCCCCTTGCGGCTGAAGCCGCCCCAGAACGCGAACCCGCGTGTCGACGTCGGCTCCCCGCCGATCCGCTCCGACCACGCCGACACCGCGGCCCCGCCCACGTCCGGCAACGGCGCACCGGAGACCGGCAGATCACGCACGAGCGGCGTCAACTCGCCCCGCGTGCGGGCCGCATAGGCCAATTCCAGTCGCTGCTCGAACTCCCCCATGTCCAGGCGGCCTTCGGCCACGGCGTCCCGCAGGATCTCCGCGATCCGTTCCCGTTCGGCGTCGGAGGCGCGCATGTCGGGGAGTTCACTCGTCATGGCGCACACCCTACGCACGGCACGCGCCACCGGACCAGAGCCACCGCGCCCTTCCCGGCACGGTCCGCCCCCTCGCACCGCCCGAACCGTACGCCCGCCACGCAGGTCACGCCGGTCACGCAGGTCACGCGGCGGGGTGCGGCTCCGCCGCGTACATCCGGGCGATCACGTCCTCGATGTCGGGCTCCCGCACCGAGAGGTCCTGCAGCGGGTACTCCGCCGCGATCCGCGCCACCAGCGGGGCGACGGAGGCGTCCGCCGGAAGCGCCAGCCACTGGCGCGACCCCTCGGTCCTGAGCACCCGCGCCCGCAGCGGACCCGTCGACTCCACGGCGATCGGAGGGAGTTCGCGCTCCAGGTCCACCACCAGGACCCGTTCGCTCCCGCCCGCCTCGTGCAGTCCGGCGAGCGCGCCGTCGTACATCAGCCGGCCGTGGTCGATCACCATCACCCGGCGGCACAACTGCTCGATGTCGGTGAGGTCGTGGGTGGTGAGCAGGACGGTGGTGGACCGCTCCTCGTTGAGGTCCTTGAGGAACTGCCGCACCTTGGTCTTGGAGATGATGTCGAGGCCGATCGTCGGCTCGTCCAGGTACAGCACGTCCGGATCGTGCAGCAGCGCCGCCGCGATGTCGCCGCGCATCCGCTGCCCGAGGGAGAGTTGACGCACCGGCGTGTCCAACAAGTCGGCCAGGTCGAGGAGTTCGACGCAGCGGTCGAGGTTCTCGCGATACCGCGCGTCCGGGATCCGGTACATGCGGTGCATCAGCCGGTACGAGTCCTTCAGCGGCAGGTCCCACCACAGGGTGGTGCGCTGCCCGAACACCACCCCGATACGGTGTGCCAGCCGGGTGCGTTCGCGCGACGGGTCGACGCCCGCGACCCGCAGCCGGCCGCCGCTCGGGGTCAGGATTCCGGTCAGCATCTTGATCGTCGTCGACTTGCCCGCACCGTTCGGCCCGATGTACCCGACCATCTCGCCGCGCGCCACCCGGAAACTGATCCCGTCCACCGCGCGCACCTCGCGCCGCTCGCGCCGCAGGAAGCCCGTCCTGCGGCGCACGTCGAAGACCTTCTCCACCCCGTCCAGCTCGATGAACGCGTCGTCGGCCACCGGGACGCGTACCGCCTCCGCCACCGCCGATCCCACCCTCCCCGCCGACCCTGCCGCGGCCCCCGTGTCCGCCGTCCGCTCCATGCCCGTACCCGCTCCCCTGTCCGCGTCCCGCGCCATGCCCGTACCCGCTCCCCTCTCCACGCCCGAACCCGTCACCCCGCTGTCCTCACCCTCGTCCCCGTCCCGGCCTCCGGGTCAGCTTCCCGTGCTCCGGTACGCCCGCAGCCCCGTGCGCCACGCCAGCAGAGCCGGCAGTCCGCACCCGGCCGCGACCACCGGCGGCAGGAACGCCACCCACGCGGGCAGGGCCACCGGGTACGCGCGCCCCAGCACGTACAGCGCGGGCAGCCAGCTCACGAAGGCCAGCGGCACCACGAAGGTCACCCCGCGCACCAGCTCCCGGGCGAAGACCGAGGGCGGGTACTGCAACAGCGTCTGACCGCCGTACGTGAAGGAGCTCTGCACCTCCGCCGCGTCCAGGGCGAAGAACTGGAGGGCCGATCCGCCGACGTACACCGCCCCGAAGACCGCACCGCCGCTCACCACCGCCAGCGGCACCAGCAGCACCTTCAGCGGGGTCCAGTCGATGTCCAGCACCACCAGGGCGTACCCCAGCACCAGCAGCCCCTGGACGATCCGCCCCACCCGGCGCAGCGCGAACCGGTCGGCCGCCACCTGCACCAGCACCGGCACCGGGCGCACCAGCAGCGTGTCGAGGGTGCCGTCCCGCACCCGCTCGCCGATCCGGTCCAGAGACCCGAGCAGCAGGTCGGCCAGCCCGAACGCGGTCGCCGCCATCCCGTACAGCAGGGCGATCTCCGGCAGGGAGTAGCCGCCCAGCGCGTCGACATGGCGAAACATCAGCATGATGGTGACGAAGTCGAAGACCGTCGCGAGGAAGTTGCCGAGCGTGGTCATGGCGAACGACGCCCGGTACGCCATCGTCGAGCGGATCCACATCCCCGCGATGAGCCGGTAGGCGCGGACCCCCTCCACCAGTGCCGACCGTTCGTCGGGACCGGGCCGGACGGAGGCGCCGGGCCCCGCCCTCCGCACCGTGCGCGCGCCCCCGCCCGTACCGCCGCGGTCGCCGTCGCAGGCACGGCCGCCGCCGTCACCGTCACCGTCACCACCGCCGTCGCCCGCCGGGACGAGCACCGTGTCAGCCACCCTGGACCACCACTCTCCTCGTCGCGACGGACTGGAGCAGCCGGCCCGCCGACAGCAGCACCAGCGCCCAGCCCGCCTGGAAGGCGAACGCCCCCACCAGGTCCCACCCGGTGCGCTCGCCGAGGAACACGTCGGCGGGCACCTGCAGGAACGCCGACCACGGCAGGGCCCGCGCCACCTCGCCCAGCAGACCGGGAAAGAGGTTGAGCGGCAGCAGCAGCCCCGAGAAGAACAGCCCCGTCAGCCAGCTGATCTGCAGCACCCCCGCCCCGTCCATCAGCCAGAACGCGGCCAGCGCGACGAGGAAGCGGATGGCGAAACTGACCACCACCCCGAGCACCACCGACACCAGGAACGCGAGCCACGTCCACGGCGAGGCGGGCAGGGCCAGGTCGAAGGCGAGCGCGCCGATCACCATCGGCACGACCCCGCGCCCCAGGAAGTGGAACGCCGCCCGGCCCAGGTCCCCCGCCAGCCACCAGAGCTGGAGGTCGGCCGGGCGGTAGAGGTCGATCGCGATGTCCCCGGTGCGGATGCGCGCCATCAGGTCGTTCTCGAAGCCGCCGCCCATCATCGAACACGTCATCAGCAGCGCCTGGCCCAGCCAGACGTAGGTCAGGGCCTGCGCGGTGTCGTAGCCGCCGAGGTCCGGCCGCTCCGCCCACAGCGCGGTGTAGGTGTACGCGACGATGAAGCCGAAGACGGTGTTGGTGAAGGTCCCCGCCACCGTCGCCGTCCGGTACGTGGCGTGCCTGCGGAACCCTCCCGCCGCCACCACGGCATAGACCCGCACGTCTCTCCCCCTCCCGGCACCAAAGCGCACGAGCCTAGTCAGGGCCTCCGGTCCCCGGCGACTGCTTTTCCGGGGGCGCGCGCGGCATCCGGCGAGGCGTACCGGGGCGCAACCAGGTGCGTTCCGAGGGTTATCGGCGCGAAAGGGGCAGTATGGGAGAACTGTCCGCGGCCGAGGAGTCTCCACCGACATGAGTGACGAGCCAGAGCGCTGGGCCCCCCGGGACCCCTCGGAGGACGAGGGCGCCGGACACTCCGGCCACACCGGGGAGGAACACCTCGCCGGACCCGCCGGGGAGGAACACACCGGGCAGGAACACCCGCACGACGGACCACCCGCAGGCGGAGCCACGAAGACGGCCGAAGGCCGCAAGGGACGGGCCAAACGCCCCCGGCGCAAGGGCTGGCGCCGCCTCGTCCCGACCTGGCGGATGGTGCTCGGGGCCGTCCTGCTCGTCGCCGTCCTGCTCGTCGGCGGTTTCGTCGCCGGGTACCAGCTCGTCGACATCCCCGCCGCGAACTCCAGCGCCACCGCCCAGAGCAACGTCTACCTCTACCGCGACGGCGCGGTCATCGCCCGCGACGGCGACGTCAACCGGGAGAACGTCCAGCTCGCCCAGGTCCCCAGGGACGTCCAGCACGCCGTGCTCGCCGCCGAGGACCGCAACTTCTACTCCGAGCGCGCCGTCGACATCGGCGCCATGGTCCGCGCCGCCTGGAACACCGTCACCGGCAAGGGCAGGCAGGGCGGTTCGACCATCACCCAGCAGTACGTCAAGAACTACTACCTGGGCCAGGAGCAGACGGTCGTCCGCAAAGCCAAGGAGTTCTTCATCGCGATCAAACTGGACCGCGAGCAGACCAAGGACCAGATCTTCGAGGGGTACCTCAACACCAGCTACTTCGGCCGCAACGCCTACGGCATCCAGGCCGCCGCCCAGGCGTACTACGGAAAGGACGTCACCGCCGTCGGCGTCGCCGAGGGCGCGTACCTCGCCTCGCTCCTCAACGCCCCCAGCGCGTACGACGTCGTCGCCCACCCGGAGAACCGACCGGCCGTCCTCGCCCGCTGGAACTACGTGCTCGACGGCATGGTCAAGGAGGAGTGGCTCGGCGCCTCCGCGCGCGCGGCGCTCACCTTCCCGACACCGGACGAGGCGAAGACCTCCACCGGCCTCTCCGGGCAGCGCGGTTACCTCGTCAACGCCGTCAAGGACTACCTGACCGGCCACGGGATCGTGGACGAGGAGACCCTCGCCACCGGCGGCTACCGGATCACCACCACCCTGGAGAAGGAGAAGCAGGACGCCTTCGCGGACGCCGTCGAGGAGAACGTGACCTCCCGGACCGACGACAGCCGCGCCGCCGACCGCAACGTCCGCGTCGGCGGGGCCTCCATCGACCCCGGCACCGGCAAGGTCCTCGCCCTGTACGGCGGGATCGACTACACCCGGCAGTACGTCAACAACGCGACCCGCCGCGACTACCAGGTCGGCTCCACCTTCAAGCCGTTCGTCTTCACCGCCGCCGTCGCCCACGACGCCACCACCCAGGACGGCCGCCGGATCACCCCGAACACCCGCTACGACGGCACCAACGAGCGCCCCGTCCAGGGGCACCAGGGCGACACCGGGTACGCCCCCGCCAACGAGGACGACGTCAGCTACGGCTCGATCACCGTCCGCGAGGCCACCGACAAGTCCGTCAACGCGGTGTACGCGCAGATGGCCGAGGACGTCGGCCCGGAGAAGGTCAAGGAGACCGCGATCGGCCTCGGCGTGCCGGAGGACACCCCCGACCTGACCGCATCCCCGTCCATCGCGCTCGGCCCGGCCACCGCCAGCGTCCTCGACATGACCGAGGCGTACGCGACCCTCGCCAACCACGGGCGGCACGGCACGTACACCCTGGTGGAGAAGGTCACCAAAGACGGCCGGAGCGTCTCGCTGCCCGACCGCACCACCCGGCAGGCCGTCAGCCGGCAGGCCGCCGACACCACCACCGCGATCCTGCGGAGCGTCGTCGAAGGCGGCACCGGTACGGCCGCGCGGGGCGCGGGGCGCCCCGCCGCCGGGAAGACCGGCACCGCCGAGGAGGACAAGGCCGCCTGGTTCGCCGGCTACACCCCCGACCTCGCGACCGTGGTCGCCGTCATGGGCCAGGACCCGGACACCGGAACGCAGGAGTCCCTGTACGGAGCCCTCGGCCAGTCCCGCGTCAACGGCGGCGGCGCCCCGGCCGAGACCTGGGCCGACTACACCGCGGCGGCCCTCGAAGGCTCCGAGGTGCGGGACTTCGACCTGGATCTGGCGGAGGGCAGCGAGGAGCCCGACCCCTCCGAGGAGGAGTCGCCGCCCACCGACCCCGACTCCCCGTCGGACACCCCGAGCGGCGACGCCCCCACCACCGCGGGCACCACCCCGGCGACCCCCGGCCCGACCGCCACCGGCGCGGGCGGCACCACCAACGGCGGCCCCACCGGGGGCGGCGACACCACCGGCTCCACCACGAACGGCACGGGCGGGGGCGCCGCGAACGGCGGCACCCAGAACGGCGGCAACGGCGGTACGAACGGCGGGGGTGCCGACGCGGGCACCACCGAAGGCGGCGGAGAACCCGGCACCACCACCGGGGAGACCGGCGACGGCGGCGGCCCCACCGGGAACGGCGGCACGGGCGGCGGCCTGGTCGAGGGGGCCCGGGGACCGGACCGGGGCCCGAACTTCCCGTACCCCTGGCAGTGAGACCTAGCTCCTTGGGAAGGCCCCGGCGAAGCCGGGGAACCCGAAGCAGCCGGGGGAACCCGAAGGAACAGCCGGGGAGCCCGGAGCAGCCGCGCGAAAGCCGGAGAACCAGCCGGGGAACCGGGTGAACCGGCCGGGCAGCCCGCAGAGGCCGGGGCTCAGTGCCCGGAAGTCGCCTTCAGCCCCACCACGGACACCAGCAGCAGGCAGACGAAGAAGATCCGCGCGGCGGTCACCGGCTCGTGCAGCACCACCATCCCGAGCACCGCCGCACCGGCGGCCCCGATCCCCACCCACACGCCGTACGCCGTACCGATCGGCAGCGACTTCGCCGCCTGCGCCAGCAGCAGCATGCTGGCCACGATCCCGAGCACGGTGAACACACTCGGCCACAGCCGGGTGAACCCCTCCGCGTACTTCATACCGACCGACCAGCCCACTTCGAGCAGACCGGCGACGATCAAGAGAACCCAGGCCACGACGGCAACCTCCGACGACGAACACACGGAACAACACGGACCGCGTCGTCTTTGCCTGCCCGGTACGGCGCGTCTCGTCGGGTCCCACCACCGTAGCAACAAACGCCGTGGGGGCCCGGGGGCCCGGGGCCCCGGGGCCCCCCCCACCCCCCGCGGCGGGCGCGGCACCCCCAAACAAAGGCGTAAAAAAAAAACCCCCCCGAAAAAACCCCCCCCCGAGGGAGAAAAAA
>NZ_JBHWYX010000043.1:0-76261 GCF_042728795.1 Streptomyces sp. NPDC060184
CGCCATGCCCGCCGCCCCTCCCGCGCTCCCCGGGTGCGTACGCTCAACCGCCCGCCGTGAGCACCTCGGAGAGGTCCTTCGCCGTCTGCTGGAGGATCGGGACGATCCGTTCCGTCGCCGCCTCCGTGACCCGTCCGGCCGGCCCCGAGATGGAGATCGCGGCGGCGGTGGGGGAGTCGGGCACGGCGACGGCCAGACACCGCACCCCGATCTCCTGCTCGTTGTCGTCGACGGCGTAACCGGCCTGGCGGACCTGCTCCAGCGCCTCCAGGAAGCCGTCCGGCGTGGTGATGGTCTTCTCGGTGGCGGCGGGCATCCCGGTGCGCGCCAGCAGCGCGCGTACCTCCTCCGGCGACGCGTGCGCCAGCAGCGCCTTGCCGACGCCCGTGGAGTGCGGCAGCACCCGGCGGCCGACCTCGGTGAACATGCGCATCGAGTGCTTCGAGGGCGCCTGCGCGACGTACACCACCTCGTCGCCGTCGAGCAGCGCCATGTTGGCGGTCTCGCCGGTCTCCTCCACCAGGTGCTGGAGGTAGGGCCGCGCCCAGGTGCCCAGCAGCCGGGACGCCGACTCGCCCAGGCGGATGAGCCGGGGGCCCAGGGCGTAGCGGCGGTTGGGCTGCTGGCGTACGTATCCGCAGAGCACCAGGGTGCGCATCAGGCGGTGGATGGTGGGCAGCGGCAGCCCGCTGGTCGTGGAGAGTTCGCTCAGGCCCACCTCGCCCCCGGCGTCCGCCATCCGCTCCAGCAGGTCGAAGGCGCGCTCCAGGGACTGCACCCCACCGCTGGGAACGACGGTCCTGGAGTCGGAAGTGCTGGCGTCGGACGGCGGCACGTCAACGTTCCTTTCGAAGCGGGAGGCAAGGTAGCAGCGTACCGGGACGGTCGCGGTCCGCGCACTGCTCGTGGCACGACGTATCTGCCGGTCAGAGGGGGTGCTTCCGGCTGCCGCGGGCAGGTCCCGGGGGTGTGTGCGGGACATCGGCCGGCCCGGCGCGCCTTCCGGAGCACGGAAGCCCGATTCTGTTTCCCGGAAGTTTCCGCCGGTTTTCGCGTGCCCGTGGGGCGGCACCGGCGTAGGTCGCTCCGGCGGCGGAGGGGGCTTGACGGAGCGGAAACCCGCGTGAAGACTCCTTCAACAGTTCGTTGAAATCGCTGAGGTGTCCCGACGCAAGCGGAGCGAGGAGCACGGGTGTTCGGTGCGGACGTGCGGAAAGACCTGAACGCCGACGGGGACGAGGACGGGCCCGCGCACGCCGGGCTGCTCCTGCGCTCGACCCGTGTCGTCACCCCCACCGGGACCCGACCCGCCGCGGTCGCGGTCTCCGGCGGGAGGATCGAGGCGGTCCTCCCGTACGACACCCCGGTCGCCCCGGACGTCCGGCTGGAGGACCTCGGCGACCGGGCCCTCCTCCCCGGGCTCGTGGACACGCACGTGCACGTCAACGATCCGGGGCGCACCGAGTGGGAAGGCTTCTGGACCGCCACCCGGGCTGCGGCGGCCGGAGGCATCACCACCCTCCTCGACATGCCGCTCAACTCCCTCCCCCCGACCACCACCGTCGCGAACCTCAGAACCAAGCAGCGGGTCGCCGCCCCCAAGGCGCACGTGGACACCGGCTTCTGGGGCGGTGCGATCCCGGCGAACGCCAAGGATCTGCGCCCGCTCCACGAGGCAGGCGTCTTCGGGTTCAAATGCTTCCTCTCCCCGTCCGGCGTCGAGGAGTTCCCACACCTGGACCAGGAGGGGCTGGGGCGCTCGCTGGCCGAGATCGGGGGCTTCGGCGGGCTGCTCATCGTCCACGCCGAAGACCCCGGACACCTGGACACCGCCCCGCAGCGCGGCGGCCCCGCGTACGCCGACTTCCTCGCCTCGCGCCCAAGGGCCGCCGAGAACGCGGCGATCGAGGGGCTGATCGCCCACGCGAGACGGCTGGACGCCCGCGTCCACGTCCTGCACCTCTCGTCCGGCGACGCGCTGCCGCTGATCGCCGCCGCCCAACGCGAGGGCATACGCGTCACGGTGGAGTCCTGCCCGCACTTCCTCACCCTCACCGCCGAGGAAGTTCCGGACGGCGCGACCGAGTTCAAATGCTGCCCGCCCATCCGGGAGGCCGCCAACCAGGACGCGCTGTGGCAGGGCCTCGCCGACGGGGTGATCAGCTGCGTCGTCTCCGACCACTCACCCTGCACCACCGACCTCAAGACGCCCGACTTCGCCTCCGCGTGGGGCGGCATCTCCTCCCTCCAGCTGGGACTGCCCGCCCTCTGGACCGAGGCCCGCCGACGCGGCCACTCGCTCGACGACGTGGCGCGCTGGATGTCCACCGGCCCCGCCCTGCTCGCCGGGCTCGACCGGAAGGGCGCCATCGAACCCGGCCGTGACGCCGACTTCGCCGTACTCGACCCCGAGGCCGGCTTCACCGTCGACCCCGCCGGACTCCACCACCGCAACCGGGTCACCGCCTACGCGGGCCGGACCCTGAACGGCGTCGTCACGTCGACCTGGCTGCGTGGCGAACGGATCTTCCACGACGGCGTGTTCACCGAACCCTCCGGCCGCCTCCTCGAAAGGAACCACTGACCATGACGGAGTCCGTGCCGCCGCGCTGGACCGGAGACGCCCTCCCCTACGCGGGCGGCGATCCGTACGCCGACTACCGCACCCCGGGCCCCGCCGGATTCCCCTTCGGCCACCTCGTGGACCTCGCCGGACGGCAGCTCGGCGCCGGGGTGATCGCCGCCAACGACGAGTTCTTCGCGGAGCGGGAGAACCTGCTGAAGCCGGGCCCCGCCGTCTTCGACCCCGAACGCTTCGGGCACAAGGGCAAGATCATGGACGGCTGGGAGACCCGCCGCAGGCGCGGGGCGAGCGCCGACCGCCCGCACCCCGAGGACGACGACCACGACTGGGCGCTCGTACGGCTCGGCGCCCCCGGCATCGTCCGGGGCCTGGTCGTCGACACCGCCCACTTCCGCGGCAACTACCCCCGCGCCGTCTCCGTGGAGGCCACCGCACTGCCGGGCTCGCCCTCGCCCGAGGAACTGCTGGCGCCGGACGTGAAGTGGACGACACTGGTGCCCCGTACGGAGATCGCCGGCCACGCCGCCAACGGCTTCACGGTCGCCGCCGAACAGCGCTTCACCCACCTCCGCGTCAACCAGCACCCCGACGGCGGCATCGCCCGGCTGCGGGTCCACGGCGAGGTCGCCCCCGACCCCGCCTGGCTCACCGCGCTCGGCACCTTCGACCTGCTGGCCCTGGAGAACGGCGGACAGGTCGAGGACGCCTCGGACCGCTTCTACTCCCCGGCCACCAACAGCATCCAGCCGGGCCGCTCCCGGCAGATGGACGACGGCTGGGAGACCCGCCGCCGCCGGGACCGGGGCAACGACTGGATCCGCTACACGCTGCCCGCGCAGGCGGAGATCCGGGCCGTCGAGATCGACACCGCCTGCCTCAAGGGCAACGCGGCGGGCTGGGCGGCGCTCTCGCTCCGCGACGGGGCGGACGGAGCCGACGGGGCGGCCGGATCCGACGGGGCGGGCGAGGCGTGGACCGAGTTCCTGCCCCGGACCCGACTCCAGCCCGACACCAACCACCGTTTCGTCCTGGAGACCCCGGTCCGCGCCACCCGGGTGCGCATCGACATCTTCCCGGACGGCGGGATCTCCCGGCTCCGCCTCTTCGGCTCCCTCACCGAGGCCGGGGCGAGGCGGCTGGCGGCCCGTCACCAGGAGCTCGGCGGCTGAGCCGGAGGCCGTCCTGGGACGGCGGGCGGTCCGGGGCCCCCGGCGAGGTCACTGTGCCGCGGGAAGGAGGGCGCTTATGGAGGGGTCGATCGTGGCCCCCTGGACGCATGCGTCGTCGAAGGCGGTCAGCTTGAGGGTGCGATTCTCGGCGAACAGCCAGTCCTCCATGACCAGGCTCCAGCCGAGCTTCTTGAAGACCGACTGCGTCATGGTGATCGTGCCGTCCTTGGCCTTCTTCGTCTGCTCCGTCGGGGACTTGGCCCAGCCGCGATCGATCAGCGCGGCTGCCAGGGCGTCCGTGCGCTCCGTGTCCAGGGTCTTGGCCTTCTCGAACGCCCGGTAGCTCACGGAGCACTCCTGCAGCGAGCCGGGCCGGGGCTCCGCTTCCGTGCGGGCCCAGTCCGGATCGTTCGGCGGGGCGCCCACGCCGGCGGTGATCCTGTTGAGCACCACGCGCATCTTCGCCCGGGTGACCGGCCCGGAGTCCTCCACCCCCGGCGCGTCCATGACGGTGGCGGGAACCGCTTCCTCCTTCCGGTCGGCTCCGTCGCCGCCGCAACCCGAGACACCCAGCACCACGGCCACCGCACCGGCGGCAGCCCACCCCACTCTGCTCACGTACGTCCCCCCTCAGGGCACGAGGCCCATCCGCCCCGCGCGTCGAGGAAGTGTGCCACGGGCCACCGACGTTCCGCGGGCAGGGCCGCCCGAGCCAGGTGAGGCGGTGACGAGAGGCGGCCCGGTGCGCCCGGAAGGTTCGGTACGGGGCGGTATGTCACCCTGGTCGCGGTGCCGTCCGGGCCTCCGGCGCCCGGCGGCGCCTCCCCGTACGTCCCGACCAGGAGCAGCCATGATCTTCATCGCCGTCAAGTTCACCGTCCTCGTCGCCGAGCGCGACAACTGGCTCCCCGCGATGGAGGAGTTCACCCTCGCCACCCGCTCCGAGCCGGGGAACCTGTTCTTCGACTGGTCGTACAGCGTGGAGAACCCGAACCAGTTCGTCCTGCTCGAAGCGTTCGCGTCGGCGGAGGCGGGCGAGGCGCACGTGAAATCCGCCCACTTCCAGGCGGCCGTCAAGACGATGTCGTCCCTGGTCGCCGAGGTCCCCGAGATCGTCAACGTCGAGGTCCCCGGCGAGGGCTGGTCCCGGATGGCGGAGGTCGCCCCGGTCAATCGGTGAACGGAGTGTGGCCGGTGGCCGGTGGCCGGTGGCCGGTGACTGGTGACCGGTGGCCTGCGGCCGACGGTGCGGGCGGCGGGTCAGAACTCCTCGTGGTCGTCCGGGTCGCCGCCGAACCGGTGCCTGCTCCCCGAGCCGATCCGGTCCAGCTGGTCCGGCGTCAGCTCGAAGCCGAACAGGTCCAGGTTCTCCCGCTGCCGCCCCGGATCCGCCGACTTGGGGATCGGCACCACCCCCAACTGGGTGTGCCACCGCAGGACCACCTGACCGGGCGTCACCCCGTGCTCACGGGCGATCGCCACGGTCTCCGGTGCCTCCAGCACCTCGCGGCCCCGCGCCAGCGGGCTCCACGCCTCCGTCACGATGCCCTTCGCCGCGTGCACCTCCCGCAACTCGTCCTGGGGGAGCAGCGGATGCAGCTCGATCTGGTTGACCGCGGGCACCACCCCGGTCTCCCGCTCCAGCCGGTCGAGCTGCGCGGGAGTGAAGTTCGAGACGCCGATGGAGCGGACGAGACCGTCCTCGCGAAGCTTGATCATCGCCTTCCAGGTGTCCACGTACTTGTCCACGCGCGGCAGCGGCCAGTGGATGAGATAGAGATCGACGTACTCCACGCCGAGCGCGGCCCGCGACTCCTCGAAGGAGGCAAGCGTCTCCTCGTAGCCGTGATGGCGGCCGGGCACCTTGGTGGTGACGGTGACCTCCTCGCGCGGCACGCCGCTGCGGGCGATGCCGCGTCCGGTGCCGCGCTCGTTGCCGTAGTTCTTCGCCGAGTCGACGAGCCGGTAGCCGAGGCCCAGCGCCCCGGCGACCGCCTTCTCCGCCTCCTCGTCGTCCAGCGGGTACGTGCCGAGACCGACTGCCGGGAGGGTGCGGTGGTCCAGCAGGGGGAGCTGGGGGACGGCGCTCATGATCGTCCTTCCGTGATCTGCGTGTGTGATCCGTACGTGCGTGATCCGTATGTCCGCGGTCCGCGGTCCGAATCCGCGGTCCGCGGTCCGAATCCGCGGTCCGAATCCGCGATCCGTACGGTCCCGCCAGCGTAGGACGCCCCGTGGTTCCGGGCAGGTCGCGGCGGAAGGAGCCCGTGCGGGGCGGGGGAGCGGTGCACGAGGGCGGGGCGAACGGGTGACCACGGGCCGGGACGCGGGTTCCGCGCGGGGGCGGCGCCCGGTAGCGTGAGCCGGCCGTGTGCGAGCCAGCGAGGTCTCCACGCTTGTTTCCGCCGTGGAGAACCCAGGAGTGCCAGGTGTCCGCTGTCGTCGTGCCCGCCGCCGCCCCGTCCCGCCCCGCCTGGTCGACCGACCTGCCCGTCCTGGCGGTCGCCGTCGTCTGGGGATCGAGCTACCTCGCCGCCAAGGGCATCACCACCCCGGGGACCGTCGTCGCGGTCCTCGTGCTGCGCTTCGCGATCGTGCTGCCCGTGCTGGTCGTCGCCGGAGCGCGCGGACTGAAGGCCCTGACGGCGGCCCAGTGGCGGGGCGCCGGGCTGCTCGGGCTGATCCTCAGCGGGATCTTCCTGCTGGAGACGTACGGAATCGTGCACACCTCGGCCACCAACGCCGGGCTCATCATCAGCCTCACCATGATCTTCACCCCGCTCGCGGAGTCGGCCGTCACCCGCACGCGGCCCACCGGCCGCTTCCTCCTCGCCGCCGGGCTCTCCGTCCTGGGCGTGGTGCTGCTGACCCAGGGAGGAGGGTTCACCAGCCCGTCCGGCGGTGACCTGCTGATGCTGCTCGCCGCCCTCGCCCGTACGGTCCACGTCCTGGCGATGGCCCGGATCAAGGCCGTCCAGTCGGCCGACTCGCTCTCCCTGACCACGGTCCAACTCGGCGGCGCGGTAGCCGTCTTCGCCGTGCTCGCCACCATGCCCGGGACCGGCCCCGCGCCCTGGACGGTGGCCGCCGGATTCGATGCCGGCGAGTGGGCCGGACTGCTGTTCCTGGCCGCCTTCTGCACGCTCTTCGCGTTCTTCGTGCAGATGTGGGCGGTCCGGCGCACCTCGCCGTCCCGGGTCAGCCTGCTGCTCGGTACCGAACCCCTGTGGGCCGCCGCCGTCGGTATCGCGATCGGAGGCGAGCGCCTCGGGGTCCTCGGGGCGGCGGGCGCCGTGCTGGTCCTGGCCGGAACGGCGTGGGGGCGGCGCGGCGCACAGGCCTGAACCGGCCATCCGCAACCGCGTCCCGGGAACGGGAGGGTTGGACCGCCCGGCGGTGAGGTAGGGACTCGCACGGGGGCCGGGCCGCTCCCGCCGCCGGCCGGGGTACGCACCCGGCCGACGCCCGGACCTCCGAAAGGAACCGCAGTGACCACCGACGCGATACTGGATCTGGGCGCACTCGGCGAGGCGTTCACCCGGGACCCGTACCCCTGCTACGCCGAACTCCGCGCCCGGGGACCGGTCCACCGGGTTGTCCTGCCCGGCGGCACCCCCGCCTGGCTCGTGGTGGGTTACGAAGCCGGGCGCGAACTCCTCGCCGACCAGCGGCTGTCCAAGGAGTGGCGGAACGCCTCGCCCCTCCTGAATCTCCATCAGATGACCGCCGGTCCGTCGATGCTCAGCTCCGACGCGCCGGACCACACCCGGCTCCGCAAGCTGGTGAGCCGCGAGTTCACCCCGCGCCGGATGGAACAACTCGTGCCGCGCGTGCAGCGCATGACGGATGATCTGCTGGACGCGATGCTGGCGGAGCCCGGCCGCGCCACCGACCTCGTCGACGCACTGTCGTTCCCGCTCCCCATGGCGGTGATCTGCGAGCTGCTCGGCGTGCCCGACATGGACCGGGTGAGCTTCCGGGAGTGGTCCAACACCGCCCTCTCCTCCACCGACGCCGAGGCGCGCCGTACCGCCGTCACCTCGATGAACGCCTACATCGCTGTGATGCTCGACGACAAGCGCAAGCAGCCGGGCGACGACCTGATGAGCGCGCTCATCCACACAGCCGACGAGGAGGGGGACCGGCTCTCCGGCGACGAACTGGCGGGAATGGCGTGGCTGTTGCTCGTCGCCGGACACGAGACCACCGTCAACCTCATCACCAACGGGGTACTCCACCTCCTCTCCCACCCCGACCAGCTGGCGGCCCTGCGCGCGGACCCCGGGCTGCTCGGCAACGCGGTGGAGGAGATCCTGCGCTACGACAGCCCCGTCGAGACCCCCACGTTCCGCTTCACCACCGGGCCGCTCGACGTCGGCGGCGAGGTGATCCCGGGCGGCGGCGAGCTCGTCCTCGTCGCGTTGGCGGACGCCAACCGGGACCCCGCCCGCTTCGAGGGCGCGGAACGCTTCGACATCACCCGCGACGCGCGCGGCCACGTCTCCTTCGGCCACGGCATCCACTACTGCCTCGGCGCACCGCTCGCCCGCGTCGAGGCGAGGGTGGCGATCGGCTCGCTGCTGGCGCGCTGCCCCGGACTGCGGCTGGACACCGGTCCGGAGCAGCTCACCTGGCGCACGGGGATGCTGATCCGGGGCCCCGAGCACCTGCCGATCGCCTGGTAGGGGACTTCCGGCACACGCCCTGGTGCCGGGCCCGGCACCAGGGCGTGTCCGGTCAGCCGCCGGGGATCTCGGCGAGCGCCACCGGGCGCCGCTCCCGCCGTGAGCGCTCGCACGCCTCCGCGATCCGCAGCGCCGCCAGGGCCTCCCGGGCGTCGCACGGGTTCGTCGCCCGGCCCGCCGCCAGCCGGAGGAAGGCGTCGAGCTCCGCCTCGTACGCCGGGGCGAACCGCTCCAGGAAACCGGGCCAGGCCTTCAGCGGCGCGTCAGGGCCGCCCGGTTCCACCGAGGTGAGGGGCGTGCGGTCGTCCAGGCCCACCGCGATCTGGTCCAGATCGCCCGCAAGCTCCATCCGCACGTCGTACCCGGCACCGTTGCACCGGGTCGCCGTGGCCGTCACCAGGGTCCGGTCGTCCAGGGTCAGCAGGGCCGCGGCCGTCGACACGTCCCCCGCCTCGCGGAAGGCGGCCGGTCCCGCGTCCGACCCGGTGGCGTACACCTCGGTCACCTCCCGGCCGGTCACCCACCGCACCATGTCGAAGTCGTGGATGAGGCAGTCGCGGAAGAGCCCGCCGGAGAGCGGGAGGTACGCGGCGGGCGGTGGAGCGGGGTCGGAGGTGACGGCCCGTACCGTGTGCAGCCGGCCCAGCCTGCCCTCGCGGACCGCCTCGCGCGCCGCGCGGTACCCGGCGTCGAAGCGGCGCATGAAACCGAGCTGGAGGACCGAGCCCGCGGCCTCCACCTCCGCCAGCGCGGCGAGCGTCCCCGGCAGGTCCAGGGCGACCGGTTTCTCGCAGAACGCGGGCAGCCCCGCCCGCGCCGCCCGGCCGATCAGACCGGCGTGCGCGGCCGTCGCCGAGGCGATCACCACCGCGTCCACCCCGCCCGCGAACACCTCGTCGACCGTCACCGCCCGCCCGCCCGTACGCGCCGCTGCCGCAGCCGCCCGCGCCGGGTCGGCGTCCGCGACCAGCAGCGACTCCACCGCCGGATGACGGCTCAGCGCCACCGCGTGGAAAGTACCGATACGTCCCGTTCCGACCAGTCCGATACGCATGGCCTCACCGTGGCGTTCGCCCTGTCGCCGTGTCAAGCACGCGCAAAGGCCCCGCACCCCGCTCCACAGCCCTCTGCCACCTGGGAAATCGCCCGTGCGGCCGGACGACACATTCATGTGCCCGGGCCCTGCCGGGTGCCGCCCGTCGAACCTCGGGGATACTTGGGCAGCCGGGCCGGGACTCCACACGTCCGCGGCGCACCAGACGGCACAGTGAGCGGCACAAGAAGGGCACGGCTTCGTGGCAAGGGTTCGGACAGGGGTACGCGCGATGGGCGCCGTGCTGGCAGTGGTGCTCGGGGCCTCCCTCGCGGGATGCAGCAGCACCGGCGGCAGGCGGGCGGAGGAACGCGCGGCAGCATCCCAGGCCGCCTCCGAGGGTCATTCGGCCGTGAACACGCCCCGCTGGACGTTCGCCATGATCACCCACTCGGGTGACGGTGACACCTTCTGGGACATCGTCCAGAAGGGCGCCAAGGAGGCGGCGGGCAAGGACAACATCAACTTCCTGTACTCGCACAACGACGAGGCGCAGCAGCAGGCGCAGCTCGTCCAGGCCGCGATCGACAAGAAGGTCGACGGGATCATCGTCTCGCTCGCCAAGCCCGAGGCGATGAAGGACGTCGTCGCCAAGGCCACCGCGGCCGGGATTCCGGTGATCACCGTGAACTCCGGCTCCGCCGAGTCCAAGGCCTACGGCGCGCTCACCCACATCGGCCAGGACGAGTCGATCGCCGGCGAGGCGGTCGGCGACGAGCTGAACACGCGCGACCGCAAGAACGTCCTCTGCGTCCTGCACGAGCAGGGCAACGTCGGCCACGAGCAGCGCTGCGCCGGTGTGAAGAAGAACTTCGAGGGCAAGACCACCAACCTCTACGTCGACGGCACCAACATGCCGGACGTCCAGGCGTCCATCGAGGCGAAGCTCCAGACCGACAAGAGCATCGACGCCGTCGTCACCCTCGGCGCCCCCTTCGCCGACGCGGCCGTGCAGGCCAAGAACTCCGCCGGCAGCGACGCCGAGATCGACACCTTCGACCTGAACGCCAAGGTCGCCGCCGGCCTCAAGGCCAAGACGCTCGGCTTCGCCGTCGACCAGCAGCCCTTCCTCCAGGGCTACGAGGCCGTCGACCTGCTCTGGCTCTACCGCTTCAACCGCAACGTCCTCGGCGGCGGCCTGCCCGTCCTCACCGGCCCGCAGGTCATCACGGCCGCCGACGCCGACGAACTCGCCGAGTACACCGCCCGGGGCACCCGATGACGGGAACCGGACAGCCCACGGCCCCCGCCCCGGCCTCCGGCAGCACCGACGAACGGCTGCTGCGCACCTCACCGCTGCGCAGGCTCCTGGGCCGCCCCGAGCTGGGCTCGGTCGTCGGCGCCCTCGCCGTCTTCCTCTTCTTCGCCGTCGTCGCCGACAGCTTCCTCCAGCTGTCCAGCTTCGGCACCGTGCTCTACGCGGCCTCCACCATCGGGATCATGGCCGCGCCGGTCGCGCTGCTGATGATCGGCGGGGAGTTCGACCTCTCGGCCGGCGTCATGGTGACCAGCTCGGCTCTGGTCTCCTCGATGTTCAGCTATCAGATGACCGCCAACGTCTGGGTCGGCGTCTTCGTGTCGCTCCTGGTCACCCTGGGCTTCGGTGCGTTCAACGGGTTCATGCTGACCCGGACGAAGCTGCCGAGCTTCATCATCACGCTCGGCACCTTCCTCATGCTGACCGGCCTCAACCTCGGCCTCACCAAACTCATCAGCGGCACCGTGTCGACCAAGGCGATCGGCGACATGTGGGGCTTCGACTCCGCCCACGCGGTCTTCGCCTCGCAGCTCACCCTCGGCAGCGTCGAGCTCAAGGTGACGATCCTCTGGTGGCTGGGCCTGGTCGCCGTCGCCACCTGGATCCTGATCCGCACCCGGTTCGGCAACTGGATCTTCGCGGTCGGCGGCGACGAGAGCGCGGCCCGCGCGGTCGGCGTCCCCGTGATCCGTACCAAGATCGGCCTCTACCTCGGAGTGGCCTTCGCCGCCTGGGTCTCCGGCCAGCACCTGCTCTTCAGCTTCGACGTGGTCCAGTCCGGCGAGGGCGTCGGCAACGAGCTGATCTACATCATCGCGGCCGTCATCGGCGGCTGCCTGATCACCGGCGGCTACGGTTCCGCGGTCGGCTCGGCCGTGGGCGCCATCATCTTCGGCATGACCAGCAAGGGCATCGTCTACGCCGAGTGGAACCCGGACTGGTTCAAGTTCTTCCTCGGAGCGATGCTGCTCCTGGCCACCCTGCTCAACGCATGGGTACGCAAGCGCGCGGAGGCGACGACATGACGGCCCCGGCCCCCCGGACGACGAGCCCCCAGGCGCTGGTCCAGCTCGACCACGTCAGCAAGTACTACGGCAGCATCAAGGCGCTGACCGACGTGTCGCTGGAGGTCCACGCGGGTGAGATCACCTGCGTGCTCGGTGACAACGGCGCCGGCAAGTCCACCCTCATCAAGATCATCGCCGGGCTGCACCGGCACGACGAGGGCGTCTTCCGGATCGAAGGCGAGGAGACCACCCTGGTCAACCCGCGCGACGCCCTCGACCGGGGCATCGCCACCGTCTACCAGGACCTCGCCGTCGTCCCGCTCATGCCGGTCTGGCGCAACTTCTTCCTCGGCTCGGAGCCGACCACCGGCTCCGGCCCCTTCAAGCGCCTGGACGTCCGGCTGATGCGCGAGACGACCCGCGCCGAACTGCACCGCATGGGCATCGACCTGCGCGACGTCGACCAGCCGATCGGCACCCTCTCCGGCGGCGAGCGGCAGTGCGTGGCCATCGCACGCGCCGTCCATTTCGGCGCCAAGGTCCTCGTCCTGGACGAGCCGACGGCGGCGCTCGGCGTCAAGCAGTCCGGAGTCGTACTGAAGTACGTCGCCGCCGCCCGGGACGCCGGACTCGGAGTGGTCCTCATCACGCACAACCCCCACCACGCCTACCTCGTCGGCGACCGGTTCGTCCTCCTCAAGCGCGGCGCGATGGCCGGCAGCCACACCAAGGGCGACGTCACCCTCGACGAGCTGACCCGGCAGATGGCGGGCGGCAGCGAGCTCGACGAGCTCAGCCACGAGCTGGAGCGAGCCCCCGCGCCGACCTCCATCGGCGGCCACCCGGTGGACGACGACACCGAGTGACCGGGCGGCGACCCGGCCGCGGCCGGAACCGCCGAGGCGGCTGTGGGCGGACGGCAGTGGCAGAATCGATCGAGGTGGGCGCCGTCCGCCGCCGGTGGCACTGACCCGCCGGCCACCCCAGACACCGCAGGGACGATGAGCACGTACCGCGACTTCACCCACCGCGGCTCCGCCCGCGCCACCGTCCTCAAGACCGTCGGTACGAGGGAGCGGCGCTCCCACCTCACGGCGCCCCGCGTGCCCACCGTCGGCATCGACATCGGCGGCACCAAGGTCATGGCCGGCGTCGTCGACGCGGACGGCAACATCCTGGAGCAGCTGCGCACCGAGACGCCCGACAAGTCCAAGAGCCCCCGGGTCGTCGAGGACACCATCGTCGAGCTGGTGCTGGACCTCTCCGACCGCCACGACGTGCACGCCGTCGGCATCGGCGCGGCCGGATGGGTCGACGCGGACCGCTCCCGGGTGCTCTTCGCCCCGCACCTCGCCTGGCGCGACGAGCCGCTGCGCGACGCCCTCGCCTCCCGCCTCGTCGTCCCCGTCATGGTCGACAACGACGCCAACACCGCCGCCTGGGCGGAGTGGCGCTTCGGAGCCGGACGGGGCGAGGACCACCTGGTGATGATCACTCTCGGCACCGGCATCGGCGGCGCGATCCTGGAGGACGGGCAGGTCAAGCGGGGCAAGTACGGCGTGGCCGGCGAGTTCGGGCACATGCAGGTCGTCCCCGGCGGCCACCGCTGCCCCTGCGGAAACCGCGGCTGCTGGGAGCAGTACAGCTCCGGCAACGCGCTGGTCCGTGAGGCCAAGGAGCTGGCCGCCGCCGACTCCCCGGTCGCGTACAACATCATCGAGCGCGTCAAGGGCAACGTCCCGGAGATCACCGGGCCGCTCATCACCGAGCTGGCCCGCGAGGGCGACCCGATGTGCATCGAGCTGTTCCAGGACATCGGGCAGTGGCTCGGCGTCGGCATCGCCAACCTCGCCGCCGCGCTCGACCCCTCCTGCTTCGTCATCGGCGGTGGCGTCAGCGCCGCCGACGACCTGCTGATCAACCCCGCCCGGGACGCCTTCAAGCGCCAGCTCACCGGCCGCGGCTACCGCCCCGAGGCCAGGATCGTCCGGGCCCAGCTCGGCCCCGAGGCCGGCATGGTCGGCGCCGCCGACCTCGCCCGGCTCGTCGCCCGCCGCTTCCGCCGCGCCAACCGCCGCCGGGTCGAGCGGTACGAGCGCTACGCGCAGATCTACGACCAGGCCGCGAGCACGCTGCGCAGCACGCGGAGCGCCCGGACCGGCGACTGACCGCCGGGGCCCGCCGGGAGGGGCCCTCCCGCCCGGCGGGCCCCGGCCGCCCCGTACCGAAACCCGCCCGCGCACCCAAGCTCCCAGGGAACCGAAGATCATGACCGCAGCCGAGCATCCGCGTTCCGAGGGAACCGCGATCGCCGACGCCGCCGAGCAGCCCGTGGTGCCGCGCCAGTGCGCGCCGGGGGACGGCGAAGCCGCGCCCGATCCGCGCCGGGTCTTCCGCAGACGGCTGATCACCGCGACGATCATCGTGCTGCTGATCGGCATCCCGGCCGGGTACCTGCTGGTCTCGGCCGGTCAGAGCCGTGACTCGGGCAAGGACAAGGAGGCCGAGGCCGCCGCCCAGGGGCTCCGTGCGAGCTGGCCGTCACGGATGCAGCGACGGATCTTCGAGGTACCCGTACCGGGGAACGCGACCGGAGTGCAGTACTACGAGACCAACAACTGGAAGGCGAGCCGGATGTACCTGAAGTTCCGGACCACCTCCGCCGGTCTCGACCGTTTCCTGAGCGGCGTGGGGACCGACCGCGCGGCCCTGAAGACCGGGAAGATCACGATCTCCCAGCGGGACATCCGGATCACGGACTGGAACTTCTGGTCCGGCGCGTCCTGGGCCGGGACGACGCACCGGAACAAGGACCCCCGGCCCACCCAGAACATCACCGTGAACATGACCGACCCGGCGTCCCCGGTCGTGTACGTGGTCTCCGCGGCCACGCCCTGAGGGGCCATGACCGTGATGTCGGCGACGAGGCCGAGGAATGTGACCTCGGCCTCGCGGCGGTCGCATGCGTCACCACGCACCGATCGCTCTCATGCGTCATGCCGCTGATGGTCTCCGAAGCAATGCTGTGGGTGGCAGCGCACGGCCTTGCCAGACTTCAACCTCCGCAAGCGAGGGCTGCCCGACCTGGATGCGAAGAACCCGCATGGCCCGGATCAGCTCGGACGGCGTGACGATCAAGTCCGGGTCGCAGCCGAGAATGCCCTCGATGGGCTGCTGCAGATGCACACGCCGTCGCCGGTTGAGGCGCCTCAGTCGCGGTCGCAACGCTCGCTGCCGTGAGTGCAGCATGCAGCTCGGCGTGACTCGGGCGCGAACTCACAGGGAGGTTGTTGCGGTGAGTCACGTGAACCCATGTTGCAAGAACGCATCGGCAGGCAGCGCCTCTGATCTGCGAGGACAAGAGTTGTTCTTGCCGTTCCGTGCGACTTTGTCCGCCGGTACGGGCCAACTGCGCGCAGCGTCGGCACTGGACGGCAGCGCCGCGCCGGCGCTGCTCCCTGGATGCGAGAACCTTCCTGGGCGCCTCCCCTCCATCGGCCTCGAAGGTGCGGAGCGCCAGTAGATGTGAAGTTGTCAGGCGGGCGGCGGAGCCGTGCTCTCCCGCAGGACGAGCCGCGTCGGTACGAGCGTCGTACCGTGCCCGGGGCCGCTCTGCCGCATCTGGTGCAGGACGCCCTCGACGCAGCGGCGGCCCACCTCGGCGAAGTCCTGGTGGACGGTGGTCAGCGGAGGCAGGAAGGAACCGGCCTCGGAGATGTCGTCGAAACCGACGACGGACACGTCCCCCGGCACGCTCCGCCCGCGCTCGTGCAGGGCGCGCAACAGGCCGAGCGCCATCTGGTCGTTGGCCGCGAACACGGCGGTGCACTCCGCCTCTTCGGCGATACGGAGCCCCGCCCGGTACCCCGACTCCGCCGACCAGTCGCCGCGTACGAGGGGCGGCAGAACCCTTCCCTCGTCCTCCAGCGCCGAGCGCCAGGCGTCCGCCCGGCGCTGCGCGGCGTAGGAGCCCTCGGGGCCCGCGAGGTGCCAGACGGTGCGATGGCCGAGGCCCAGCAGGTGGTGGACGGCGTCCCGGGTGCCGCCCGCCTGGTCGGTGTCGACGACGCTGTAGCGGTCCCCGGCGTCGGAGTCCGCGACGACGACCTTCACGTGCGGCGGCAGCGAGAGGCGCGCCTCGTCGAGGAGGTGGACCTCCATGATGACGATGGCCGCGTCGATGGCGAGTTCACCGAGACGCGAGAAGGCGCCCCGCACCTCGTCCTGGGTGGGGACGGCGACCGGCAGCAGGGTGACCGCGTACCCCTCCTGGGCGGCCGAGGTCGCGATGGCCTCCAGGGTCCGCACGTTGCCGGTGGTGGAGAGCGTGAAGGTGATGACCCCGATGGTGCGGAACTCGCCGCGCTTGAGCGCGCGCGCCGCGCTGTTGGGGCGGTAACCGAGGTCCCTCATCGCGGCGAGGACCTGCCCGCGGGTCTCCTCGTTGACGCCGGGGAAGCCGTTGGAGACGCGGGAGACCGTCTGGGAGGACACCCCCGCGACCCGGGCCACATCCGCCATCGAGACGGTTCTGCGCCGCTTCGGACTTCCGCCCCCGGGGGCCGGTCCGGCCGGGAACGTGTCTGCGCCCGGGGGGCGTTCGCCTGCTTCGTCCACCGTCTCCCTCATCGGATGTCGCCTTCGTGTACGGCTCTTGACCGCCCATCTGGGGGCAGTGTAGACATGCCGCCACCGGATGTTTACGTAAACATAATGCCAGTCGGGCCGTCGGGGCGAGCCCGTTCACCTGCCGGAACGTGCGCGTGAACGTCCTTTCCGGTCCGGTGAAGCACGAGCGAGGGGCGCGAGATGACGACGCTGCAACCGCCGGCGGCCACAGGGGCCCGCCCGGCCGGACCGCCGGTGACGCGGCCCCGCCGCTCATGGGCGGGATGGGGGTTCATCGGCCCCTTCGTGCTCGTCTTCGCCCTGGTCTTCCTGGTGCCGATCGGATACTCGGTGTATCTGAGCCTGTTCCGCACCCAGTTGATCGGCGGCACCACGTTCGTCGGCTTCGACAACTACCAACAGGCGCTGCAAGACCCGCAGTTCTGGGACGGAGTCGCCCGCGTCGGACTCTTCCTCGTGGTCCAGGTGCCGATCATGCTCGGCATCGCGCTCTTCGTCGCGCTCGCCGTCGACAGTGGCCGCCTGTACGGCAAGGAGTTCTTCCGGATATCCGTCTTCCTGCCCTACGCCGTCCCCGCCGTCGTCGCCACCCTCATGTGGGGCTTCCTGTACGGCCCCCGGTTCGGCCTGGTCGGCGACATCAACGACGCGTTCGGCCTGCACCTGCCCGACCCGCTCTCCTCCCAACTGGTCCTCGCCTCGATCGGCAACATCGTCACCTGGGAGTTCGTCGGCTACAACATGCTGATCTTCTACTCGGCGCTGCGCGTGGTCCCGCACTCGCTCTACGAGGCCGCCGAGATCGACGGCGCCGGCCCGTGGCGGGTCGTCGCCGCGATCAAACTCCCCGCGATCCGGGGCGCCCTGGTCATCGCGACGATCTTCTCCGTCATCGGCAGCTTCCAGCTCTTCAACGAGCCCGCCATCCTGCAGAAGCTCGCGCCGAACACCATCACCACCGACTACACCCCGAACTACTACACGTACTCGCTGTCCTTCTCCGGCCAGCAGCACAACTACTCGGCGACGGTCGCCATCGTCATGGGCGTGATCACCATGGTCGTCGCCTACGTCGTCCAACTGCGCGGCATGCGCAAGGAAGCGTGAACGTGATGACGACGAGCAGTGCGACCGAGACCCCCCGACCCACCGCGACTCCACAGCGTGCCGCCGCGCCGCGCCTGCGCGCCCCGCGCCGCGCCCACACCCCGGGCCGCCCCCGGCGCAGCGTCCTGCTGACCGCCGTCACGGGCGTGGTCCTCGTCTACAGCCTGCTGCCGCTGGTCTGGCTGGTCATCAGCGCCACCAAGTCCCAGACAGGGCTGGCCCGTTCCTTCGGGCTCTGGTTCGACGGCGACTTCGCCCTGTGGGACAACCTCAGCCAGACCTTCACCTACCAGGACGGGGTCTTCGGCCGCTGGCTCCTCAACACCCTCCTGTACGTCGTCGTCGGCGCGGGCGGCGCCACCCTCCTGGCGGTACTCGGCGGCTACGCGCTCGCCAAGTTCCAGTTCCCGGGCAAACGCGCCGTGTTCGCTGTCGTCATCGGCGCGGTCGCGGTACCGACCACCGCACTCGCCGTCCCGACCTTCCTGCTGTTCAGCAAGATCGGCCTGACGGACACCCCGTGGGCGGTCATCATCCCCTCACTGATCTCGCCGTTCGGCCTCTACCTGATGTGGGTGTTCGCCACCGAGGCGGTACCCGCCGAACTGATGGAAGCGGCCCGCATCGACGGAGCGGGCGAACTGCGCACCTTCTTCCAGGTCGCACTGCCGCTGCTCGCCCCGGGCACCGTCACCGTGCTCCTCTTCACCACGGTCGCGACCTGGAACAACTACTTCCTGCCGCTGATCATGCTGAAGGACCCCGACTGGTACCCGCTGACCCTCGGCCTGGACGCCTGGAACAAACAGGCCGCCACGGCCGGCGGCGAGGCCGTCTTCAACCTGGTCGTCACCGGCTCGCTGCTCACCATCGTGCCGCTGATCGCCGCCTTCCTGCTGCTCCAGAAGTACTGGCAGTCCGGGCTCGCCGCCGGAAGCGTCAAGGAATAGCCCCGGGCAACGCACGCGCGCACGTCGCGCGGGTGCCGCCCGGCCCCCTCTCACCGTCCGCACGCCATGTCGACCCACGAGGAAGTGGAAATACCGCCATGTCCCAGCACTCCCGCCGCCTGTTGCGCGGCCTCGGTCTCGTCTGCGCCCTGGCCCTGGGGGCGACCGCCTGCGGTGGCTCCGACGACGACTCCGGCCAGAAGCAGGTGGGTTCGTCCGACATCCAGGCCGCGCTGCAGAAGGGCGGCACCGTCACGGTGTGGGCCTGGGAGCCCACCCTGAAGCAGGTCGCCGAGGACTTCGAGAAGAAGTACCCGAAGGTCGACATCAAGCTGGTCAACGCGGGCACCAACAACGACGAGTACAAGGCGCTGTCCAACGCCATCTCGGCGAAGAAGGGCGTCCCCGACGTCGCCCAGCTGGAGTACTACGCGCTCGGCCAGTACGCCCTGACGAAGGAGGTCGCCGACCTCAAGGCGTACGGCGCCGACAAGCTGGCCGACTCGTACTCGCCCGGACCCTGGAACTCGGTGACGACCGGCGGCGGTGTGTGGGGCCTGCCGATGGACTCCGGGCCGATGGCGCTCTTCTACAACAAGAAGGTCTTCGACGAGTACAAGATCGCGGTGCCGACGACCTGGGACGAGTACGTCGAGGCCGCCCGCGCCCTGCACAAGGCGAACCCGAAGGCGTACATCACCAGCGACCTCGGCGACGCCGGTCTGACCACCAGCCTTCTCTGGCAGGCCGGTTCGCACCCGTACAAGGTCGACGGCACGAAGGTCGGCATCGACTTCACCGACGCGGGCGCCGTCAAGTACACCGACACCTGGCAGAAGCTGATCGACGAGAAGCTCGTCTCGCCCATCGCGGGCTGGAGCGACGACTGGTACAAGGGCCTGGGCGACGGGACCATCGCGACCCTCCCGATCGGCGCCTGGATGCCCGCCAACTTCGCCTCCGGCGTGAAGGACGCCGCCGGTGACTGGCGCGTCGCCCCGCTGCCGCAGTGGGAGAAGGGTGCGAACGCCAGCGCCGAGAACGGCGGCAGCTCGCTGGCCCTGCCCGCGCAGGGCGAGAACAAGGAACTCGCCTACGCGTTCGTCGAGTACGCCAACTCCGGTGCGGGCGTGCAGACCCGCGTCGCCGACGGCGCGTTCCCGGCGACCACCGCGGACCTGAACTCCAAGGAGTTCCAGGACACCGCGTTCCCGTACTTCGGCGGCCAGAAGGCCAACGAGATCTTCGCCGCCTCCGCGAAGAGCGTGCCCAGCGGATGGAGCTACCTGCCGTACCAGGTGTACGCCAACTCGATCTTCAACGACACCGTCGGCAAGGCGTACATCTCCTCGACCAAGCTGTCGGACGGGCTGAAGTCGTGGCAGGACAAGTCGCTCGCCTACGGCAACGAGCAGGGCTTCACCGTCGAGAAGTAGCACCCGAGGCCGACCACGTCACCTCTTCTCAACCCCGGCCTGTGGAAGGACGCGCATGACCTCCCCCCGCATCACCCGTTTCCCGTACGCGAAGGGCCCCGACGGCACCAGTCGGCTCGGCTACGGCGCCGACTACAACCCCGAGCAGTGGCCGCGGGAGGTGTGGGAGGAGGACGTCCGGCTGATGCGCGAGGCCGGGGTGAACGTCGTCTCGCTGGCGATCTTCTCCTGGGCCAGGCTCCAACCCACGCAGGACAGCTGGGACTTCGACTGGCTCGACGAGGTCATGGACCTGCTGCACGCCGGTGGCATCGGCGTCGACCTCGCCACCGCCACCGCGTCCCCGCCCCCGTGGCTGACCACCGCGCACCCGGAGATCCTCCCGGTCACCGCCACCGGCGAGACCGTGTGGCCCGGCGCGCGACAGCACTGGCGCCCCACCTCGCCGGTCTTCCGGAGCCACGCACTGCGCCTCGTACGGGAGATGGCGGCCCGCTACGCGGACCACCCGGCCCTCGTCGCCTGGCACGTCAGCAACGAGCTGGGCTGCCACAACGTCTACGACTACTCCGACGACGCGGCCCGCGCCTTCCGGGACTGGCTCCGCCGCCGCTACACCACGCTCGACGCCCTCAACCACGCCTGGGGCACCCACTTCTGGTCCCAGCGCTACAGCGACTGGCAGCAGGTCCTGCCACCGCGCCTGGCGGCCTCGCACCCCAACCCGACCCAGCAGCTCGACTTCAAGCGGTTCTCCTCGGACACCTTGAAGGAGTACCTGCTCGCCGAGCGCCAGATCCTCGGCGAGATCACCCCCGGCACCCCCGTCACCAGCAACTTCATGGTGATGAGCGGAATGAAGGGCATGGACTACGCCGACTGGGCCGACGCGGTCGACTTCGTCTCCAACGACCACTACGCCACCACCGGACCCCGCAGCCGCGACGAACTCTCCTTCTGCGCCAACCTGACCAGCGGAATCGCGGGCCACCTCCCGTGGTTCCTCATGGAGCACTCCACCAGCGCGGTCAACTGGCAGCCCATCAATCTGCCCAAGAGAGCTGGCGAGTTGGCGCGCGACTCGCTGCTGCACGTCGCCCACGGCGCCGACGCCGTCTGCTTCTTCCAGTGGCGCCAGTCCGCGGCCGGTGCCGAGAAGTACCACTCGGCGATGGTTCCGCACGCCGGAGCCGACAGCCAAGTCTTCCGTGACGTCGTGGAGTTGGGGCGCACCCTTGAGGCGCTCGCACCTCTCGCCGGGAGCGAGCGCGAACCCGCCCGGGTGGCCATCCTCTTCGACTGGGACTCCTGGTGGGCCAGTGAGCAGGACTCGCACCCCACCTCCCTCCTCGACTACCACCGCGAGGCCCTCGACTGGTACTCCGCGCTGCTGAGCCTCGGCGTCCGCGCCGACGTCGTACCCGCGCACCGCACCGGTCTCGCCCCGTACGACGTCGTGATCGCCCCGGTCCTGCACGTCGTGCCGCAGGCACTCGCCAAGGAGCTCACCCGCTACGTCGAAGGCGGCGGGCACCTCGTCACCACCTACTTCTCCGGCGTCGTCGACGAGAACGACCACATCTGGCTCGGCGGCCACCCCGGTGCCCTGCGCGACCTGCTCGGCATCCGCATCGAGGAGTTCGGCCCCCTGCTCGACGGGGACACGGTCGAGGTGGACCTCGACGGCGGCTCCGGCGCGGACGGGGCCTCGGGCGAAACGGGTGGCTCCGATCCGTGCGGGGCCCCTGCGTGGGAAGGCGATGCCGTACCCGGCGGCGGACGCGCCACGACCGGCACACTGTGGACCGACCGGATCGACATCACCGGCCCCGACGTGGAAACCCTCGCCCGCTACCGCACCGGAACGTACGCCGGTCGCCCAGCCGTCACCCGCCGCCGCCCCGCGGACAGGGGCTCGGCGACGTACGTCTCCACCCGCCTGGGCATCGACGGCCTCGCCGCACTGCTTCCCCGGCTGCTCGCCCCGGCCGGAGTGACGGGCGAACTGCCCGAGGCGGCCCGGGGAACGGTCGAGCAGGTCGTACGACACGACAGCTCCGCCCGCTACGTCTTCCTGGTCAACCACGGCGACGCGCCCGTCCCCCTGCCCGGAGTGACCGGCGAGGTGCTCGTGGGACCGCCGTCCGGCGAGGAACTCGTGCTGCGGCCCCGGGAGGTCGCCGTACTGCGGCAGCCCACGCCGGGGGCGAGCCCGTCGCCGCACATCGGCTGACGGACACGTGCGGGGCCCCATGTCTTTGGTCAAGCGTGTGGTTCACCATGAGGGCATGGATGACCAGGGTGGGGCCCCGGTGTCGGTGTGGCGGGTGGGTGGGGCAGCTCGCGTGGCGGGCCATGCGATCCCGGCTGTCGTGGGGGTGAAGGCGCTCTTCGGGTGGGCGGGGTGGGTTTCCTCTCCGGGAGCCGAGACGGCACGGACGGCCGGCCTGTGGTCGGGGCTGGCCGTCGGTGTCGCGTTGTTCTTCTGGTGGGCGATCCTCAGGGTCCGGCTCGAGGTCGGCCCTGACGGGATCGTGGCGGTCAACCCGTGGGGGACCCACCGCCTGGGGCTGGACGAGGTGGCTTCGGTCCGGCTTGGTGCGTGGGGTGCGGAGTTCCGTCACGGAGACGGCTTCACGACCACGGCCTATGCGCTGAGCGAGCTGGCCGCGGGAACCTTTCAGGGCCGACGCTTCGCGGAGCTACAGGCTGTTCTGAAGGCGAATCCCGACTCCTCGTCGCAGTGACGCCTGGCAGGGACCGCTGTCAGGAGTTGGCCGGCCGGTGTTCGTCAGAGGGTGGTCCTCCGGCAGTTTCCCGATCCCCGAAGGCGGGCCCGAAGGCGGGAGGCCCTCTTGCGGAGCCATGCAGTCGGCAACGGGGGAGTAGCTGTGCTTCGCAGGTGAGGGCGGCGGTACCGGTTCCGGCCCGTCGGTTCACGGCGCGCCGGAGACCAGCCCGGCCCGGTAGGCGAGGACGACCGCCTGGACTCGGTCGCGCAGGGCGAGCTTGGCCAGAATCCGCGAGACGTAGGTCTTCACCGTCTCGGGGGTGATGTACAGCGCCGCCGCGATCTCCGCGTTCGACAACCCTTCGGCCATCTGGCGGAGCACATCCAGTTCGCGGGGCGTCAACGCGCGGACGATGTCCTGCCCGGCCGGCCGGGAGGTGTCGGAGGGGCGCAGGTGCTCGGCGTAATGGCCGATGAGATGCCGGGTGACGGCGGGGGCCAGCAGGGCCTCGCCGCGGGCAACGGTCCTGATGCCGTTGACCAGTTCCGCGGGCGGTGCGTCCTTGAGGAGGAAGCCGCTGGCACCGGCGCGCAGCGCGTCGTAGACATGGGCGTCGACGTTGAAGGTGGTGACGACCAGCACCTTCGGCGGTTTCCCGGAGCCGGGTCCGGTGCCGGAATCGGTTCCTGTGCCGGAATCGGGTCCGGAGTCGGGTCCGGCGAGTCGGCGGGTCGCCTCGATGCCGTCGAGCAGGGGCATCCGGATGTCCATCACCACCACGTCCGGGCGAAGCCGCCGTGCCGCCTCGACCGCCGCGTGCCCGTTCTCGGCCTCGCCGACGACCTCGATGTCGGGCTGGGCCGAGAAGATGGTGACGTAGCCGGTCCGCACCAGTTCCTGGTCGTCGCAGACGAGCACGCGGATCGGTGGGGGCGCATCGCTCACAGGGCTTCTCCGGTCACTCTCGAACGGGCTCGGGCCCGGGCACGGGCACGGAGGGAATCGTGGCACGGACCTCGAATCCGCCCTCCGGCCGGGGTCCGGCCTCCAGCTCACCGTCGAGCATCCGTACCCGTGTCCGTAGCCCCATCAGCCCTCGTCCACCCTCGGGCCCCGGCTCACGGCGGGCCGGTACGGCGGCCGGTGGAGAGGTAGTCGGGGCGGCAGTCGGGGCGACGGGAACGGGGCCGTCGGTGATCACCCCGATCTCGACGCGGTCCCCGCCGTGCCGGACCAGGACCCGAGTAGGCTGCCCGGCCGCGTACTTCATCGCGTTGGTGAGCGCTTCCTGCACCACCCGGTACGCGGCCAGCTCCACGTCCACGTTCCGGGGCCGCCGCTCACCCCGCTCGCTGAACTCCACCGGCTGACCCGAGCTGCGGGCCTGCTCGACGAGGTCTTCCAGCCGGCCGAGGGCAGGGCCCCGGTTCCCGTACGCGGAGCCCTCCCGGCCGGGGGCGCCGGTCGTGGGGCTCGCGGTCACCGACCCGGTATTCGCTGGGCCGGTGGTCGCGGACTCGCCCGTTGCCTCCAACACGCCGAGCAGATAACGCAGTTCCGTCAGGGCGCGGCGTCCGGTGTCGCTGACGGATGCCATTCCCGCGGTGGCGCGTTCCGGCGCCGACGCGATCAGGAACTGCGCGGCGTCCGCCTGCACCACCATGGCCGTCACATGGTGGGTGACCACGTCGTGCAATTCCCGGGCGATCCGCGCCCGCTCGGCGGCCGTGGCCACCTCACCGGCCAGCCGCCGCCGCTCCGCCTCCTCCGCGCGCCGTCTGCGTACGCCGCTCCCCGCCAGCCACACCACGGCCAGCACCAGGTAGAACGCGAGATAGTCCGTCACGTCACCAGGTGAGCCGAGCCGGTGCAGGACGACCGTCAGCACCGCGTAACCCGCGCTCGCCACGCCCGCCGAGCCCCGGCGGAAGCGGACCAGGTGGGCTCCGGCCGAGTACAGCGCCAGATACAGGCCCACGCTGGCGAACGTGGTCGTGAAACCCAGGGCCTGGTGCAGGGCGCACGCGACGGCGACGACCGCGAGACAGCTCGCGGGCAGGCGGCGGCGCGCCGCGAGCGGCAAGGTCTGGGCCAGGATCAGCCCGCAACTCAAGCCGTTCGCCGGTCGTTCGGGCAGATCGCCGATCTGGGCTCCGATGCCCGAGAGCGTCGGCACGAAGGCCAGCAGAGCGAGCGCCAGGGCAAGGGCCCCATCCGTGAGGAAGGTGTCCTGCTCCCTCCACCGAGAGATCGTTGCCCGCAACCAAGGTGCGAAGAACCGCAACTGACGGTCCACCATGCGCGTGTTCGCCTCTCTTCTCTTGCTTCTTGCTCCGGTGTCCCCGCAGAGCCGGTTCCTCTCAGCGTCGGCCGGGACGCCGGCGCCGCAGACCACCGCTCCGGCCGGCGAGGACCAGCATCGGAACGGTGAGCAGTACGCTGATGAGGATGGGCACGATCGACGTCTCCAGACCGAAGGCGCCGCCGTTGAGCAGGGCGGATCCATGGGTGTCGACCGTGAACAGGCCCTGGGGAGTCTGCCCGGAGACCGGGATGCCGAGCAGCTGCTCGGCGGTGTTCCAGGCGAAGTGCAGACCCACGACGAACCAGATGCTACGCCGCCACAGGAACGCGGCCCCGAGCATCACCCCCGCCTCCACGGCGATGGCGAGCCCACTCCACACGCTCGCTCCCGGAGCACCGAGGTGGGCGACGCCGAAGAACAGCCCGGTGATCACGAGGGCGGCCCGGCTGCCCCACCGAGCTTCCAGCGCCTGGAGGGCGAACCCGCGGAACATCAGCTCCTCGGTGACCGCGGCGCCGGTCTGCACCATCACCGCGGAGAGGGTGACGACGAGGAAGCCCTTGCCCGCCCAGGAGAACGAGTAGCCCCCGAACGCCGTGATGAGGAGAGTGGAGACCAGGACGAAGACCAGCCCGACCGCGCCGCCGCGCAGCGCCTCCCGGCCGGCTCCCTGCCGGGCGACCTCGGGTACGGAACGTCCCGCGACCCGGCGCATCACCACCCCGTACACGGCGACCGCGGCGACCGCGCCGAGAACCGGTACCGGACCGGGGCCGGTCGCGGTCAGCGCCGAGACCACGCCGACACCCGCCATGCCCGTCAGCATCCAGCCCAGCGGAGAGCGGACGACCCGGCCGACACGGCTACCCCGCCCGTCACCGTCCTTGTCCGTACGGGATGCTGCGTCGTCGTGCTGTGCGGTGGACGGTGTGCTTTCCATCGTGACCTCCCTGGGGCGACGGTCGCTCCCACGGCGACCGCTCCGACGACCACGCTAGAAATCCGCAGGGCCGCGCGAATCACCCGCGCAGGGACGGTCCGGGTAGCTCTCGCGGGGGATGCGCGACGCCCGTCGGCCCGGCTCCGGTCATGGCGAGATCCCCCCGGGAGAGCCGCTAACTCGATTAGCAGGAGCGGGATTTGCGTGGAGAGCGACCCCGTCGACTTGGCGCCCGATCGACGGCCGAGCGGAACGGCCCGCAGAGAAGCGCAGTCCCGGGCCGGAACTGTGGCTTCCGTCATAGCGAACACGATCTTGTCCTGGTGAGATCGCCAGATGCTCGGCTTCCTCCTTCGCCTCCTACCCTTCTGGGTCCGTGAGCCCCTGCTCATCGTGGTCGGGTCGGTCTTCGGCGTACGCATCATGTTTCTCGCCGTCAGCGAGGAGGAATGGGGGCCGGCCGCGATCGGCATGGCGTTCCTGGTGTTCACCGCGCTGCGTGTCCACACGGTGGTACGGGCCCTCCGCGCACGTCGGAACCCGAACCCGGCAGTTCATGGGGACGGGGCCGTCTCCGACGCTATCGTCCAGCCGCAGCCGCAGCCGCAGCCGCAGCCGCAGCCGCAGCCGCAGCCGCAGCCCCACCAGAGCCCGCAGCCGCGGGCTCTGGTGGGGCAGGTCCCCGCCCCGGCCCCTCCGGAGAAGGAGCCCAACGCGTGGGGTCAGGCCGCCGCGGCCTTCGGCGTGTTCGCGGCGCTCGGGGTCGCGGTGTGGCTGGGTCCGCATCTGATGCCCACCGACGACAACAGCACGCCCCAGGCCGCCTCGTGTCAGAGCGGGGGAGACGAGGAACTGCCGAGCGCCTACAAGGAGACGCCCCAGGCCGTCACCGCCGACCAGTTGTGCACGGCGCTCAACAGGCCAGACCTGGCCAAGCTGCTCGGAACGCCCACGGAGATCGCGACCGTGGCATCCGGCAGCAGCAACACCGCTCTCCTGACCGACGGGAAGGTCGCCCAACCCGAGGCCGAGGTGCAGTTCGACACCTACACGGTGAACGTCTCGGCCACGTACAACGAGCTTTCGATCGCCCAGTACGTGAAGTTGATGGAATTCGGGGAGGAGACGGACATCAAGACGCTGTCGGTCATGGGCCGGCCCGCGGTTCTCTCCTCGCAGCACACCATGGCGTTCGAGATCAATCTCGGGAGCGATGGTGGGTCCGGCGGACCCGTCGAGCAAGGCCCCCTCGCCAGATCGCTGTCCGTCGCCTTCGACGGGAAAGACCGGGGTGGCTACTACGACATCACCGTGTGGAGCGAGTCCGGAGCGTTCCCGGACGACCGCGCACTCCTCGACATCGCCGAGGCGGTTCTTCCGACGATCCCCGAACGGCATGTGTGACCGGGGAATGTTTCGCACGTGCGGTCGGCATCGCCACTCGGGCGGGCGTCAGCAGGTCGACCGCGCAGCGCTGCCGGGGATGCCTGCAGAACAAGGGGGACACTCCAACTGCCCCTGTGTTGAGGCGACACGGGCAGGCCGGACCCCCCTACGGGCATGACCGCACGATCGGGTTGAACAGCCCCGGCCCCTCGCCGCCTTGCCGCCGCGGCACGTAGCCCCTGTTGTCCGTACGGGACTCGCCAGCGCCGTCCCGGTTCCTCGGGGGCGGTCCGTCGTCCAGGTACAGGAGGCGACGGAGCAAGTCCTCGTGGTCCCCTGAGAGCTCCAAGACTGGTCGTCCTAAGTGCCTGGCCGCTCACCTCCGCTCGCCCGGTGAGGACCCGGCTCCGTCGTGCTTCAGCCTGAGCGCAGAGACAGCCCCTCACTGAGGACTGCTCCAAGTAGCCCAACTGGCCAACTATGTGAGAGGCGAGCCATACACTCGCTGCGCGACCATCACAGGGGCGCAAGATATGGGCGACGAAGCTCGGCAAAGAAACTGCAAAGCGGTTGGAAGGGGGCAGGTCGCGAAGGGTGCTCTCCGCGCGAGCGGAGGTGAACCGCGCCGACGGAGCCCGCCGCTGCCGCGGGCGCCGTGCTCTCCGCGCGAGCGGAGGTGAACCGACCTTGGTGGCGGTGACGCGGATGATGCGGGAGTGCTCTCCGCGCGAGCGGAGGTGAGCCGGTCTGGAACGCGACCGCCGCCAAGATCCCTGGATGCTCTCCGCGCGAGCGGAGGTGAACCGACCTCTTCCCCCCCGCGTCGGTCTCGCCGTCGCCTGCGGTCCACGCCGTGGTGGACGACGGAGGCGGTGGCGGTTTCTCCTTCGGGGAAGAGGGTGACCGAGGTGCCGCGAGCGGTACATCGGCCGGGGAGGGCCAACCCCCGTTGGCCCTTCGGCTCTGCACTCGCTGGCGGAGTCTCTGGTGGCCGCGCTCGACTTCCGTGGTCGTCCGCCGGGTGCCCGGCAGTGTGGACAGTTGGTGGGCCTGGTGGCTGCCGCTCTGGACGCGGGTTGGGTCGAGCGGGATCTGAAGGTGTACCTGGATCTCGGGGGTGCTGCGGTGAACTTGGCTGCGGCGGTGTACGCGCACCGTCTGGATGCGGGTGAGCTTCCGGACCCGGCGGCGGCGTTCCGCGCGGCCTCCAGGCGGCCTCTGGTGGGTACGGACGCGGCCGTGCACGGGCGGATGCCGCTATCGCCAACTGGGTGGCCACAGGCCTTACACGGACCCGTAGAGGCGTGTCGAGGAGGAAGCCGCAGCCGGTCTGCCGCCGGAGGGTGCGCAACGGTATGCGCACTGCGCCGACGGAGCGTGCGACCCGGTCACCCGGACGCGGCTGAAGCTGAACATCGAGGGCGAGTTGAGGCCGAGCCCGCGCCCGCGGTGCCACCCGGTGATGAAGTTCTGAAGTGGCTCGGATTGGGGGTGCACGGTGGTCGGCCGTTCCGCCAGACTGAGGCGATCGAGGAGGGGGTCGTCGAGTGCACATGACCACGACTGATTCGCCGATGACGGGGCGCGACATAGCGTTGAGTTGGATGATCTGGGGTGATCAGGCCCAAAGTCTGACCGAGGCCTACTCCGGTCTTGAGGCCACGGCGAGGGAGCAGGGGGCTGACGCGGTCATCGGGGTGCGTTTTGTCACCGTGTCGAACACCTACACACGGATCGGCTTTCTGTCTGGTGAGTCAATCGAGACCCTGACGGTGTATCAGGGATACGGCACCGCCATCCGCTACTCCTGATCGCCGAGGGCGGCAAGAGGGCGCCCTCGACCACGGATGACCGCGCAGTGTGCTCTCCGCGCCAGCGGAGGTGAACCAGTGGAAGGCGGCGTTCTTCGCGAAGCGCCGCTGGGCTGTGGCGCCAGCAACGGTCGCGGACGGTCGATGACTCGATCAGCGGCCCACTTCGAGCCCCGAACTGTGAACCAGGGTGGTGCAACGTCAAGTTTGTGCGCCAGCAGGCCACGACGAGCAGCACCCGATCCTCCAGCGAGAGCTGCCAGGGTCGACCCCGGAGCGGCGCGTCGGGCTTCCTCTCAGCGCACTGTGGTCACCAACTTGCCGAAGGCGCCCCGGGGCCAGCCCGGCGAATGGGTCACCCAGGACGACTCCGCCGCCGTGATCACACCAACCTTGCGAGAGATCATTTCGGTTGCCGACGCGCTCCCCACAACAGATCCTGAGCACTGGACAAGCCAGGAGGGCAGGATGGGGCTCGTGCTCTTCCCTGGAGACGGCGATGTGACCAGCCCGGACATCTCCTGGTCCTACACCGGCTTCAGCATGTTCAGGACGTGGCTGGCCCAGGCCGAGGGGTTCGTCCTCGCGGAGATGTACGGCTTCGGCGGAGACCGCTTGTGGACCAGCGTCTCCACAACGCTGGCACCCCTGCTCAACCATCCGGATGACGCCGGCCCGAACCTCACGCCCGCCCAATGCGCGGCCATGCTGCCCCGCCTGGAAGCAATCATTGACGAGCGCCAACGCGATGGCAGCACCCCCGTTCTCGGGCGACCTGTCGATGACGCCTGCCAGCTGGTCACCGTTATGAAGTTCTGCTTGAACAAAGACGTTGAGGTCATCTTCGGCTGACCGCCTGACCGCCTGACCGCCTGACCGCCTGACCGCCTGACCGTCCGACCGCCTGACCGTAGGCGCCTGCGAGGCAGAGTTGGTCCTGATCTGGCCGGCCGTGGATCTGGGCGGGGAGAGGGAGCGGTCGCGATAATTCGCGTGTGATGAGTCGCTTCAGCTTGTCGCTCGCGGTCTTGGCGGTTCTGGTCAGTGCCATGCTTCTCACGGGCGGTGTTCAGGCGTATATGTCCGGCGAGTCCGCCTGGTTGGTTGGCCTTGCTTGTTCTGTGCAGGTGGCAACCACCTGGCAGTTGGCGCGGGAAATCGTGCGACGCCGCAAAGGAGTGGGATGAGATGCCCCGGGTGAGCGAGACACCAGCGAACACCTTGCGATTCCGCTTCGACGGTCCGGGAGACGCTTCGGTCCGGGTGTTCGGACCCTCCTTGAGCGCCACCTGTCACGTGTTGTAAAGGCCTTCCGGCGAAGTCCAGTTGACGCGATGGAGGAGAGGCGCAGCCTCCCGGTCAGGTCCTCGTGGTCCGAGGGGTGTCCGCATGGTCTGTGGGGGCGGCGTGAGAGGCGAGCCGCGCAGAGGCCCCACCGAGTGGGACCCCGGTGGGGCGTTCTGGAGAGGTGTCGGACACGGTGCTGCCGGTGGCGGCGCCGACCCCACGAAGTGCGCGTAGGCGCCTCCGCCCCGCGGTCGGAGCCATCGAGGCGGGCCGCCGGGGTCACTGCCCGCCTCCGGAAACTCCTCCTCCGCCTCTCTCTCGCCCCCCAACTGCGGAGCCGGTCGTCGACGCCCGGCAGAGTCTCCTCCGATCGGCCGTCAGGCGGCGTGCGGCCGGGCCTGCTCGAGGAGTTGCTGGATGCGCAGCCCTCGGGCGGCGTCGATGCCGGTGCCGGTCCTGGTGCGCACGGCGTCGGCGAACTCGCGGCGGAGCACCGGCCAGCACTCCTCGTGGTCGATGCCGGCGGTGTCGTAGACCAGTTCCTCACCGGGGCCGAAGAGTTCGATACGGGTCCGGGCGCGGGGGAGCCGGACGCTGCCGGAGAGGGATGCCTGGCTAACCGCACCGTTCTCGTGTTCGCACGTCAGCTCGATCCAGCGGCGGGGGTCGCCGGTCCCGCGTACGGAGACGATCGGGGCGACGGCGCTGTCGAGCAGGTCCAGCAGGTGCGGGCCGAGGTCGAGCAGCGCGCCGTGCTCCAGACGCCACGAGGTGGCGAACTCGCCGCCGAGGAAGGCCCCGTGGAGGTAGCAGGAGCGGGCACCGGAGACCTCGCGGCCGGCCGCTTCCGCGAGGAAGGCGCGGGTCGTCGGGTGGTAACGCTTGGTGAGGACGAGCTGCGAGACAACTCCGTGCTCGGCGACCGCGTCGGCGACCGTGCGGGCGGCGGCGAGGTCGGCGCCGAGCGGCTTCTCCAGCAGCAGCGCCTTGCCGGCCTTCGCGGCGCGGGGGGCGAGTTCGGCCTGTACGGCGGGCGGTACGGCGAAGGCGACCGCGTCGCAGCCGTCGAGCAGCTCCTCGAAGGAACCGGCGGCGTGGCTGCCGTACGTGCCCGCGACCTCGGCGGCGGCCTCCGGGCGGCGGGCCCAGACGCCGGTGAGGGTGGTCTCGGGTCCGGCCGCCAGCATCCGGGCGTGCATGGTGCGGGCCCACGGCCCCGCTCCGACCAGGCCTACGCGGACCGGCGGGTACGTCCAGGCGCCGGTCGGGGTGCTGGTGGCGGGGGGCTGGGACATGACGTTCTCCATCGGGGGTGCGGGGCGAAAGGCGTGCGGGTGCTGGGCGAAAAGGCGTGTGGGCTCGGGGCGATAGGCGTGCGGGCTCGGACGCGCGCGGCCGGGTCGGGTCCGGCCGCGCGCCTCGGGCGGTCGGATCCGGGTGATCCGGGCGATCCGACGTGATCCGACGCGCATGGTCAGACGCGGCCCAGGCGGGCGTCGGCGCGGTCGGGGTCGTAGAGGCGATCGACGACCATGACGGCGGCCCCGGCGAGGGCCGCGCGGTCGCCGAGCGAGGTGGTGACCACCTGGAGGTGGGCGGTGGTGCGGGGCATCGCCCGCTGGTAGAGGAGTTCGCGCACCCCGGTGAGGAACGGGGTGCTGGCCAGGTCGCCGCCGAGCATCAGGACGCCCGGGTTGAGGAGGGTGACCACGGTGACGAGTACTTCGCCGACGCGCTGTCCGGCGGCGCGGGCGAGCCGGAGGGCGTCGGGCTGGCCGGCGGCGAGGTGACGGCGTACGTCGGAGCCGGAGGCGGTGGGAACGCCGGCCGCGGTGAGTTGTTCGGCGATGGCCCGGCCGCTGGCCACGGCGGCGAGGCAGCCGTAGGAGCCGCACATGCAGAGCGCGTCGGGCCGGTCGTGCAGGCGGATGTGGCCGATGTCGCCGGCGCCGCCGTCGATGCCCCGGTACATCTCGCCGCCCACGACCATGCCCGCGCCGATGCCGGTGGACGCCTTCACCAGGACGAACGCGCCGCAGTCGGCGTAGTTCTCGCGCTGTTCGGCCAGCGCCATGAGGTTGGCGTCGTTGTCGACGTAGACGGGGAGCTGGTCCGCGTGCGCGTCCGGGCTCAGAGCGGTCGGGCCGAAGGCGGTCGGGCCGAGGTGCGCGGCGAGCGCGGCGCGCATCCGCTCGCGGACCGGGAAGCGGTCCCAGCCGGGCATGATCGGCGGCTGGACGACCTGGGCGCTCTCCCAGTCGACGGGTCCCGGCACGGAGAGGCCGACGCCGCAGACCCGGTCCGGAGCGGTCCGCGCCTCCTCCAGGAGCGGGCCGAACCAGCGGGCGAGCCGGTCGAGTACGGCGTCGGGGCCGTCCGCGATGACCAGGCTCCCGGTGCGTTCGGCGAGGACCTTCCCGGACAGGTCGACCACGGCGGCACGGCCGTGCCGCGTCTCCAGGTCGGCGACGAGCACCACGGCGTGCGTGGGGTCGAACTCCAGCCGCGCGGAGGGGCGTCCGCCGGTGGAGGTGCCGGTCGCGCCGCGCAGCCAGCCGGCTTTGAAGAGCTGGTCGAGGCGGTGCCCGACGGTGGAGCGGGAGAGGCCGGTGGCCTGTTGGAGCTCCCCCCGCGTGGTGGCCTCGCCGCTGCGGATGAGCCGCAGCAGGTGTCCCGCGCTCGCCTGGTTTCCTGCCATCGTCGCCGTCCTCGTCCCGTCTCTCGTGCCCCCGCGGGCCGGCCGTACGGCCGCGCCTCCCCCCGGGCGCGGCCACCAGTGACCCGGCGTCAGCCGGATCCGCTCGGTGTCAGGTTGTCAGCCCTTGTCCGCGCCGCTGGTCAGTCCCTCGGTGAGGAGCCGCTCGGAGGCGAAGAAAAGGATTACCACGGGGATGGTGAGGATGACCGAACCGGCCATCAGGACCGTCTTGGAGACCTCGATGCCGTTGGCGAGCTGCTGGAGGCCGAGGGAGACCGTCCACTTGTCCGGGTCGGCGGCGAGGAAGAGGAGCGCGAAGAGGAACTCGTTCCAGGCGATCATGAAAACGTAGAGCCCGGTCGCCATCAGGGTGGGCAGGGCGAGCGGCAGGATCACCTTGCGCACGGTCTGGAGGCGGGAGGCGCCGTCGATGGCGGCGGCTTCCTCGACGGAGAACGGGATGGTGACGAAGTAGTTCTTCATCATGTAGATCGAGACCGGGACCGTCTGCGCGATGTAGACGATGGCGAGTCCGACGAGGCTGCCGGAGAGCCCCATCTTCGCGAACATCACGAAGAGCGGGACGGCGAGCAGGGTGGCCGGGAAGAGGTAGACGGCCAGGAACAGGGCGCTGACGTGCCGGCTGCCGAAGAACTTGAGGCGGCTGACGGCGTACGCGCCGGGGACGGCGGCGGCCAGGGTCAGGGCGACGGTGGCGAGGGCCACCAGGGCGGAGTTGCCGAGCATCCCGAGGAAGCCCTGGCCGCCGTCCTCGGTGGACTTCAGGACGCTGCGGTAGGTGTCGAGGGTGAAGTCCTTCGAGGAGACCCAGAGGTTTCCGGGGTCCACCAGGAGCGAGTCGATGGGCTTCACCGACAGCAGCAGCATGTAGTAGAAGGGCACGATCGTGATCACGGCGAGGAAGGCGATCACGACCCAGCGGGCGATGCCGAAGAACCGGTCCTCGAACTGGGCGCGGCTCATGCGCGCCCGGCGCGGGGCGGGGGTGGCGGCGCCGGTGGGCCGGGTGGGCTGCGGCCGTGTCACGGACGGGGCGTGGGTCATGCCGACTCCTCCTGGACCTTCTTGCCGAAGAACATGAAGTAGAGGCCCAGCAGGACCATGAGGACGAGGGCGAGGATCAGTGCCTGGGCGGAGGCAGCGCCGACGTCGAAGCGGGAGGTGAGGAAGTCGTACACGCGGACCGCGACGACGTCCGTGCCCGAACCGCCGCCTGTGAGCAGGTAGATGTCGTCGAACTTGTTGAACGTCATGATGAAGCGCAGGACGGACAGCAGGGCGATGACGGGCATCATCTGCGGCAGCAGGATGTGGCGGAAGCGCTGCGAGATGGTGGCGCCGTCGACCGTGGCGGCCTCCTCCAGGCTGTCCGGGACCGCCTGGAGGCGGGCGAGCATGAAGAGGAAGGCGAACGGGAAGTAGCGCCAGGACTCGAAGGCGATGACCGTGAGCAGCGCCAGCGGTATGTCGAAGTGGGCCCCGAGCAGGCTGACTTCGTAGGAGCGGGTGGAGAGGAAGGCGATGGGGTCGTCCCATCCGAGGAGCTTGCTTCCCCACTCGTTGACGATGCCGTACTGCGGGCTGAGGGCCACCTCCCAGACGAAGGAGACGGCGACGACCGGTGCGACGTACGGCAGAAGCATCGAGGCGCGCAGGATGCCGCGGCCCCGGAACGGCTTGCGCAGGGCGAGGGCGGCGACCAGCCCGAGCACGATGGAGCCGGCGGTGGCGCCGACCGTGTAGAGCAGCGTGGTGCCGAGGCTGCTCCAGAAGCCGGGCGACCCGAAGACCTGCTGGAAGTTGTCCAGGGTCCAGTGGCCGAAGAGGCCGTTCTCCTGGATGTCGACGAGCTTGGCGTTCTGGAAGGCGAGCAGCACGGTCCACAGGATCGGCAGGATCACCACGACCAGGACGACCAGGAAGGTCGGGGTCACGAAGGCGAGGCCCGCGCGGTTCTCCCGGCTGCTGGTGGTCCGTGGGCTGCCGCGGCGCACCGTCGCGCCGCTGGTTTTCGTACTCATGGGTCGGTTACCTCGGGGGGAGAGCGGCCGTGGGGCTACTGGAGGGACTTCTGGAGGGCTGCCACTTCGTCGTTGGCTTCCTCGGCTGCCTCGTCGGGTGAGGACTGGCCGCTGGTCATCGCTCCGATGGCCTTGGCGACGGGCAGTTCGCCGTTGGTGGCGCCGACGAGGGCGCCCTGGCCCTGGGCGAGGCCCCACCGCTTCATGTCGCCGACTCCGGAGACGAGGCGGTCGAGGAGTTCGGAGGGGTAGGCCTTCTGCATGGACTCGCGCTTGTCGACCCCCATGACGCTGGCGCGCCAGGCCTTCTGGAAGGCACCGGGGTCGGTGGCGGTGCCGGTGCGGACCGGGATCTTGCCCTCGGGGGCCATGCCGAACCAGTCCTCGTACCCCTTGTCCATCATGTACTCGATGAACGTGGCGGAGGCGCCGGTCTCGGCGGTCTTGGTGACCGCCCAGGAGGTGATCTCGCCGAACTGGGCGGGTTCCTTGCCGTCGGGACCCTGGAGGGAGGTGACGATTCCCGTGTTGCGGGCGAGGAACCCGGGGTCGTCCTTGCACGCGGCGCAGCTGGGCAGCGCGTCGGAGCGCAGGCCGGCCAGCTCGTCCAGGAGGAACGAGGACCAGACCATCATGGAGGACTTGCCGGAGAAGTAGGTGGCCCGGGTGGAGTCCACGGTCTGGGTGCCGGGGGCGCCGTGCTTTCCGCCCAGTTCGTCGTAGGCGGCGAAGGCGGTGCGGCAGGCGGGGGAGTCGAGGGCGGGGGTGCCGTCGTCGTCGACGAGCTGGCAGCCGTTGGCGAGGGCGAGGTCCTCGAAGCTCTGCTGGGTGAAGGCGTCCGAAGGATCGGTGGCCAGCGAGATGCCGTCGGTGGAGCCCTTGTCGAGCGTCTTGGCCGCCTCGATCGCGCTCGCGTAGGTGTCCGGTGCGCCGAGCCCGGCCTTGGCGAAGAGGTCCTTGCGGTAGACGAGGAGCTGCAGCCAAGCGTCGGAGGGGACGGCGAGGGTGGTTCCGGCGTCCTCGGTGAGGGAGAGGGCGTTGGCGTTGAAGGTCCCGGCGTCCAGGTCCTGGACGACCTTCCCGGCGACCTCCGTGTTGAGCAGGCCGCTGCCGTACATCTGCCAGACCTGGCCCATGGGGACCGCGCCGATGACGTCGGGGAGGTCGCCCGCGGCTGCTGCGGACATGATCAGCTGCGGCAGCTGGGCCTCGTCCACGCCGACCAGGTCGACCTTGATCCCCGTCTCCTTCTCGAAGCGGCCGACCACCTTCTTGGTCGCCGCCATGCGCGGCGCCAGGTTCTCCTGCGACCACACCGTGATCCGGTTGTCCGGCTTCTCGGCACCGGTGCTGCCGGAGCAGCCCGCGAGCAGGCCGGCGCCCAGGGTCGCGGCGAGTCCGAACAGGGCCGCCTTCGACCGTCGGGTCTTCATCACCATGCTGTGTCCTCACGCCACTTACGCACTTTCATGACGCATCTCAGCATCACTTTTGCTTGTTGACAAGACATAACTCTGAGATATCTTCGACCTAAGTCAGCAGCAGTTCCCTTCCCAGCACCCCCGGAGACCCCCGTGGAACGCGTCGTCCAGTTCACCGGCCCCCGCCAGGTAGAAGTCGCCGAGCACGAGAGCGCCGCCCTGCCGGCGGGCCACCTCCGGGTCCGTACGCGCTACTCCGGCATCTCCGCGGGCACCGAGCTCACCGCCTACCGGGGCACCAACCCGTACCTGACGCGGACCTGGGACGCCGAGGCGCGGCTCTTCCGCGACGGCGCCGCGGGCATCGAGTACCCGGTCGCCGGCTGGGGGTACTCCGAGGTCGGCGAGGTGACGGAGGTCTCATCCGAACTCGTCGACGTCCCCGGCATGCCGGTCGTGGGCGACCTGGTCTGGGGCATCTGGGGCCACCGCAGCGAGGGCATCGTGCCCGCCGAGCGCATGGTCGGCCACACCCTCCCGGCCGGACTGGAGCCGCTGGCGGGCGCCTTCGCCCGGGTCGGCGCCATCGCGTACAACGCGGTACTCGCCGCCGACATCCACCTCGGCGAAGAGGTCGCCGTCTTCGGGCAGGGCGTCATCGGCCTGCTCACCACCCGCCTCGCCCAGCTCAACGGCGCCCGCGTCACCGCCGTCGACGCCCTCGACGGCCGGCTCGACACCGCCCGCGTCTACGGTGCCCGCCGCACCCTGAACGCCCGCACCGACAGCGTCGCCGAGCGCGTCCGCGAGGCCACCGGCGGCCAGGGCGCCGACGTCGCCATCGAGATCAGCGGCGTCTACCCGGCACTCCACGAGGCCCTGCGCTCGGTGACCGTGGGCGGCCGTGTGGTGGCCTCCGGCTTCTACCAGGGCGACGGTGCCGGGCTGCGGCTCGGCGACGAGTTCCACCACAACCGCGTCCAGCTCATCTGCTCGCAGATCGGCGGGGTGCCCCCGCAGCTGGCCGGCCGGTGGACCGTCGAGCGGCTCCAGCAGACCTTCCTCTCCCTGGTCGCCGAGGGGCTGGTCGACGTGAAGTCCCTGGTCAGCCACGTTGTCCCGGTGGCCGAAGCCGCCGACGCCTACGTCCTGCTGGACGAGCGTCCGGCCGACGCCCTCCAGGTCGTCCTGGAGTTCTGAGCCGCTCCCCGGCCCACACCCGGTGCGGGCACGACTCGGCCGCCCGGCCCACGCCCGGTACGCGGGACGGCCAGGCCGTGTTCCGACGCACGCCCCGAGCTCGTCCCCGTACCGGGCCCCGCACCACCGCCTCGCCACTCCTCCGCGCGCTGCCCGGCAGCGCCGAAAGGCCCCTCCATGCTGAAGACCGCGCTGAAGACCGCCTGCCAGGAGCAGCTGCTCCCCGGTGACACGCTCCAGGAGAAATGGGCGTTCGCCCAGGACGCCGGGTTCGACGCCGTCGAGCTGCGCTCGCGGGGCGACTTCCACTTCCGCGACCGCCTGCCCGAGCTGAAGCGGGCGCTGGCCGACGGCGTCGTCATGCCGACGGTCTGCGTCGAGATGCTGCACTTCTTCGCCGCCTTCGACGAAGGCCTGCGCAAGGACGCCCTGGAGCAGATGAAGTCGCAGCTCAGCGTCGCGGCCGAGATCGGCGCGCTGGGCGTGCAGACCCCGGCGTCGTACGGGATGTTCTCGCGCCGGCTGCCCCCGTTCGAGCCGCCGCGCTCCGAGGAGGAGGACCGCGAGGTGCTCCTCGCGGGCCTGACCGAGCTCGGCGAACACGCCCGCGCGGAGGGCGTCACCCTCTTCCTGGAACCGCTCAACCGGTACGAGGACCACATGGTCAACCGGCTGGACCAAGCCGTGGACCTGCTGAGCACGGTGGGCCTGGACTCGGTGAAGATCGGCATCGACAGCTACCACATGAACATCGAGGAGAGCGACCCGTCGGCCGCCATCCTCGCCGCCGCCCCGTACATCGGCCACGCCCAGGTCAGCGACTCCAACCGGTTCCAGCCGGGCGCCGGCCACCTGGACTGGCCGGCCTGGATCGGCGCGCTGCACACCATCGGCTTCGACGGCTACCTCGCCGCCGAGTGCCGCCTGACCGGCGACCCGGTCGAGGCCGTCCGCTCCATCCCGGCGTTCCTGCGGAGGTCGGGCGCGTGACCTCCCTTCTCGTCGGTCCCCCGGCGACCGCCGCCGGCGACCCCGCCGAGGCTCTCGGGCGCGGCGCGGCCCGCGTCCTCCTCACCAACTGGATGGGCGCCTCGACCGTTCCGTCCCGGGGCCTCTACCCGCACCAGTGGAGCTGGGACTCCGCGTTCATCGCGATCGGTCTGCGCCACCTCTCGGTGCGCCGGGCCCAGCGCGAGCTGGAAACCCTGCTGCACGCGCAGTGGGCGGACGGCCGGGTCCCGCACATCGTCTTCAACCCGGCGGTCCCGCACGACGCGTACTTCCCGAGCCCCGACTTCTGGCGCTCGTCGAGCGCGGGAGCGGCGGCCGGTGCCCCCGCGGGTACGGAGACCTCCGGGATCGTGCAGCCCCCGGTGCACGCGCTGGCCGCCTGGCTGGTGCACCTCGCCGACCCGGCGGACTCCCGCCGGCGCGGTTTCCTGCCCCGGGTGTACGGGCGCCTCGCCGCCTGGCACGACTACCTCACGGGCCCCCGGGACCTGGGCGGCGGCGGACTCGCCGCGATGGTCCACCCGTGGGAGCCGGGCATGGACAACAGCCCCTGCTGGGACGCCCCGCTGGGACGCGTGGAACCGGCCGCCCGGGGCTCGTACCGGCGCGCCGACCTCGACCACGGCCAGCCCTCCGAGCGGCCCACCGACCTGGACTACGGGCGGTACGTGCGCCTGGCCACCGACTACCGCGACGGCGGTTACGCCGACGCGGGCGCCGAGCACGCGTTCGCCGTCGAGGACCCCTGCGTCAACGCGCTGCTGATCGTCTCGGAGCGCGCGCTCGCCCGCATCGCCGCCGAGACGGGCGCCGACCCGGCCCCGCACGAACGGCGCGCGGCCCGCCTCACCGAAGCCCTGGTCGAGCGGCTCTGGTCGCCGGAGGCCGGCCTGTTCCTGAGCCGCGACCTGGTGAGCGGCGAGCTCATCCCCGAGAAGAGCGTCGCCGGACTGATCCCGTTGATCGTCCCCGGCCTCCCGCCGGAGATCGTCGACGCGCTGGTCGGGACGGCCGAAGGCTCCGCCTTCCGGCTCGGCGAGGTCCCGATGGTCCCGTCGTACGACTTCACCGGCACCGCCTTCGACCCGTCCCGCTACTGGCGCGGACCCGCCTGGTTCAACACCAGCTGGCTGGTGGAGCGCGGGCTGCGGCAGTACGGGCGGACCCGCGCGGCCGACCGGCTGCGCGCGGCGATGCTGGCAGCGGCCGGGGAGAGCGGCTTCGCGGAGTACGTCGACCCCTTCACCGGGCACGCCCGCGGCACCCGCGACTTCGGCTGGACCGCCGCACTCACCCTGGACCTGCTGGCTGCGGATCCGGGCGCGGACGCCGGGGTTCTCGGGCAGCGGCCGGACACGACGGTGGGGGTGAACGCGTGAGCACGAGCGCAGAACTCACCCTGGTCCGCGCCGGTACGTTCGCCGTGCTCGGCGCGGACGGCGGGATCACCGGCCGCCGGGGCACCTCCCCGGACGGCCTCTTCCGCCGGGACGCCCGCCACCTGAGCCGCTGGACGCTGACCGTGGACGGCACGGCTCCCGGTGTGCTCGTCCCGCTCGCCGGGGAGGCGGGCGCGGAGTGCGTACTGACCCCGCCCGGCACCCGTGACGAGCCGGCCGCCTACACGGTCTTTCGTGAACAGGCACTCGGTGACGGCTACTTGACCGAGCGCATCCGGCTGGTCAGCAACCGGGACGCACCGGTCTCCGCCGTCCTCGGCCTCACCGTGGACGCCGACTTCGCCGACCAGTTCGAACTGCGCTCGGACAACCGCCGGTACGACAAGACGGGAGCGCGGCGCACCGCGACCCCCACCCCGAACGGAGTCGTCTTCGCGTACGAGCGCGGCGCGGACTGGCTGTCGCGTACGACGGTGGCCGCCGACCCCGCACCCGCCGAAGTCGCCGATCTGGAGGGCGAGTCGACCGCCCGACTGCTCCGGTGGCGGCTGGAGGTGCCCGCGCAGGGCGCCGTCGAACTGCTGCTGACCGTGGCGGCGCAGCCGCACGGGGCCCCGGCGACCGGTCCGTTGGCGACCCCGGACGCCGTCGCGGCCGAACAGGCACTGGACACTCACGAGTTCACCGGCCTCACGCGTCCGCAGGCCTCGCTCCCGCTGCCCGCCGGTGCTCCGGACGGGCTCGCAAAGGCCTGTGCGCGCGGGCTCCGCGACCTGGCGGCGCTGCGGGTCCCGGCACTCGGGCCGGACGGCGAGGCGCTGCGGGTCCCGGGGGCGGGGGTGCCGTGGTTCCTGACACTCTTCGGCCGGGACGCCCTGCTCACCTCGCACTTCGCGCTCCCCTACCGCCCCGAGCCGGCGGCGGCCACCCTCGCCGCGCTCGCGGCGACCCAGGGCACGGAGTACGACGCGTTCCGGGGCGAACAGCCGGGACGGATCGTGCACGAGATCCGGCACGGCGAACTGGCCGCGTTCCGCCAGGTCCCGTACGGCCGTTACTACGGTTCGGTGGACGCGACCCCGCTCTTCCTGACCCTGCTGGACGCCCACGCCCTCGCCACCGGCGACACCGCTCTCGCCGCGCGCCTCGAACCGCAGGCGCGGGCGGCGGTCGCGTGGATGTTCCGGGACGGCGGCCTCTCCGAGCGTGGCTACCTCGTCTACACCCCGGACCCGGGCGGCCTCGTCAACCAGAACTGGAAGGACTCCGAGGGCGCGATCTGCTTCCTCGACGGCACCCAGGCCGAAGGCCCGATCGCGGTCGCGGAGGCGCAGGGGTACGCGTACGACGCCCTGGTCCGTACCGCCCGGCTCGCCCGCACCGTATGGGGCGACGGCGCCTGGGCCGACGAACTGGACGCTTCGGCACAGGACTTGCGGGAGCGCTTCCGGCGGGACTTCTGGATGACCGGCCCCGGCTTCCCGGCGCTCGCGCTGGACGGGAAGGGCCGGCAGGTCGACTCGCTCGCCTCCGACGCGGGACACCTCCTCTGGTCGGGCATCCTCGACGAGGAGCACGCCCGCCGGGTCGGCCGGCGGCTGCTGGAGCCCGACTTCTTCTCCGGCTGGGCGATCCGCACCCTCGCGGCCGGGCAGCCGGGCTACCACCCGCTCTCCTACCACCGGGGCACCGCCTGGCCGCACGACAACGCGGTCATCGTCCTCGGCCTCGCCCGCGCGGGTCTGGCCGACGAGGTCCGTGCACTCGCACGCGGTCTGCTGGACGCGGCAGGCCACCACGGCGACCGGCTGCCCGAGGTGATGGCCGGCTACGGCCGCGCCGACCACCCGCGCCCCGTCCCGTACCCGCACTCCTGCTCCCCGCAGGCGTGGGCGGCGGCGACCCCGCTGGCGATCCTCACGGCGCTCCGGGAGACGGCCGCGAAGTAGCGGTACGGGCGAGAGCGCACGAAGGGGGCGGCCGAGACGACCACCCCCTTCGTGCGCTCAGGCCACCGGCCCCGCGCGGGACGCCCCGCTGGGCATCACCCGGCACATGGGGCACAGGTCCTCCAGCGGGCCCAGGTGGGCACCCAGTCCGAGGTACCGCTCGCGCCGTCGGCGACCTCCTGGATCGCGTCGTCGTTCTCGTCCTGGGAGAACCGGAAGTCCGCCAGGGGCAGTTCGTCCCGGGGCGCCTGGGTCCGGGTGACCGGGCCACCGCGGTCCAGTTCCCAGAAGGCCAGCCCGAACACGATGATGTTCGTCAGCCACACCTGCAGGGCCGCCGTGAGCAGCGCGGGCCCGTCCTTCACCCCGGCGTGGATCAGTTCGTGGACGAGGATGCCCAGTGCGGTCATGTTGCTCGCCGCGATCACGAGCACGAGAGTCAAGGACAGCACACGGAACGTCCGGGTCTGCCGGGTCGGACGTCGCGGGTTGATCGCCACCAGGGGAACGAGAAGCAGCAGTTCGAGGCCGGGCAGTACGAATCGGGGGGCGACCAGCAACTGCTGCGGGAGAACCAGGTAGAGGACGATCGCCACGAGGCTGCTCCGGTCGGCGCCCGGCGCCCGCTACGACGAGCGGACCCGGAATCTCTACGGCCCCGGGAAGCGACGGCCCGGATCGGCCGGTACCAGCGCGAGGGTGTGGCGGAAAGCGTCGGGCCCGTGCCCACGGTGTGCGCGAAGGAGGGGAGCCGCGGGCGGTGATGACCCGACGGTCGGGTAGACGGGGAGTGAAGACCGGACGAGGGAGGAGCAATGGCGAACGACACTTCGCTGCGCGCGGTGGGATGGGCCCAGACTTTTCCGGTGTCGCACGGCGTGCGAGCTGGCCGTCAATGGACACGAGAGCGGCTTCGGTCCCTGCAATGGACCAGGGAAGCGCCCGAGACGGTGGACGCGATCCTGCTCAGTGTTTCCGAACTCGTGACCAACGCGCACGTGCACGCACACAGTGACGCCCAACTTGTCCTGACGTGGGACAGCCACTGCCTGCATGTGAGTGTGCACGACTCCGACCCTCTTCCCCCGGCCAAGAAGGCGGAAGACCTCACGACGCCCGGAGGGCGGGGGATGGTGCTGGTCGACGCACTCGCCGACGGCTGGACCACCCACCCGCAGGCGTCCGGCAAGACCGTCACCGCGTGCTTCGTACCTCCGGGCGCTCCGAAGCCTCGCCACGGCGGAGAGCCCAGCTGAGGCACGGCGGCCCGGTTCCTGCCCGGCGTGCGGGGCCGCCGGGAAGCGCCGATCCTGGAGGCGGCGGCATGCGAACGGACGTCGCCCCCAAGAGTTGCGGGAGAAAGGGTTCGCTCACGTGGCCAGGAAGAAGGACAAGAAGCTCTCCAAGGGTGACGACGTCAGCTGGAAGAGCCACGGCCAGGACGTGGAAGGCACCGTGAAGCGCAGGATCGACCAGCGTACCGAGGCGGCCGGCCGCACCGTGGAGGCCTCCGAGGAGCGACCTCAGTACGAGGTCCGGAGCGAGAAGACGGGCAAATCCGCGGTGCACCGCCCGGAATCGTTGCGCAGGAGAGGCAGCGGCGGCTCGTGAGCACCGGCGGCGGCGAGGACCGGCAGAGCGTGCTCGACCCCTTCGGCGATGCCGTCAACATGTCCGCCGCCGAGTCGGAGAGGTGGCTCGGTACGGAAACCGCGCGGGAGGCGGGCCAGAAGGGCGGCGGGGGCGGCGAGTCGACCGGCTCCGGGCAAGCCTGCCGTGGTGTCGCCGTCCGTCGACGAGCCGACGTCCCCGCGTGAGCCGATGCCGCCCAAAAGGCCGAATACGTCTACCAGCCGCTTCTGGTCAGGTACGCGGACTTCCTGGAAGCGGTGTCGCGGACGGCCCTCTCGCTGAGCAACCTCGACGATGCGACGCTGCCGCAGCAGACCGAGAGGCTCGCCCGGCTGGCCGGGGAGACCGAGGACCGATGCCGCGAGGTCGTCGTCGAGGCCGACACACGCAACCTTCCGCTGTCCGACCCCAGTCGGCCCTACGGCGTACTCGTCGTCGAGGCCACCCGCCTCATGGAGGAGGTGTGGTACACCTGCGACACCCTCAGCGGCTGGGTCGACGCATAGAGCCTGTTTCAGCCGGCGGTGCCGGCCGTGTGTCCGCCGGGTTCACGCGCGCGGAGCGGACTTCGTGACGGGAGCACCGGCCTCTTCCGCTGAGCCTCCGCTCACCTGAAGATCCTGCCGCCCTTCGACTGGCCGGCTTCCTCGCACCGCCCAACAGGCCCCTCTCGGAACTGGGTTCGCCGTGCGTACCTGCTCTGCGAACTCCGTCATCGGCCGTCTCGCGGCACCAGCCAGTCGAGGAAGGTCGCTGCGCAGCCAGTGGCAGGCTCCTTTCCCTTTGTGCAAGCGCGTCCTCTCCGCTCGCGCGGAGGGGACTGCTCGGTCAGGGCTGGTCGTTGGTGGGACGGGTGCCGTTGAACTGGAGTTGAGTGAGGGCGGTCGGTGTGACGCTGCCGTGCAGGAGGTGGTGCCAGAGGTTGGTGATGGCGTGGTGGGTGAGCCAGTTCTTGTTGGTTCGGGCGAGGGCTTCGTGGCCGATGGTTGTTGCGGTGATGGTCTGGGCGAGTTCCCAGGGAGTGGTGTGTTGTGCGAGGGCTCCCTGGGCGGCGGCGCGGGTGAGGGTGTGCTGGATGTAGGTCTGCCAGATGTGGTGGAGGTTGAGGCAGGTGCGGTTGGTGGCCTCGCTGTTGAGTCGTAGGCCGGCTCGGGTGACCACGTCGTGGTGGAGTGTGCGGGCGAGGGCGTGGGACGCGTCGATCAGTGTCTGCAGGGCGCTGGTGTCCGTGGGACGGTCCTTTTCGACTGCTCGGTAGAGGTGGCGGAGGGCTGTCTCCTCGACGGCGTCGGCCAGGTCCTGCTTGTTGGGGAAGTGGAAGTGGAGAGCTCCGCTGGTCACGCCCGCGGCGCTGGTCACTTCGCTGAGGCGCGTCCGTTCGTAGCCGTTCCTTTCGAACTGTTCGGCTGCGGCGCGCACGAGGGCTTCACGGGTGCGGATGGAGCGTTCCTGTCTCCCCTTTCCGGCGCGGCGGGTGTGCGGCTGCTCGAGATCATCCATCGATGGTGACGACAACATGGAGACATCAGTACTAAGAAGAATCATTTGATGCCAGTCCGCCGGGCCCTATGCGCCTTATATGCCATTTGTGTCGGCTTTCTTGCCATGCTGGCTGGAAGTGGTTATGAGATGAAAGGGGGGAATGTGCACTTCTCCTGAGGTGATAGGCGTGCAAAACGTACCTTTTCGTTCGAGTGCAGGCCGTTGACAAAAACATTCTCCGGCGTCTTATAATTGGCTGACGGGTTGCGTGGGGATCCATATGAGGGGAAATGAAGCCATGGCTGGCACCACAGGCCTACTTGCAAGCCGTGTTCCCGACGCGCCTGGAGGATGGGGCGACATAGGTAGAGGCCCGATTGGTGCTCCGGCGGTTCCGAACGCGGAGTCGCCGCCGGTGCGGGGCGCCGAGGAGGCCAGGGGCTGGCGTGTCCTGGTGGTGGAGAGCGATCCCGCGCAGGCGGACCCGCTCATGCGGGCCCTGCGCCGTCATGGACACCGGGCCGCCGGGGCTGTGACCGGGACGGCCGCTCTGCGCGCTTACGGGGAGGCCGATCTGATCCTCCTGGATCTGGACCTCCCGGATCTGGACGGTCTGGAGGTCTGCCGGAGCATTCGTCAGGTGGATGACATCCCGGTGATCGCGGTGACCTCGCGCGACAGTGAACTGGACCGGGTGCTCGGTCTTCGTGCCGGCGCCGACGACTACCTGGCGAAGCCCTACGGACTGCAGGAATTGATGGCGCGTATGGAAGCGGTCATGCGGCGCTTCAAGCCGCATGCTCCTCTTCCCGGCGGGCCGGGCGGTCGTGTCACGGCGTGCGGCGGGCTCCGGATCGATGCGGAGAGGCGCAGGGCGACCCTGGGGGGTCAGCCGCTCGACCTGACCCCGAAGGAGTTCGACCTCCTCCATCTCCTTGCCGCGCATCGGGGGGACGTGGTGCCCCGGAAGCTGTTGATGCAGGAAATCTGGGCCGGTTCCTGGTCCCGGCGCACGCTGGACACCCACGTATGCAGCCTGCGGAACAAGCTGGGGTCGGGTGACTGGATCCTCACCGTCCGCGGGGTCGGGTTCCAGATCGGACCCCGCTGAAGGCGCAGGCGCGACGGGCCGGCCGCTCCCGCGGTCTTCCCCCTCGGGCCGGGTGCCGGTCGAACTGCTGACCTCTTTGCGGGGGGTGCGCGGTGACGCCGGGCCCCGGTCTGGCGCACCTGACGCACCCGGGAGCGGTGCGGGGAGGGTGAAGGCGCGGGATCGAGGCGTTGTTTCCCGTGCGCTGCTGCCGTGCGGGAGCGTTCTCCATTGCGTGGGAGGAAGGGGGTTCCGGCCATTCGCTCTTCTGCTTGAAATGGCCTTACCTGCTTTGTTCCTCGAGTAATGCCGGGTGGAATGCGGGCCCTGTTGACGGTGGTCGACAAATGGAGTCTGCTGTGCCCTGGTACATGGTCGGCGCTCTCCCGTGAGAATGGGCGGGGCGGAGGCCATTTTCGCTTTGTCGTCCTCCTACGGAGAGCAGGGTCACCGGTGAAAGCCCAGTCCGCAGTCATTTCCCCCGGTCTCGTCCGGATCGACGCCCTCGGTGCGGATCCGCACGCGGAGATCGCGCGCATACGCCGGGACGGCCCGGTCGCTCCGGTCGTGCTGCCCGGCGGCATCGTGGTCTGGTCGATCACGGGCCATCAGGAGATCAAGCAGTTGATGGCGGACCCACGGGTCTCGAAGGACGCGGAACAGCACTGGCCGGTCTGGATCAACGGCGACGTCCCAGCCGGCTGGCCTCTTTCCCTCTGGGTCTCGGTGCGCAGCATGATCACCGCGTACGGCGAGGATCACAAGCGTCTGAGGAAGCTCACCGCGAAGGCGTTCACCGCGCGGAGGATCGGTGAACTCAAACCGCGGGTCGAGGAGTTCACCGGCCTGCTGCTGGAGAAACTCGCCGCCGCCCCGGAAGGCGAGGCGGTGGATTTGAGGGAACATTTCGCCGCTGTTCTGCCCGTGCAGGTCATCTGCGACCTGCTCGGCATTCCGGAGGAGGCGCGCCGCCGGCTCCAGGACACGATCGGCCTCACCTTTCTCACGGACGGGGCGCCCGGGACCGTGGAGCAGAACGTCGGCGAGCTCTACGCGGCGCTGAACGCTCTGGTCGACTTACGGCGGGCCACGCCGGGCGAGGACCTGATCACCTGCCTGATCGCCGCGCGCGACGAGGAGGTGGAGGGAGGGCTCACCCAGGAGGAGCTGGTGGACACCGTCCTGCTCATCATTTCCGCGGGCTACGAGACGACGGTGAACCTCCTCGACCACGCCGTGCACCATCTGTTGCGGCAACCCGAACAGCTCGCGCTGGTCCGTGACTCCGTCGCGACCTGGGGCGACGTCGTCGAGGAGACCCTGCGGTGCGATCCTCCCGGTTTCCACGTCCCTTTGCGGTACGCGGTCGAGGACATCGAGGTGGGCGGTGTGGTGATCGCCGCCGGGGACGCGATCCTCGTCTCTCCGGCGGGAGCGGGACGCGACCCCGAGGTCCACGGTCAGAACGCGGACGCGTTCGACGTGACCCGGGCCACGCGCCGGACCCACCTCACCTTCGGCCACGGGGTGCACCACTGCCTGGGGGCCCCACTGGCCAGGATGGAGGCCGCCGTCGCCCTCGAAGCTCTCTTCCGACGGTTCCCCGACATGCGGCTCGCGGAGCCGGAGAAACCCCTGGCGCCGCTGCCGTCGTTCATCTCGAACGGTCACCTCCGGCTCCCCGTACTGCTCCACGCCTGAGTCTCGCGCCCGTCCGGGCCGGTCGCCGACGGTCCGGACGGGATCCGCGCTCCGCGGGGCCCCGTCCGCGCGCAAACGGCGGTGCGCCCTCCACGGGGGTGGAGGGCGCACGGGGAGGTGGGCGGTGCCGCAGGGATGGCCGCGGACGCGCCCGATCTACGCGGTACATGACAAAGCTGAGGTTGTACAGGTCGTGCATGAGGTCCCATGTGTCCGGCACGGCTCGCCTGACGAAAATGGGGGGAGCCGTCAATTGAGGTGGGCTGCCCCGCTGTTGGGGGCGGGCGGGTGTGCGGTGGTGGGCCGCTCGCTCGCGCGGTCCGGTTTTGACCCGCTGTCCCGGTCGCCGCCGAAGTGGTGCAGGTGGTCCGACGCCCAGTCGTGGTACGAGCGCGGACGGTGTCCCGTCAGCTGCTCCAGGTCGTCGCCGGTTCGCCGCTTCTTCCCCGCTGCCTGGAGATCGGCCCGCTGGAGCAGCGCCCCCACCACGTGGGGCGGGTGGCGCCGGGCGAGTACCGCCGCCTCTTCCTGCCTGGTCCGTTCCCGGAAGATCACCGGTGTACCGAGCAGCGCGCCCAGAATTCCGGTCTGCTGCCTGGCCGTCAGGGCCTCGGGCCCTACCAGGGTGTAGGTCTTGCCCCGGTGTTCCGGCCGGGTCAGTGCGCGTACCGCGACCGAGGCGACGTCACGCGGATCGACCGGGGTGTTCGGGGCGTCCCCGTACAGGGCGTCGACCGTCCCTTCCGCGCGCAGGCCGGCCGCCCAGGCCAGTGTGTTCGACATGAAGGCCCGGGGCCTCAGCACCGTCCAGGAGAGCGCGGCACCGCGTACCAACTCCTCGATCTCACGCTGGCGTCGGGTGAGGAAGTCGTCGATGTCGTCGTCCACCGCCGCGGCGGACAGCTTCACCACGTGCCCGACGCCTTCAACGGTCGCCGCCCTGAGGAAGTGCGCGTCGTGCGGGGCGGTCGGATGGTTCGTCACGAGGAACGCCGCGTGCACCCCGCGCAGCGCGCGCCTGAGGGAGAGGGGGTCGGCGTAGTCGGCCGTGACGGTCTCGGTCCGCGGAATGTCCGCGTCGATCCGGCGGGGGTCCCTGGCCATCAGGCGTACAGGCACCCGGTGCGTGGCCAGCCGGCGGGCCACGAGGGCGCCGGTGACGCCGGTGGCGCCGGTGACGAGGATCAACGGACCGCTCCGCCCTCGGGGGCGGTCACCGAGGACCTGAAGACTTCCTCGCCTTCCTGGCGCCCGGTGACCACGACCGTGTTCCTCCGCTGTCCGGAGTGCGCCTCGATCCATATCGGCTCGCCGAACTCGGCGTAGCGGCCGAAGGAGTTGGTCGCTGCGGCGGGGTGGAACGCCGCCGGGCCCATTAAGGTGTACGCCGCCTGTCTGGCCGCCTCGATCAGCACCATCCCCGGGATGTGGTCCTTGGCGCCCTGGTACAGGGTGGTGTGCCCCGTGTCCACGCGCAGCCGCCACTGGCCGCTCCGGGAGGCGGGGGCCAGGAGCACGTCCTCGGGCCGGGTCCGTCCCACGGTGTGCGGGGGGACGCCGGACTCGGGAGGGAGCATCCCCGCGGCATCCGTCCGCCCGCCGCGCAGCCGCGCGTAGGTCCGCGGGTTCATGATCCTGATGCTGCTGACGCCGACGCCGGCCGTCTGGCCCTCCCTGCGGACCGTGACGCGGCTGTCCATCGAGGAGAGGCGTCCCGCCCGCCACGTCGTCCCGGAGAGGGAGACCTCGATCTCCACCTCGTGACTGCCGGTGGCGCGCAGGTGAGCCGGGTCGCAGGTGAAGTCCAGCGCCCACATCAGGAAGTGATGGTCCAGCGGCACGCCGTAGGCGCCGTGACCGATCAGTATCGTGCTCTGCCGCATGGACTCCACCAGCAGCAGGGCGTCGTGCAGGCCGTCCGCCGGCGCGAAGAAGGCGTGGTCCTCGGGCCACCTTCCGCTCACCAGAAACCGGTTCTCCGCTCTGCGTTCCCATCCCGTGGGTACGACGTCCTGCGGTCTCGCCCGGTGGACGAGTTCCATCGGCACCCCGGATCTCGCGCCCTCTACCAGGGCATACGTGTCCGACACGCTGCACTCTCCTACGTATGTGGCGAACTGCCCCACGCAGTCCGCGCCGACAAGATACGTACGCCGGAGTATGTTTTGCAATGGCCCCTGGAAAGTGGCCAGCTCTCCTCCGGATTCTTCGGCACAAGTGCAGGTGAAGGCCATTCCGTACGGGGCTTTTCGGCCGCTTTTGCCCGTCACCGGCGCACGTCGTCGGCTGGTGCGGGGCCTTCTGCGGGCCTTGGCGGTGTGTGGGCTGTTAAATTCATACGGTTCAGTCTTTAAAAATGCCTCGGCAGTACCCGCAGGGAGCAACGTGGCTAAACAGGATCGATCAGTACGTACCCGGCGCCGTGTGCTGGAGGCGGCGGCGGAGGTCTTCGAACGGGAGGGCTACCGGGCGACGACCGTCAGTGAGATCGCCGCCGCGGCCGGCATGACGAAGGGAGCCGTGTACTTCCACTTCAGCGGCAAGGAGGAGCTTGCCCACACCATCCTCGACGAGCAGCAGCGCGGCGCCGTGGACGCACTCCTGCCGCAGAACGTGAAGCTGCAGGAGATAGTGGACTCGGGCCTGGTGCTCGCCGAACGGCTCCACACGGACCGCCTCGTGCGCGCCAGCGTCCGTCTCAGCCTGGACCAGCAAGCCGCCGAGCTCGACCGGAGCAGCGCGTTCCGTACCTGGACGGAGGCCAACCTCGCGATCCTCCAGGAGGCCGGGCGGCGGGGGGAACTGCTCGCGCACGTCGACGTCGCCGCCACCGCCGAGCTGTTCGTCGGCTCCTTCGCGGGCCTCCAGCACATGTCACAGCTCCTGGCGGGGTACGCGGACCTGCCGCAGCGGATCTCCGTGCTGCTGCACCACGTGATGCCCAGCATCGCCATCCCCCCGGTCCTGGGCAAGCTCGACCTGCGCGCCGAGCGCGGCGCTCACCTCATCGCCGAGGCCGAGGCCCGGGCGACCGCCGCGGCGGCGGGCGCACCGCCCGTCGCCGGGGAGGGCTCGACGCCCGACGCGGCATGACGGAGCGGCAGATCCCGCCGCCGGAGGAGGCTCCCGTGCCCGCAGGCCCGCGTCCGTCGGCGTACCGGGAGGAATCATTCGCCGCCGCGCACCGGCCGCCGGCCGCCCGCGGTCGACCCGGCGCCCCGGGCCGTGGCCACGTGGAAAACTCCGTGCCCCGCAGAAGAGCTCTTCTGCGGGGCACGGAGTCTTCCCCCGCTCGGGGCGGGAGCCGGTCGTCGGAGTCCGGACACCGGGTCAGGGCGTGTCCCGCCCGGTCGGGCGGGGGCATCGTCCGCCGTGGGGGGACGGGCGTGCCGGGCCCTCCCCGTCGCCGGGGACTTCGAAAAGACGAACCGGGAGTGTCTGGAAGATCTCGCGATCACACCCGACCCGCACCGTCTCGCGGTGTTCGGTGGTACGGGCGGGCCGGGGTGATCCACACGCCCTGGCTAGGCCGCGTCGACCATGTCCGGCCGCTTCGCGGGGAACGCGTGCTTGCGGGCCAGGACCACCACGATCAGCACGGGCGCCATGAGTGCCAGGACGCTCCAGGCGAAGGAGTCGGGGCCGATACCGTTCAGGAGGAGGCCGCCCACGGCTCCGCCGCCGGCCATGAAGGAGTTCCACGTGGTGACCAGCAGGGCCTGCCCCCGTTCGCCTCCCGCGTCGGTGACGGCGGTCTGGAGGAGGGTTGTGACACCGCCCCAGCCCAGGCCCCAGAGCACCATCGCGCCGTAGACCACGACGATGTTGCCGGCCAGCAGGGCCAGGAGGACCGCGGCGGTGAGGAACAGGGCGCTGCTGATGACCGTCAGATGGCGCAGCCTGCGGTCCACCAGGGCACCGGTGATCAGGATGCTCACCACGGAGGCGATGCCGAAGACGAGCAGCACCACGTCACGGGAGTCGCCCATGTCGTTCTCGTCGAGGAAGGTGGCGATGTACGTGTACAGGATGTTGTGGGCGAGCACGTAGGCCGCGACCACGAACAGCACCGCCGCGACGCCGGGAAGCGCCAGCGCCTTCAGGATCGGCTCACGGGCTTCCGGCCGCTTGCCGGGGGCGTCGGGGACCGAGGCGAGGATCCAGCCCAGCAGGGCCACGGAGATCAGGGTCACCAGGCCGAAGGTCATCCGCCAGCCGAACAGGCCGCCGAGGAAGGTGCCCAGCGGGATGCCGAGCGACAGGGCGAGCGGGACGCCGGCCATGGTGATGGCGATGGCCCTGCCCTGCAGATGGGGCGGAGCCAGCCGCCGCGCGTAGCCGACGAGTTCGGCCCAGACGGCCGCCGCGGCGACGCCCGCGATCAGGCGGAACACCATCGTCAGGGGGTAGCTGGACGACAGTGCCGTGACCGTGTTGGCGATGGCGAAGGCCATGACCGCCAGGAGCAGCAGCTTCTTGCGGGCCCAGGCTGCCGTGGTGACGGACAGGGGGATGGCCGAGACGCCGGTGGCGATCGCGTAGATGGTGAGGGACTGGCCCATCGCGGACTCGCTGACCGAGAGGTCCCGGGCCATTTCGGGGAGCACCCCGGCGGGAAGGGCCTCCGTCAGGATCCCCATGAAGGCGGCCGTCGACAGGGCCAGGAGCGGGGACATGGGGAGCTTGCGACTCTCCGCGGGCACGGACGTGCCGCGGAGCTCTGTTTGAGAAGCTGACATGAATGTATCCTCAAACCTTCACACTGATGTGAATGTCAAGTGGACGGGGAACGGGGTGGATCCAGATGCGGATCGGTGAGCTCTCGGAGCGCACGGGAACGCCGCGCCGAATGCTGCGGTACTACGAGGAACAGGGACTGCTGGTGCCCGGGCGGGCGTCGAACGGGTACCGGGACTACGCCGAGGGGTGCGTGGACCGGGTCCTGCAGATCAGGGGCCTGCTCGATTCCGGCTTGCCCACGCGGATCATCAAGCAGGTCCTCCCCTGCATCGATGACCCCGCGGCCATCCACATCTCCGGCGCCACGGCCGAGACGATCGCCACCCTGGAGCGCGAACGCGACAGCATGGCGCACCGCATCCGGTGCCTGCTCCGCAGCCACGAGGCCATCGTGGGCTACCTGGAGGTGGTGCGCCGGGACCAGCTGCCCTCCGCCGGGGTGCCGGCGGTCCGCTACAGGAGAGCGGATTCGGTGACCGAGGCGGCCTGAGGGCCGAAGCGGACGGCCGAGGGGGCCTGGGGGCCGAAGCGGACGACGTTGGGCAGCGAGACCCCGTGGCTGGTCACGTCGATCACCATCCGGTCACCGTCCTCGATCCGGAAACCGTCGTGGTAGGTGGCCTTGTCCGCTCCCAGGAACAGGTAGTTGACCAGGCCCGGTCGGCGGAGCGCCGGGTAGGAGAACAGGTACTGCACCATGTCGCCGAACCGCTGGAAGATGGAGTCCGCGCCGCAGGAGAACGGCCCTTCCCACGCCTCGGCCCCGTCGCGCTCGATGACGACCCGGCCGGTCACCGTCTCCGGGGGGTCCTCCAGGAAGAGCCAGGGGGTGATGGAGGTCTCGCACAGCTTGGCGTACGGGGTCCACGCCCACGGCTTCTCCAGGTGGAGGCCGATGTCGTTGAGGTCGTTGCCGAACGTGTAGCCCGCGTAGTGCGGGGTCCCCTCCTCGTCGTTGACGTAGACCAGCACGACCTCCGGCTCCTCCAGCAGCCAGACGGGATCGGCCGGGGTGACGAGGGGCTCGTCCGGCATGCGCAGCCAGGACCCGAAGCCCTTGATGTAGTAGTTCGGCGCGGCGAACACCTCGTCGGGTTCCGGGGCGCGGTCGAACTTGGAACGGTGGGTCCCCATGAAGCCGTTGATCAGTGAGTTGTTCGTCGACGTGGGCAACAGGGGCGGCAGAAAACGCAGTTCGGAATCTCCCACGGCGACCGACAGGGTCTCCCCGCCGGCCCCGAGGGCCTTCGCGACGTCCGCCGGGCCGGACCCGGCGAGGAGGGCGTCTCGCAACTGCCCCTCCTCCACCGCGTACAACTCGTGGACTCCGTCCGCGGGCATGCCCAGCCCCGCGTACCGCCGGCCTTTGTACTCGCACTCGAAGATGACGGACATGGCTGTCGCTGACCTCCAGAAAGTCGTTCGGACCCGGCGTCCGCGCGGGACCGTGTCGGGGGAACGCGCCGGACGGCGCGTTCAGTGGGCCGTTTGGTGTCCGGCCCCGATTCGCCGGACACCACCCAGGGCAGCCGCGTCCGGTACGGGGCGGCCGGAGAGGTCGCCGAGGACTTCGGCGACGCGGTCGAGAGAGGCACTGATCCACGGCAGGCTCAACGGGGCGGCGGCGGTCAGCGCGATGTCGCGTTCGGCGTCGCTCTCGCCGTACAGCCGGCCGGTGGCGGCCCGGATCCGCAGCGGACCCTCGGGTTCGCCGAAGGCCGTGGCGGGCAGCACCCCCACCCCGTACCGGCGCGAGAGCAGCCGGGCCAGTTCTTCGCTGCCCCGCACAGCGTGCACGCGGGCCAGACGCTGCCGCAGGGGTTCGAAGTCGGGGTAGAGGTAGCAGGTGGCCCGCACCGGCTGCAGCTCGGCGCCGGCGGCGACGAACTGCCGGGCCACCGCGCGGACGACGACCTCGTGCAGCCGCAGGCTCGCGGCGACGCGGGCGACGACCTCGGGCGGCTCCTCGAAGGCGTAGGCCGCGGCCGTCTGCACGGGGGCCACGGTGCTCGACCAGATCTGGCTGGCGACGCCGGCCAGTCCCGCGTGCAGCCTGCGTCCGAGGTCGCTGTCGGGCAGGCGGGCGACGCCCGTCCGCCACCCGCCGAGGGCCAGGTTCTTGGTGAGCCCGGTGGTCACCACTGTCCTCTCCGGTGCGAAGACCGCCGGGGAGACCGCCCGGTCGGCGGGGTCGAAGACCAGGTCGCAGTAGATCTCGTCGGAGACGACGACCAGGTCCAGCTCCCGGGCGGCCTCGGCCAGCCGGCGCACGGTGGCCGCCGGGGCGACCGTGCCGCTCGGGTTGTCGGGCAGGGTGACCACCACGCACCGCGGGTCCCGGCCGGCGGCCCGCGCCCGCGCCACGGCCCGGACCAGCGCGTCGGGATCGGGCACCCCGCCCTCACCGGGGCGGACGGCCACCGGCAGGGCCCGCCCCCCGGCCAGCGCCGCCTGCGCCCCGTAACTCACCCAGCTCGGCACCGGCACCACCACGTCACCGCCGATCGCCAGCATCAGCGCGAACAGCAGCGGCTTGCTCCCGGGCCCGCAGACCACCAGGTCGGGGTCGGTCGGCAGACCGCGGCGGCCCCAGTACCCGGCCGCCGCGGCCCGCATCGCCCGGTCCCCGGTCACCGGACCGTAGGCGTTGCGGCCCGCCGCCGCGGCGAGCCGCTCCGCCAGGACCGGCAGGACGGGCAGGCCGATCTCACCGCCGGCCAGGGACAGGACCTGCTCCCCGGCCGCCCGGCGGCGCGTCAGCTCCTCGTCGGCGGCGAGGGTGGCCGACATGGCCACCGGCGCGCGATCAGACATGCTCTCTCCTTCGGGCGAGGGGGAATTGCGGACCGGTTGTCCTACCGTGCGGCGCCGGCCGGGACCGGCTCGTGGTCGGCGTACCGCTCCCGCAGTTCGATCTTCCGGACCTTGCCGGTGAGCGTCTTGGGCAGGGCCGCGAGCACCTCCAGCCGGTCGGGGAGGAACCGCGCGTCCTGGCCGGCGTCCGCCAGATGGGCGCGGATCTCCTCCAGGGAGGGCGGAGCGTCGCCCCTCGGTACGACCACCGCCAGGATCAGGTCGTCCAGGCGGCCGGCGGGGCCGACCACGGCAGCCTCGGTCACCTTGGGGTGCCGGGCGATGATGGCCTCGAGTTCGGCCATCGGGACGACGATCCCGTCACGCAGGATGGCGTCCTTCGCCCGCCCCAGCAGCCGGATGCCGCCGCGCCCGTCCTCGCGGGCCACGTCGCCGGTGTCGAACCAGCCCTCCGCGTTCATTTCGGCGTCGAACGCGTCGGCCCGCTTGTAGTAGCCGAGCGCCCGGGACGCGCCGCGCACCCGCAGCCGGCCCACCGGGGCACGCTTGTCCGGATCGTGGCAGGCGTCGATGCGGATCTCCATGGAGTCGATCGGACGCCCGTGGCTGTGCGCCGCCCAGTCCTGGTTGTAGTCCAGCCGCGTGATGGTGACCGGGCCGAACTCCGACATCCCCCAGACCGAGTACGTCTGGGCGCCGAAGGTCTGCCGCAACTCGTCCACCAGTTGCTGGAGGACGGGCGCGGCACCGGTGACGACGTGCCGCAGCGACGACACGTTCCGCGGGTCGACGCGCTGGGACTCGGCGACCTCGGTGAGGGTCGGCGGCGGCCCGTACAGGAGCGTCGCCCCGTACCGCTCGATCAGGTCGGGCAGGAGGCTGTTGTCCTGGATGTCCTGGAAGACGACGGTGCCGCCCAGCATGACCCCGGCGAGGATGCCCTGGCCGAAGCCCGAGTAGTGGATCAGGGGCGTGGTCAGCGCGGCGACGAGGTCGTCGCGCAGCAGGAAGGTGTCCACGTAGCCGCGCACCGCCGAGTGGATGGTGTTCTGGCTGTGCAGCACCCCCTTGGAGTCGCCCGTGGTGCCCGAGGTGAAGAGCACCACGAAGGGATCGTCGGGCTTGAGTTCACGGCCGGCCAGCTCCCGCGTACGCACCCGCTCCCACGGCTCGGCGACGAAGTGGTCGTGGAAGTCCACGGCCTGCTCGGGGGCGTGCCCACCGACCACGACGACGTGTTCGAGGGCCAGTTCGCCCTTCAGCGCGATGAGCGTCTTCGCGAGGGGGTAACCCTCCCACTCGTCGACGGTGACGCAGACCTTCGCCCCGGTCAGCGAGAGGCGGTGGCGCAGGTCGTTCTCCCGGCACACCGGCGCGATGGGGCAGATGACCGCTCCCACCCGGATGCAGGCGAACATCAACGGCACGATTTCCCAGCGGTTGGGCAGCTGGACCGCGACGAAGTCACCCGGCTCCACTCCGAGTTCGAGCAGCGCACCCGCGAAGCGCTCCGTCAGCCGGGCGAGTTCGGAGTAGTCGAGGCTGTCGGTGCGCGCCTCGTGCAGCCGGCGGCCGGCGACGGCCAGCTTGTGAGGCCGCTCCCGCGCCTGGCGGCGCAGGTCGTCGAGGAACGTCTCCTCGCGCCACCACCCGCGTCTGCGGTACTCCGCGGCGTTCTCGTCGGACGTCGCGACGGCCGGACCGGGGGACGTGGCCCCGTGCTCCCCGGTCACCGCAGGGCCGCCCGTCGGGCCGCGAGCAGCTCCGGGAGCGGGTCGCCCGCCCGGCCCGCCGCGATCTCCAGCAGGTCCACCGTGTTCTGCCGCACCCGGTCGCCGACCCAGTCGAAGACCCACTCCTTGCGCGCGTCCGCCGCGAGGTCGAAGGGGACGACCCGGGTGACGGCCAGCGCCGCGGAGGCCGCCCCGCCGATGTTGGCGATGACGCCCGGGACCAGGGTGATCCCGGAGCCCGCGGCCTTCTCCTTGGCGGCGCCGTTCGACGCGAGGTTCGCCCCCTCGACCACCACACCGGCCCGGAGCCGGGGGGTGTTCTCCGCGGTGAGCGCGTGCTTCTGGGCGGCGAGGACCAGGAGGTCGGCGTCGACGTCGAGCCAGGCGTCCGGCCCTTCGGACAGGGTGACGTCCTGCGGCAGGCCGGAGCGGTCGATGCGCCCGAACTCGTCCGTCGCGGCGACCAGGGCGGCCACCGGGAGACGGTCCGCGCTGATGGTGCCCTGTACGTCGGCGACACCCACGACGACGTGCCCGCGCGCCTCCAGGAAACGGGCGACGGCCCGGCCCACCGCGCCGAAGCCCTGGATCACGACGCGCGCCGGACCCTGGTGGCCGCGTGCCTCCAGGGCAGTGACCGCGGCGACCCCCACACCGTGCCCGGTGGCGTCGATCAGGGGCTCGTAGTAGGTCCGCCAGTCGATGGGCATGTCGGGCGCGCCCGCCCGGAAGCGGGGGTCGTAGCCCGCCTCGGCGAAGAAGACGGCCCGGTCGGCGGGGGTGACCCCCATGTCGATGCCGAGGTGGATGCCGCCGTGCAGCAGCGGCTTGACGGTGCGGCCGAACGTGCGGAAGGTCTCCTCGCGGTCCGAGCCGTCGGCGACGATGCCGGCCTTGGCGCCACCGATGCGCAGGCCCGCCAGGGTGAACTTGTCGGTCATGTCGCGGGCCAGCCCGGCCACCTCCTCCTCGGTCACGCCGGCGGTCATCCGGGTGCCGCCCATCGCGAGCCCGTCGACCAGCGAGTCGACGACGACCCATCCCTTGAGGCTGCCGCCGCTGCCGTGCAAACGGGTGACGAACGCGGGGGCCTGCGTTCCTTCAGGAGCATTCATGGATACGTCCTTCCGATGTGTGGGGAGCTGAGAGGTCCGGTCACGCGCACGGGGCGCTCACCGGTAGAGCTGGGCGAAGCCGCGCATGATCTCCAGGCCGTCGGGCCGGAACTCCAGATGCGCCTGGGAACCGAGGATCCGGCCGTCGTCGGAGCGCAGGAACTCCACGGGGGCGTGTTCGGAGCGGCCGATGGAGCGGAAGCCCGGCGGGGCCTCCCGCAGGTAGAGGGTGTGACGGTGGAAGACCGTCACCGTGGGCTTGACGTAGGAGAAGAGCGGCTCCTCCTCGTCGATCCGCACCTCGTACCCGCCCACCCGCTGCGGGCCCTCCACGAGGCTGCCGCCGGCCGCGACGGCCAGGATCTGCATGCCTCCGCAGATCCCGAGGACCGGAACGTCACTGTTCATGACCAGGTCGATCAGCGGTCTGTAGTAATCACTGTCGTAGGCCCGCACCTTCGTGCCGCTCAGCGCGATCGCCTGGTACCGGCCGTCGAGACGGGCGGGCACGGAGGCAGCGTCCACGGCGTCCGTGTCCGAGCCCAGGTCCTCGAAGCGCTTGCGCAGCTGCTTCAGCGAGAGGGTTCCGTTGTTGACCACGAGTACTCGGGATTTCGTCACAGGGGTCCTCTAATCTCGCGTGATGAGGGTGCCGGTGCGTGCCGCGAGGAGGTCGGAGAGGGGCGCGCTGCCGATGACGACTCGTCCCGCCCCCCGATCCAGCGCCTCCTCCGCGGCCCGGAGCTTCTTGCGCATACCGCCCGTAGCGCCCTTGTCCCGGAACTCGGCCGCAGCCGCGGCGGTGATCCGGTGCACCGGCCGGTCGTCGATCAGCAGGTGCGTGACATCGGTGACCAGGACGAGGTCGGCCGCACCGATCGCCCCGGCCACCGCTGCGGCGGCTCGGTCGGCGTCGGTGTTGACCTCCTGGCCCGCCGCGTTCCGCGCCAGCGGGGTGACCAGGCAGGCGTGGCCGGGCACCAGGTTCTTCAGGTGCGCCGGGTCCACCCCGGTGATCGGCCCGACCAGGTTGTCGAGCTCGACGAGCTGCTTCTCCCGCCACCACCAGCGCTCGCCCTCCCCGGCGCTGACCAGGCCGTCGCTGCCCACCAGCCGTTCCGCCGTGATGCCACGGCGCTCCAGCCGTCCGAAGACGTCGTCGGCGAGCTGCGCGCTGACGGTCCTGATGTCCGCGATGACCTCCGGCGTGGTCCACCGGCTCTGGTTGCCGTACCGGTCGCGAAGGACCGCCGAGGACTCCGCGTAGTGCGGGCGGAGCCTCTTGAGGGGCTTGGACCAGCCGTGCACCAGGACCAGCGGGCGGCGCTCGGCGTGCCGGGCGAGATCGTCCCACCACCCGCCGCCGAGGTCCTCCAGGCAGCTCCCGCCGAGCTTGACCACGACGGGCGACGTCGTGTCCGCGCTCATGCCGGCATCAGGGGCTGCATCGTCAGCCCCGTCCTCTCGGGCAGCCCGAACCGCAGGTTGAGCGCCTGCACGGCCTGGCCCGCCGCACCCTTGACCAGGTTGTCCAGCGCCGCCAGGACGACGATGCGACCACCGTCCGGATCGTGCAGGACGGTCACGTCGCAGTAGTTGGACCCCAGCGCCGCCTGGGGGTCGGGCACGGGGATCAGCGTCTCGTCGTTCCGGCGCACCCGGACGAAGGAACGGCCCCGGTAGAACCGGGCGTACGCCCTCTGCAGCTCCCGCAGGTCCACCTCGTCGTCGGTGAACACGTAGCAGCTGACGAGCAGCCCGCGCACGTGCGAGACGCCGTAGGCCGACATGCTCAGCGAGTCGATCCCGCCCGGCCCGTGCCTGCCGAGGAACTCGGCGACCTCGGCGGCGTGACGATGACCGGTCGGGGCGTACGGGGCGATGGCACCGTTGCGCAGGGGGTGCAGGTCCGCGGTCCGCAGCTGCAGACCCCCACCGCTGGAACCGCTCTTCCCATCCACGACGACGGTCTTCAGGCGCAGACCCAGCCCGAGGGTGAGGGGCGCCAGCCCGAGCGTGATGGCCGTCGCGTAGCAGCCGGGTACGGAGATCAGCGCGGCGCCCTCGAGCGCGTCGCCGACGAGCTCCGGCACGCCGTACACGAAGCGCGCGGCCAGCTCCTCGGAGCGTTCGGCCTTCGGGTACCAGCGCTCGTGCAGGTCCCGGCCGCTGATGCGGAAGGCACCGCTGAGGTCGATCACGCACGCCACACGATCGGCGAGCTCCGCGGCGAGCCGGGCGGACACCGGCGCGGGCGTGGCGAGGAACACCACGTCGCACCGTTCGGCCACCCGGTCCGCCTCCACCGGCTCGACGACGAGACCGAGGTCGAGACGGAGCCCGGGGTGGAGCTCCGCCGGGCGCCGGCCCGCGCTGGAACTCCCGCCCAGGAAGGTCAGTTCGAGATCGGGGTGCTGGCTGACCAACCGGATGAGTTCACCTCCGGCCAGCCCAGAGGCACCGACGATTCCCACACGTATCATCCGACTGTCTCCCGCAGATATCCGAGCACGGCCGACGAGATGTCCGTGCTCGTCGTGGACGCCACGCCCCGCCATGCGGGGGCGTGGTTGACCTCGTTGACGACGGGGCCCGCCGCGGTCCTGAAGAGGTCCACCCCGTAGATGCCGGCGCCCAGACGGTCCACGACTCCCTCGACCGTCTTGCGGACATCGGGGTCGTCGGTCAGGGACCGGCTCCGGTTGCCCAGTGCCGCGTTGCTGCGCCAGTCGGTGCCCGCGCTCTCGAACTCGGCGGCAGCCACGATCTCCCGGCCGACGACCAGGCAGCGGACCGACCCGCCTCCCAGGTACGGCTCGACCAGGCAAGCCTGCTCGAAGGCGTGTCCGAGGTCCTCGACGTAGTCGTACACGGAGTGCGCGAGGTCGGTGTCGCGCACCAGGGTGACGCGCTTGCCCATCCCCCCGTACACGGGTTTGAGCACCACGGGCGTGCCCAGTTCCGTCAACGCCCGCTCGAAGTCCTTGCGGGACAGGGCGAGGCGGAAGTCGGGGACGGGTATCCCGGCCGCGCGCAGCACGGCGCGCAGCACGAGCTTGTTCTCGCAGGCGTGGATGGAGGCGGCCGAGTTGAGGACCCTGAGCCCGTTCGCCTCGGCCATGGTGGCGATCAGCCCGCCGCGGGTGTAACTGCGGCTGCGGATCAGGAGCGCGTCGTACCCCTCCAGGGAGGAGACGGCGTGCGCCGCGCCCAGGCAGAGGGACTCGTCGTTGACCCAGTCGATCCGCAGGCCGGACTCGGGGGCCGCCTCGATCAGCCGGCGTTCCTCCCAGCCGATCCGGTCCGCGACGACGGCGATGCTGCCGGCCATCTCACTGGCCCCAGTCGCGGAGCTTGACCTCCACCATCTGCAGGGTCAGGACGCCGTCCTCGATGTCCTCGACCCGCAGGGTCAGCATGCACTCGGGGCAGGACAGCGTCTCGCCCTGCACGAGCGGTGGAACGGTCAGGTCGGTCTCGCACTCGGGGCAGGTGCCGGTCAGGGTTGCGGTGCTCATGGATGACTCCAATGTCGAAGGAGGGAACGGAAAAACAGGGGGCCGGGGCCCGGAGGCCCGCGGGAGGTCTGTCAGGCGACGGCCTGGAAGTCGACGGCTGCCTTGCGGACGGCGTCCCGGTCCAGCAGCGGGCCGCCGGCGTCGGCCTGGCGCTCGCTCAGCCACGCGGTGAAGGCGTCCACATCGGTCCGGACGCCGGACCCTTCGAGCGCCCAGGCGACCAGAGCCGTCGTCAGCCGGGTGCGGACCCGCAACTCACGCCGGTTGCCGACGAGTTCCGCGGGCAACGTCTCGTACGCCTCGGGGAAGCTGAGCTGGCCGGGCAGTTCGTACGCGAAGGCGTGCGGGGCGGTCGGGCCCGACTGGAAGGCGTCGCCCAGACCGGCACCCTTCAGCGCCAGACGCGAGAGCTCCGTCAGCTGCGTCAGGTCGAAGCGGGTGTCACCGTGCATCACCCGCAAGGAGGTGAGGAGTTCGGCCAGCGGGGCGTTGCCGCCACGCTCGCCGATCCCCCCGACGGTCGCGGAAACCCACTGGGCACCGGCCCGGACGGCGGCGAGGGAGTTGGCCACCGCCATCCCCAGCATGTTGTGCGAGTGGATCTCGATCTCGGAACCGTCGATGGCGGTCAGGTCGCCGATCACGGACTGCATCCGCCAGGGCGACAGACAGGCGACGGTCTCCGCCAGGCGGAACCGGTCGGCGCCGGCCTCGAACCCCGAGGTCACGTACGGGACGAGCCGCTCCTTGGGAGTGCGGGCGCCGTCCTCGCCGCTGAAAGTCACGTGGAAGCCACGCTCCTTGGCCTGCGAGATCGCCGAACCGGCCAGCACCTGGAGGAACTTGAGGCTCGGCGAGTCCAGTTTCAGCTGCGCGTGCTGTTCGGAGGTGGGGATGGAGTACATGATGTGGCGCACACCGAGCCGCTCCGCCTCGTCCAGGGCCTGGGCGACCTGCCGCCGGTCCCGTACGACGACGAGCGTCATGCTGCGCTCCGGTCCGACGGCCTCGTGGGTGGCGAGGACGAGATCGGCGTCCTTGGAGTCCGGGCCGGACACCATGCCCACCTCGACCAGCTCGACACCGGTCTTCACCAGCCGTTGTGCGATGGCCGCGGCATCCTTGGGACCGAATTCGACCCCGGCCATGTGCGCCGAGTCCCGTAGGGTCGCGTCGGATATGCGGGGAAGCCCCGGAAGGCTTTCCTCTCCGGTATCGAAAGGCATGGCATTCCTCTCTCTCGGTGTTTTCCGAATTGATTTCCCGACCGGCTCCGCACTGATCCTGAAACGGGGCCTGCAAGATCTCCGGCACGCCCTTCGGAGCAGTGGGGTCGGGTGCGGAGCGCTGAGCTACATCCTGCTGGCACATGGGGCGCCAGACAACGGCTTGGATGTCAGAACGAGGTCAGGAACCGTCATGTCACGTCATCCCCGCTGACGTAGGACAACTTTCGGACGCGTTGTGAAAGGGTGCCCGCCGCCCGACGGGAATTTCTCGCTAGAGTGTGCGAAGCGCATGCATTCGGCATGTTGTTCCCACTATTTCTCGGCGGCGCGACGACGGGCGACGAAACAGGAACTCTGAAAGTCCGGGTCGCGCGGCCGAGCGAAGAACAGGGGAGATCTGATGGCGCTCTTGCAATCCCCGGCCGCCCTTCGTGTCGACGACGCCACGGCCGGGACCTCGACTCTCGACGAGAGCCGCGAACTCGCCGGCCGCGTCGCGTGGCCCACCACCGCGGCCCGCGACGACGAACGCCGGTGGGACGCGGCCCTCTTCACCCGCCTCGCCGGCGAACATCACGGCGGCGGCCTCCTGGGACCTCTGGTCCCACGGGCCCTGGGCGGTCGCGGACTGTCCGCCGCCGACACCTGCGAACTCCTCGAAGGTCTCGCCGAAGGCTCCCGGGACCCCGGACTCGCCCTCGCGGTCACCGTCCACGCGGTCCTGGTGACGGTGCCGCTGCGGGCCTTCGGCACCCCGGCGCAACGCGAGCGGTACCTGCCCCGCATGGCCTCGGGGGAGTGGTTCGGCGCACTCTCCCTCCACCAGACGCAAGGCGCCTCTGTGGCCCCCGCGGTCACCGCGCGACGCAGCACGTCCGGCCCGGACGGCTGGGTCCTCACCGGCGAACTCGACCTTGTCGCGGGCGCCCCGCACGCCCACCACTTCCTCGTCGTCGCCGCACACGAGAACGGCGGCAGGACCACGTTCGTCGTGGACCGCACGACACCGGGGCTGCTGCTCCACGACGGCGCCCCCGCGGCCATGCGCACCTGCCCCTGGGGCCGGCTGGTCCTGGACGACTGCCTCGTCCCCGGCGACGCCGTCCTGGGCACCGTCGGCGAGGCGTCCGCCGAAGTGGAACCCCTGCTGGCCGTCCTCGACTGGGTCTTCACCAGCGCCCCGTGGCTCGGCGTCATGCGCGCACTGGCACGGGACGCCATCGGCGCGTCCCGCGACCGGTCCCTCTTCGGCCGCCCCCTGGCCCATTCCCAGAGCACGAGATTCGCGCTGGCCGACCTCGCCACACGGAGCGAACTGGCCGAAGGGCTGCTCCGCCGCACCGCCGGCCTGTTCGACGCCGGCGGCCGGCCGACCCTCCCGCAGGCCGCGGCGGCACGGCTGTTCGTCGCATCCTCCGCCCGCGTGGTCACCGAGGCGGCTGCCCGCCTCACCGGTCCGCTCACCCCCACCGGCGACCGCCTGGCCGAACGCGCCTTCCGGGACGCCCTGTTCTTCTCGGAGGCGGGCGGCGGGCCCGCGGTCCTCCACCCCGTCATCGCCGCCCACCTGCTCGGCATCGGCTAGGAACGAGGAGTCATCGCGATGAACACCGAACACAACCCCTACCGCACCGCGCTGAGCTTTCCCGGCATCACCGCGCGCGCCTCGGAGACCGACGCCACGGGCCACATACCCCCCGAGAACTGGAGGGAGATCGTCGACAGCGGATACCTGCGCCTCTTCCACCCGCCGGAGCACGGCGGGACCGGCGCCGGTGGAGCCGCCCAGATCGACGCGATGCAGGCACTCGCCCGCGCGTGCTCCGGCACCTACTGGTCGGCGACCGTGTCCGCACTGCTCTGCGCCAAACTCGTCTCCACCTACGGCGACCTCCGCCACCACGAGAAGCTGCTCCGGTCCCTGCTGTCGGGCGCGAAGACGGCCTGCTTCGCCATCGTGGAGCCGGCGGCGGGCAGCGACGCCGGCACGTACCGCACCACCGTGCGCCCCGACGGGGGGTCCGCGGGCGGGTTCGTCATCCGGGGGGAGAAGTCCCGCATCACGAACGCGCCCACCGCCGACGTGGCCGTGGCGCTGTCCCGCAGGGAACGGCAGAGCGGCGACACCGGCCCCGAGTGGTGCCTGGCCTTCGTCGATCTGCATCAGCCGGGCGTCCACCGCTACGAGACGGCGCACATGGGGCTGCGGGGCATGCCCTGGGGCGGCCTCGTCCTCTCCGACGTGCCGGTCGCCCAGGAGGACGTCGTCCCCGTCCCGTTCGACGAACTCGCCGAGGGGATGACCTGGGGATGGCTCCTCGTGTCGGTCGCCGCCCTCGCCACCGCCGAGTCCGCACTGTCCGCCTCGGTCCGTCACGCCCACGAGCGGGTCTCGTTCGGCCGCTCCCTGGCACACATGGAGGGCGTACAGGCCCAACTGGCCGAGTCCCGCGCGCAGATCGACGCCGGCTGGATACTCGCCCGCCGCGCCGCCGAAGAACGCGCGGCAGGCAGGTCCGCCCGGCAGCTGATCGGCATGCTGAAGGTGTACTCCACCGAGATGGCCGTCCAGGTGGCGGGACGCGCGGTGCAGATCCACGGGGCCTTCGGAGTGACCGCCGGCCACGAGGTCGAACGCCACTACAGGGACGCGCAGATGAACGTGATCGGCGCCTTCACCTCCAACCGCCTGCGGGAGCAGATCACCGAGGGGCTTGGCCTGGGACCCGCGGTGCACGACGCCTTCGACTGGCTGACCCCGGCCGGTCTGAGGCAGCACCCCGCCGGACTCGACGGCTTCCACAACCGGCGGCTGGCGGCGGCCGTCTGACGGTGGCGCCCTCGAAGCCGTGAGCACACCGCGGTAGGCACAGGCACGGGGTGTCCCGGGTCCGAGGAGACGGGACCCGGGACACCCGCCGGCCACAGCGCACGCGTCGCCCGCGACGCGGTGCCCACCGCGAGGAGGACCGGCCGACCCGCCGCTCAGCCGCCCCGGGGCCCGGCGTCCCGGGTCCGGCGATGCCGGACCGCGCGGCGTTCTCCCGACCGCACGGTGGCGAGGCCGGAGCGCGCGCGGCGCCCGTCCCGTGCGGCTTTCCGCACGACCGCCTCTTCCCCGGGCGTCACGCTGTCCACCGTACGGACGCCACGGGTGGCCTCACGCGCGTCGAACAGCTGATTCCACCTGTCGGATCAGCGCATCGGTGCCCCCAGTCATGGGGACGCTTGCGGGAGATGAGAGGGTCGGGCGGGTGAGCGAGACACCAACGAACACCCTGCAATACCGCTTCGACGGCCCGGAAGACGCCCCGGTCCTGGTGATCGGACCCTCCCTGGGCACCACCTGGCACATGTGGGACCGCCAGATACCGGACCTCTCCCAGCACTACCGGGTACTCCGCTACGACCTGCCGGGCCACGGCGGCGCTCCCGCCCGGCCCGCGGTCTCCGTCGCCGAACTCGGGGACCGGCTGATCGCCACCCTCGACTCCCTCGGCGTCCAGCGCTTCGGCTACGCGGGGTGCTCCATCGGTGGGGCGGTCGGCGCCGACCTCGCGCTGCGCCACCCCCACCGGGTGGCCTCGCTCGCGCTCGTCGCGGCCTCGCCCAGATTCGGCAGCGCCGACGAGTTCCGCCGGCGTGGTGTGATCGTCCGTACGAACGGCCTGGAGCCCATCGCCCGCAGCGCCCCCGAGCACTGGTTCACGCCCGGCTTCGCCGCCGCGCAGAGCGCCATCGTCGAGTGGGCCGTGCAGATGGTGCGCACCACCGACCCCGGGTGCTACATCGCCGCCTGCGAGGCGCTCGCGGCCTTCGACATCCGCGGGGAACTGGGCCGCATCGGTGTGCCGACGCTCGTCGTCGTCGGTGCCGAGGACCGGGTCACCGGGCCGGCCGAGGCGCGCACCCTGGTCGCGGGGATCCCCGACGCCCGGCTCGCCCTGGTGCCCGGGGCGTCGCACCTCGCACCCGTCGAGCAGCCGGCCGCCGTGATGGACCTGCTGTTCACCCACTTCTCCACCACCTGGCAGGACACCCTCGGCGCCGTTCCGGTGCCCCTGGCGCCCCCCGCCGCCGTCCCGCCGCTCTCCGCCCCCTACGCACCCGTCGCGGAGATCGCCCCACCGGCCCCGCGCGCGGAGGACGACGGGGAGCGTACGGACCGCCACGCGCTCGGCACGAAGGTCCGCCGGGAAGTCCTCGGCGACGCCCACGTGGACCGGGCCGACGCCGCCGCCGACCCGTTCACCGAGGCGTACGAGGACCTCGTCACCCGCTACGCGTGGGGCGAGGTCTGGAGCCGTGAGGGCCTCGACCGCCGGACCCGCAGCTGCGTCACGCTCACGGCGCTGATCGCGTCCGGACGGCTGGAAGGCCTCGCCGCGCATCTGCGGGCGGCGCTGCGCAACGGTCTGACGCCCGCCGAGATCAAGGAGGTGCTGCTCCAGACCGCCGTGTACTGCGGAATTCCCGCCGCCGGGGCCGCGTTCGCCGTGGCCCAGTCCGTGATTCAGGAAGAAACGACACCGCCCGCGTAGCAGGATGGACACCATGAACGCATCGCCTCTCACACTCACCAAGAAGCGGCACTCCTGCGTCCGCCTGGACAAGGACGGGCAGGCTCTCGTCATCGATCCGGGCGGTTTCTCCGGGGAGGACGACGCGGTCGGCGCCGACGCCATCCTGGTGACCCACGAGCACCCGGACCACTTCAACGAGGACCGGCTGCGGGCCGCCATGGAGGCGAACCCGGCGGCGGAGATCTGGACGTTGCGCAGTGTCGCCGACCAGTTGGCGCCGGCCTTCCCCGGGCGGGTGCACACCGTCGGCCACGGTGACACCTTCCGCGCCGCCGGGTTCGACGTCCAGGTCCACGGCGAGCTGCACGCGGTGATCCACCCTGACATCCCGCGCATCACCAACGTCGGTTACCTCGTGGACGGTTCGGTCTTCCACCCGGGCGACGCGCTCACCGTCCCCGGGCAGCCGGTCGACACCCTGATGCTGCCGGTGATGGCCCCGTGGAACAAGATCTCGGAGGTCATCGACTACGTGCGGGAGGTCCGGCCGCGCCGGGCCATCGACATCCACGACGCCCTGCTCACCGACCTGGCCCGGCCGATCTACGACATGCAGATCGGGGCGCTCGGCGGCAGCGACCACCGCCGGATGGAGCCCGGGGAGCACACGGGGTTCTGAAGGCCGGACCGGGCGGCGGGGCTCAGGGCCGCGACTGTCGGTGGTACCGGTTAGGTTGGGTTCCATGCGCATCGCCACGTGGAACGTCAACTCGATCACCGCCCGCCTGCCGAGGCTGCTGGCCTGGCTGGAGAGCACCGGCACCGACGTGCTGTGCGTCCAGGAGACCAAGTGCACGGCCGAGCAGTTCCCCGCCGACGAGCTGCGGGAGCTGGGGTACGCCTCCGCGGTGAACGCCACCGGCCGGTGGAACGGCGTGGCGCTGATCTCCCGGGTGGGTCTGGACGACGTGGTCGCGGGCCTCCCGGGAGGCCCCGCCTACGACGGTACGGAAGAGCCCCGGGCGATCTCCGCGACCTGCGGCCCCGTCCGGCTCTGGTCGGTCTACGTTCCCAACGGCCGTGAGGTCGCGCACGAGCACTACGCGTACAAGCTGCGCTGGCTGGAGGCGTTGCGGAGCGCCGTCGCCGCCGACGCGTCGGCGGCCCGGCCCTTCGCCGTGCTCGGCGACTACAACGTCGCGCCCACCGACGAGGACGTGTGGGACCCGGCGGTCTTCGAGGGCGCCACGCACGTCACCCCCGCCGAGCGGGACGCCCTCGCCGCACTGCGCGAGGAGGGGCTGAGCGACGTCGTGCCGCGCCCCCTGAAGTACGACCACCCGTACACCTTCTGGGACTACCGCGAGCTCCGCTTCCCCAAGAACAAGGGCATGCGGATCGATCTCGCCTACGGCAACGCCCCGTTCACCGCCGCCGTGAAGGACGCCTACGTCGACCGCGAGGCGCGCAAGGGCAAGGGCGCGTCGGACCACGCACCGGTCGTGGTGGACCTGGAGTTCTGACCCGGACGGCCACCGCCCCGCGGAGCACGACGGCCGCCGCAGCTCCCATGAGCCGGACCGCCACCGCCCCCGGAAGGACGGACGACAACTGACAACCGAAGGTTGACACTCCCGTGAGTGTCAACTTACGGTTGACACATGACGGAACCGGCAGCAGTCAACCCTCCCGTGCGCCTCGACGACCTCATCGAGGCCATCAAGAAGACCCACACCGACGCCCTCGAACAGCTCACCGGCGCGGTCGTCGCGGCCGACCACCTCGGCGACATCGCCGACCACCTCATCGGCCACTTCGTCGACCAGGCCCGCCGCTCGGGCGCCTCCTGGACCGACATCGGCAGGAGCATGGGGGTGACCCGGCAGGCGGCGCAGAAGCGCTTCGTGCCGAAGAAGCCCGAAGAGTCCGCCGAGCCGGACCCCAAGGACGGGTTCGCGCGCTTCACCACGCGCGCCCGGAACGTGGCGGTCACCGCCCACAACGAGGCCCGTCTCGCGGCGAGCGCCGAGGTCGTCCCCGCGCACCTGGTGCTGGGCCTCGTCGCCGACACCGGGAGCGTCGGCGCACAGGTGATCGCGGCTCAGGGGATCCTCCCGGAAGCCGTGCGCGCCGCCGCCCTCGCCGCTCTGCCGCCCGCCGCCGACGAGGTTCCCCAGCTCATCCCGTACGACGCGGCTTCCCGCAAGGTCCTCGAACTCGCCTACCGCGAGTCCCTGCGACTCGGCCACCCCCACGTGGGAACCGAGCACATCCTGCTGGCACTTCTGGAGCACGAGGGCGGCGGCGGGGTGCTCACCGGCCTCGGGATCGACAAGGGGGCGGCGTCCGCAGCCGCCGAGGCGCTGGTCGAGGCCGCCGCCGGGGCGGCAGACGGCCGATCCGGCGCCTGACCGCCTGATCGCCTGACCGCCTGACCGCCGGGCCGCCTGGCCGCCGGGCCGCCGGGCCGCGGGGTGTCCGTGCGCGCCGGTCACCCCCCGGAGCCGAGCCGGGTGAGGGGCGTCAGTGGACCGAGAGCCCGCCGTCCACGAAGAGCGACTGCCCGGTCACGTACGCCGAGCCGGGACCGGCCAGGAACACCGCGGCGGCGGCGAAGTCCTCGGCCAGGCCGTTGCGCCCCACCATCGTGCGGGCGGCCAGCGCGGCCACCTTCTCCGGGTCGGAGGAGAGCCGGGCGTTCAGCGGGGTCATCACGAACCCGGGGACCAGGGTGTTCACGGTGACCCCGTGTGGCGACCACGCCTCGGCCTGCGACCGGGCGAGCGACTCCAGACCGCCCTTGGAGACCCCGTACGCCCCGCTGTTCACGAAGGCCCGGTGTGCCTGCTGCGAGCTGATGTGGATCAGCCGTCCGTACCCGCGCTCCGCCATCCCCGGGCCGAACCGCTCGCCGAGCAGGTAGGGGGCCTTGAGGTTGATGGCCATCGTGGTGTCCCAGACGTCCTCGTCCAGCTCGCCCATCGGCGGGCGAAGGTTGATCCCCGCGCAGTTCACCACGATGTCCGGCTCCCCGGCCCGTGCGACCACGGCGTCGGCCGCCTGCCGGACCCCGTCGGTCGTGGCGAGGTCCGCGCTCACCCAGCCGGCGCGGCAGCCCTCCTCGGTCAACCCGTCGACGGTCGCCTTCAGTTCGGACTCGCGACGGGCCACGACGGTGACGTCCGCGCCCGAGCGGGCGAGGGCTTCCGTGATCGCCCGGCCGATGCCGGAGCTGCCGCCGGTGACGAGGGCGCTGCGGCCCTCCAGGGAGAAGAGCCCGGAGAGATAGTTCTGTGTGTCCATCCCGGCAGCCTATGGTCCGGCAGGCGCTCCGCCGGAGCCGGGTACCACGCCCGCGAGGGCGGCGCGCGCCCTGTGGCGTACGGCGGGACAAAGGTGCGACCCTTGTGGGGTGAACATCCCTTTCTTGGACAACTGGCGCAAGCGTCAAGGTGATACGCGCACGGCGACGCTGGCGGAGACCGCCGCGACCGACCCCGCCGGGCTGGCGGAAGTCCTCGCCGAGTGCGAACTGCTGCGTGTCCGCGCGGGGGACGACGGGCTCGAACTGGACGACACCCCCGCGTCGTTGACCGCACTCGACCAACTGCCGCCGCGCTGGCGCGACGATCCCGAGGAGGCGCCCTGGTTCGGGAACGACGCGGGCCTCTACCTCGGCACCGTGCTCGTGCGGACCGTCCCCGGCGCCCGGTGGGACGTCTGGCCCAACGGGCAGCCCGTCGTGCGGCTGGCCTCCGGCCGGGAGGTCGACGTCGTCGGGGCCGGTCTGGACTGGGCCGTCTACGGCAGTCCGGAACTCTCCCAGGTGTACGCGGAGGCGGCCGAGGAGTGACACCCCGGTGGTGTCCGACCCCGGTCCGGACACCACCGGGGGGTTGTCCCGCCCTTCCTGGTGGGTGCGCGACGACAGACACGGCACCTCGCCGCGTCGTCGGGAACGTCCGCGCGCATTCCGTACGCGGACGCCCCTCCGGCTTGCGGCGCACCGCTTCTGACGCCGCGCACCGATCCACCGCGAAGTGCGGGACAGCCCTTAGATAAACAGCCTTTTGCCCTGATTGCGTGTCGGACGCGAAGTCCCTCATCCATGCGGATAGTTTCCGCTGAGCCGACACACAGCGACACATGGGCAGGGCAGCGTATGGCCGTCGATCCGTTGATCGACCTGCGGGACGTCAACAAGCACTTCGGAGAGTTGCACGTACTGCGGGACATCAATCTCACCGTCGGCCGCGGGGAGGTGGTGGTGGTCATCGGCCCCTCCGGCTCCGGGAAGTCCACGCTCTGCCGTGCCATCAACCGGCTGGAGACGATCGAGTCGGGCCGGATCGCGATCGACGGGAAGCCGCTCCCCGAGGAGGGCAAGGGGCTGGCGCAGCTCAGGGCCGAAGTCGGCATGGTCTTCCAGTCGTTCAACCTGTTCGCGCACAAGACCGTGCTGGCCAACGTCTCCCTCGCGCAGATGAAGGTGCGCAAGCGCAAGAAGCCGGAGGCCGACGCCCGCTCCCGGGAGCTGCTGGAGCGTGTGGGGCTCGCCGCGCACGCCGACAAGTTCCCCGCGCAGCTCTCCGGGGGGCAGCAGCAGCGCGTGGCCATCGCCCGCGCCCTGGCCATGGACCCCAAGGCCCTCCTCTTCGACGAGCCGACCTCGGCGCTCGACCCGGAGATGATCAACGAGGTGCTGGAGGTCATGCAGCAGCTGGCGCGCGACGGCATGACGATGGTCGTCGTCACCCACGAGATGGGATTCGCCCGGTCCGCCGCGAACCGCGTGGTGTTCATGGCCGACGGCCGCATCGTCGAGGACCGCACCCCGGAGGAGTTCTTCACCGCCCCCGAGAGCGACCGCGCCAAGGACTTCCTGTCCAAGATCCTCAAGCACTGACGGGAGGCTCCGCATTGCGTACGACATCGCGTACCCAAGCGCGTACGAAGCAGATCACCGCACTCCTGGCCGGTCTGCTGCTGACGGTGCTCGCCGCCGGGTGCGGCAAGGAGGGCAGCCCGCCGGTCAAGGGACCCAAGGCCGACGCGCTGCCCCACTACACGGTGAACACCGGCTTCCGGCTCCCCGCCTCGAAGACCTGGAACCGGGCCGAGCGGCGGGGCCGCCTGGTGATCGGCGCCAAGGAGGACCAGCCCTACCTCGGCGAGAAGGACCCGGCCACCGGGGTCTACTCCGGATTCGACATCGAGATCGCCACGATGGTGGCGGCCTATCTCGGCTTCGGTCCGAAGGAGATCCAGTTCAAGACCATCGCCTCCGCCAACCGCGAGACCGCTCTGCAGAACGGCCAGATCGACTACTACGTCGGTACCTACACCATCAACGCCATGCGCAAGAAGCTCGTCGGTTTCGCCGGCCCGTACTTCATGGCCGGACAGGGACTGCTGGTGCGCACCGACGAGAACGACATCCACGGCCCGCAGGACCTGGCGGGCAAGACGGTCTGCTCGGCCGCGGGCTCCACCCCCTACCAGCGGATCGCCGCCGACTACCCCGATGCGGACCTGGTCGCCTACGACACGTACTCCGTCTGCGTCGACAATCTGCTGACCTACCAGGTCGACGTCGTCACCACGGACGACGCGATCCTGCTGGGCTTCGCGGCGAAGGCGCCGGACGAGATGAAGGTCGTCGGCAAGCCCTTCTCCGAGGAGCCGTACGGCATCGGCGTACCGCGCAGCGACAACGCGCTGCGGGCCGCCATCAACGACGCGCTGGAGGAGAACGAGAAGAACGGCAACTGGAAGAAGGCGTTCGAAGCGACGCTGGGGCTGTCCGGCGTACCCGCGCCGACGCCGCCGCCCATCGACCGCTACCCGGCGAACTGAGGGACCGGCCATCATGGACGTACTGACAGAGAACTTCTCGCTCTACGGCAAAGGGTTCCTCGGCACCCTCGAACTCACCGTCTTCGCCTCGCTCCTGGCCCTCGCGCTCGGCTTCGTCATGGCGTCGTTCCGGGTCGCCCCGGTCGGCTCGCTCCGGCTCGTCGGCACCGTCTGGGTGACGGTGCTCCGCAACACCCCGCTCACCCTGCTCTTCTTCGCCGTCCTCCTCGGACTGCCGCGCTTCGGCCTCGTACTGCCGTTCAACGTCTTCGCCGTGCTGGCGCTCGGCTGCTACACCTCGGCCTTCATCTGCGAGGTGCTGCGCTCCGGCATCAACACCGTGCCGACCGGCCAGGGGGAGGCCGCCCGCAGTCTCGGCATGTCCTTCGGGCAGACCCTCAACACGGTGGTGCTGCCGCAGGCGTTCCGCTCGGTGATCCCGCCGGTCGGCTCGACGCTCATCGCGCTGGCCAAGAACTCGGCGATCGCGGGGGCGTTCAGCGTCACCGAGCTGCTGGGCACCTACAAGACCCTCAACGAGCTGGGCTACAGCATCATCTGGACCTTCGTCTGGATCGCCGTCGGCTACCTGATCATCACCCTGGCCATCAGCGCGCTCTTCACCGTGCTGGAGAAGCGCTGGGGGGTGGCCCGATGACCACCCACGCCCTGCCCGCCGCCACCGCCCTCTACGACATCCCCGGCCCCGAGGCCCGCAAACGGCACCTCCTCTACGGGATCGCCGCCACGGTCGTGGTCGCCGCCCTCTTCGGATGGGTCGTCTATCTCCTCTTCGATACGGGCCAGTTCACCGCCGCCAAGTGGAATCCCTTCACCTACAAGGGAATCCAGGAGCTGCTGCTGCGGGGACTGGGCAACACCCTCAAGGCGTTCGCGTACGCGGCGGTCCTCTCGCTGGCGCTCGGCGCGGTGCTTGCCGTCGGACGGCTCTCCGTGCACCGCCCGGTCCGCTGGATCGCCACCGTGCTGGTCGAGTTCTTCCGGGCCATGCCCGTGCTGGTGATGATCTTCTTCATCTTCGTGGCCCTGAAGGTCCAGCCGCTGCCCGCCCTGGTGGCCGGACTGACCCTCTACAACGGGTCGGTGCTCGCCGAGGTGTTCCGTACCGGCATCAACTCCGTGGAGCGCGGGCAGCGGGAGGCCGCGTACGCGCTGGGGATGCGCAAGACGCAGGTCACGGCCTCCGTACTCGCGCCCCAGGCGGTGCGCGCCATGATGCCGACCATCATCAGCCAGCTCGTGGTGGCGTTGAAGGACACCTCGCTGGGCTACCTGATCACCTACGAGGAGTTCCTCCACGCGGGGAAGCTCATCGCCTCGAACCTCGACTACGACCTGCCGTTCATCCCGGTCGTGATGGTGATCTCCCCCATCTACATCGGGATGTGCATGCTCCTCTCGTGGTTCGCCACCTGGATGGCCAAGCGCCAGCGCCGCAACCCGAAGACGGAGGCCGTGGAGGTTTCCCCGGCCGGACCAGGACCCCTGTTGCCCTGACGGTGTCCGGCGGACCGAGCTCGGACACCCTGGCCGGCCAGCAGCCGGAGATCACCTCCCGCGCGCGGGCCCGGAAAGTCATTTCCCGGCCGCCCCGTACGGGAAGAAGGTCAGCTGTACGCCGGTGACCCGCCGGAAGGCAGAGGGGGCGTTGCCCAACCGAAGTACCGGAAGGTGCCGTTGACGGAGAACGGGCCGTCGTCGTGGGGATGCACGACGAAGGCCCGTTCGCCGTTCTCGCGTCGGCGATGCGGTTCCTCGGGAAGCCGCAGGGCAGCGGTACCGGCCCGACACTCAGTCGGTGGTTTCCGCGGCAGCCGGGGCCGCCGCCGGGAGGGGGGTCCGTGCGGCGCGTGTCACGTCCGCGATCACCTCCACCATGTCGGGGCCGTACGCCTCGGAGTTGACGACCTTCAGCAGCAGGCAGAAGGTCGAGTCGCGGTAGGTGCGCGTCAACTTCTCGTAGTTGCGGACGAGATGGCGGGCCGCCGCCTGGTTGGTGATCGCACGCTGGCCGCAGAGGAGGAACACCGGACGCGCTTCGCGACCGATGGTCAGACGGGCCAGCAGCACGTGTTCCAGGGCGCCGTGCTCCACCGGGTAGTACTCCGTCCCGATGCGGAAGGAGGCGCGGTCCGGGCCCGGTTCGCGGTCGGTGTTCACCCGCACGCCGGGCAGCAGCGACTGGAGGTGGGCGGCCATGCGCCGGTTGGAGCCCGGCCCGCCGACGCAGTACTCCGTGCGCTCGCCGAAGCCCTGGCGCGCCGTGTCGTGGGAGAGGATCTGCGCGTGCGCCCCGCACTCCTTGATCATCGCCGAAAGCTCCAGCAGGGCGAAGACGTCGTGGCGGTGCACCGCGCCGTCCGTCCCCGGGTCCCGGTTGACGACGAGCAGGCATTCGGAGTTGGCCGGAAGCCCGAAGAAGGCTTGCTTGCGGCGGAGTTTGCGGCGCCAGAGGTAGGTGCGCGAGAGCCAGCCGAGAGCGGCGCTTATCCCTGCGGCCATGACGCCCAGCACGATGTTGCGTACGTCGTCGGTCATGGCCGGGGATAGTAGCGGGCATCCGGGTACCTGTTCGAGGCGGTCCCGGCGATCCGGCCGGGCCGGGGTCGGCGGCGCCGGGGACGGGACCACGGCGCCCGGGGCGGGGGCACGACAGCGCCGGTCCCGCCGAGGCGGGACCGGCGGAGCTCGCCTCGGCGGCTACGGG
>NZ_JBHWYX010000044.1:0-71173 GCF_042728795.1 Streptomyces sp. NPDC060184
GCCGTCAGCAGGGCGGCGGCGACGGGCGCCATCCAGCGTCGCGGGGTGTACGCCGTCAGGAGCAGCGCCGACGCCCCGTACGCCACCGCGGCGGTCGCCGTGTGGCCGGACGGGTAGTAGCCGGTGTAGGGAACCAGCGGCCCCTGGCGGTCGGTCCACACCTTCATCGGCACCACCACGAGCGGCACCGCCACCATGGTCAGCGCCGCGATCAGCACGGTGCCCCGGGCGCCGCGCCGCAGCGCGTACAGCAGCGCGACCGCGAGGACCGGCAGGGCGACCGGCATCCCGCCGAGATCGGAGAAGACCTGGGCGACCCCGGCGGGGCCGTGGCCGATGAGGTCCTTGCCGACGCGTTCGTCGAGCCGGAGCAACGGGCCGGCGGCCACCACCTGCCAGGTGGTCAGAGCGAAGAGGGCCGCCATCAGGCCGACCCAGGAGAAGAGGAGGGCCGGCCGCCGGGGAACAGGGGGGGTTGTTCCGGGACGGCCGGCCGGATCGGTCCGCCGCGCGCCCCGGGGGGTGTGGGGCGGGCGGCCGTCCGATCGGTGAGGAGTTCCGGAGCCGGAGGCTCCAGTGGTGCGCGCCAAGGCGCCACCGGACAGGTGCCGGGGAAGCTCCGGCCCGATGCTGTCCGCGGTTTCCCGTGGACGGGGTGTTTCTCTCATCTGCCGAAACCGTACGGCAGCGAGCGCCCCGGGGACAGACGCCACGTGATCCCGCCATCGCCCCCGCACACGTTCTTCACAGGCCCTCACTCCGATGCCGCGAATCCCCTGGAAGGGCCTCTTCGCAGGGGATTCGCGTTCGCACGGATCAGACAGTCGCGAAGGACTGTTCGATGATGTCGAGGCCCTCGTTCAGCAGGTCCTCGCCGATGACCAGCGGCGGCAGGAAGCGCAGCACGTTGCCGTAGGTGCCGCAGGTCAGCACCAGCAGGCCCTCGGCGTGGCAGGCCTTCGCCAGCTTGCCCGCGGCCTCGGCGTCCGGCTCCTTGGAACCGGACTTCACCAGCTCGATCGCGATCATGGCGCCGCGCCCGCGGATGTCCCCGATGATGTCGCCGTTCGGCAGCTTGTCCCGCATGGCGGAGAGGCGGTCCTTCATGACCTCCTCGATGCGCTTGGCCTTCCCGTTCAGGTCCAGCTCGCGCATCGTCTCGATCGCGCCGAGCGCACCGGCACACGCGACCGGGTTGCCGCCGTACGTTCCGCCGAGGCCGCCCGCGTGCGCCGCGTCCATGATCTCGGCGCGGCCCGTCACGGCGGACAGCGGCAGACCGCCCGCGATGCCCTTGGCGGTGGTGATCAGGTCCGGGACGATGCCCTCGTCCTCACAGGCGAACCACTGGCCGGTGCGGCAGAAGCCGGACTGGATCTCGTCGGCGACGAAGACGATCCCGTTGTCCTTGGCGAACTGCGCGATGGCCGGCAGGAAGCCCTTGGCCGGCTCGATGAAGCCGCCCTCGCCGAGCACCGGCTCGATGATGATCGCCGCGACGTTCTCCGCGCCGATCTGCTTGGTGATCTCGTCGATGGCCTGCGCGGACGCCTCGGCGCCGGCGTTCTCGGCGCCGGTCGGCCAGCGGTAGCCGTACGCCACCGGGACGCGGTAGACCTCGGGGGCGAACGGGCCGAAGCCCTGCTTGTACGGCATGTTCTTCGCCGTCAGCGCCATCGTGAGGTTCGTCCGGCCGTGGTAGCCGTGGTCGAAGACGACGACCGCGGTGCGCTTGGTGTAGGCGCGGGCGATCTTCACCGCGTTCTCGACGGCCTCGGCGCCCGAGTTGAAGAGCGCGGACTTCTTGGCGTGGTCGCCCGGGGTGAGCTCGGCGAGCTGCTCGCAGACCTCCACGTACCCCTCGTACGGCGTCACCATGAAGCAGGTGTGGGTGAAGTCGGCGAGCTGCGCGGAGGCGCGGCGCACGACGGCCTCGGCGGAGGCGCCCACCGACGTCACGGCGATGCCGGAGCCGAAGTCGATCAGACGGTTGCCGTCCACGTCCTCGATGATCCCGCCACCGGCGCGCGCGGTGAAGACGGGCAGCGTGGAGCCCACGCCTGCGGCGACCGCGGCGACGCGGCGGGCCTGCAGCTCCACCGACTTCGGGCCGGGGATCGCGGTGACGACGCGGCGCTCCTGCGGGATTGCGGACATGGATGGCTCCTGGGGGGTGGTGCGGACGGGGGGTGGTGCGCGCGGACGCGTCTCCTGTCTGCAGGCTAGGGGCGCGGCGGGGGACCGGTCATGCTCCGATCGGTAGTGGTGGAGGCGTGTCCTTGTCCGTGACGGACAGAACGAGGGCGGGGAGGAAGGGAAGGACAGGAGCCGCCGTCCGGTCTTCCGGCCCGACGCCCCGGCCGGCCCGCTCCGGGAAACCCGTACGGCGGTGCCCACCATCCGGGCGCCTTTGCTGAACTCCCCGCCCCCGCCCACTAGATTGGCCGGGGCAGCGGACGGACCTGGCTGGTCAGGGGGAACGGTTCATGGAGAACGACGGCACGTACGGTGCTCGGGACACGCGGTCGGGGCGGGTACCGCACCCCGTGGGGCCGCCCCCCGCCGCGCCGCCGCCCTCCGTCCCGCCCCGTCCCCGCACCGCACCCTCGGCGGTGCCGTCCCTCGACGCCTGGCTGAGCGCCCCGCGCCCGGCCGAGGAACCGGGCGTGTGGCGGTACGGCCACCGGCCCCCGCCGCCCGAGAAGTCCGAGGAGGCCGAGGGCCGCCAGCTGCTGACCGGCGCCCTGATCTCCGTACTCGCCGGGATCCTCGTCTGGTCGCTCTGGCGCAACGGCTACCTCCCGTACCGCCTGGTGCCCCTGCGGGTGTTCACCCCGGGCGACTGGTGGTACGCGGGCACCAACAGCCCCGCCACCATCGAGGGCCGCGACGCCATCAGCGTGTACGAGGGCATCCTCTTCGGCCTCCTCCTCTACGGCTGCGGCCGACTGGGCAACTGGTCCGAGGTCTTCCGCCGGTACGTCGCCGAGCGCGGGCAGCCGTTCCGGGCGGTGACCGCGCTGGGGCTCGCCGGGTTCGCGGAGCTCCTGGTGTGGAAGCAATCGGTGCCGGTGGCGAAGCCCGTACTCCTCGTCGTGGTCGCGGTCACCGACAGGGAGATCCTCGAAAGCCAGGCCACGACCTACTCCCTCTATACGGCCATCACCCTCGCCGTGCTCGCTCCCTTCGCCGTCCTCGGCGGGTGGCGCTCCCTGCTGACCGGCCGCGGGAAGTCCGCCGCCTCGGCGGACGGCGCGGCGGACGGACCCGGCGCGGTCGACCCCGAGCGGTCTTTGGCCCGCTGGCCCGAGCTCCGGGCGGCCGGGCAGACCGAGGCCGCCGAGACGCTCACCGCGGAGGTCCGCGCCGGGCGGATGAACGACGTGGACTGCGCCCGGCTCCGGCAGGCCTGGACCGTGGCACGGCAACGGCCCGAGGCCGTCCCCTCGTTCACCGAGTCCGTGCTGCGCCGGGGCGGCGCCGCCTTCCTGCACCCCTCCGGCCGCCGCGACCTGCCCGCCCGGACCGTCGCCCACGACCTGCTCACCGGCCAGGTGCGCATCGGCCGCTGCTCCGCCGACCCGCACAACCCGTACGTCCGGCGCGGCTCCGGCGTCGCACTGGAACCCGCCCTGCTCGGCACCTCGCTGCTGGCGGTCGGGCCGCCCGGCAGCGGCAAGTCGGCCCGGCTGGTACGGCCGGTCGTCGAATGCCTCGCCCTCCAGGCGCTCGCCGGGCGGGCCGCCGTCCTCGCCGTGGGCGGAGGTGGCACCGACCTCGGGCCGGACGACCTCTACGACGTCGTCGTGCGGATCGGCGGACAGGGCGCCACCCACGGCCTCGACCTGTACGGCGGCACCACCGACCCCGACGAGGCGGCGGCGGTGCTCGCCGAGGGGCTCGCCGGGGACGTGGAGAACATCGACGTGCGCCGCGCCGTCACGGTGCTGGCCCAGCTGCTCGGCCCGTACCGGGCGGTGCACGGAGCCTTCCCGTCCGTGCCGGAGCTGCGGGAACTCCTCGACGGCCACCCGGCCGCGCTCGCCGGGCTGCGGGAGGCCGCGGAAGCCGGCGGTCACCGCGCGATGCTCCGGGAGCTCGACGCCCGAGCCCGGCAGTCCGGCGGCCCCGGCGACCCCGGCCCGGTCCTGGCGGACCGGCTCGCCCTGCTCGACCGGCCCGCGCTCGCCGCCTCCTTCGCCACCGGCGCCGACGCCGCGCCGTTCTCCCTGCGGTCGATGGAGCAGCTGCCGCTGCGGGTCCGGATCGACCTGCCCGAACGCGCGCATGCCGAGGCGTCCCGGCTCCTCGCCCGGCTGGTGCTCGCCCAGTTCACCGCCGTCGCCGCCGCCCGCCCGGACCGCACGCTCTTCCTCGGTCTGGTCCTGGACGACGCGACGCGGGCCGTCACCGACGAGACGGTGCGCGGCATCCGCCGGCTCCGCTCGGTGAACGCGGGCGTGCTGCTCACCCTGCGGACCGTCGACGACGTACCCGAGCGGCTGCACACCGCGCTGCTGGGCGCGGTCGGGTGCAGCATGGCGTTCGCCGGGGTCACCACCTGGGACGGGAAGCGCTTCTCGGAGGCGTGGGGCAAGGAGTGGATGGAGACCCGTGAGGTCGCCCAGCACGCCGTCTTCGCCGACCAGAGCTTCACCCGCGCCCTGCACGCGCTGCGCAAGCTGGTGACCGGGAAGGCGGTGACCCGCGACGCGGTGACCGTGCGCCGGGTCGAGCGGGAGCGGTGGTCGGCCTCCGAGCTGGCGTACGCGGTGCCGGCCGGCCACGCGGTGGTCTCGCTGACGAACGTCGCGGGCGAGCACACCTCGCCGCTCCTGGTCGAGCTCGGCGGGTGAGCCGAGCGGGTGGGTGACCCGGGCGTGGGTGAGGCGGGGGTGGGGCGCCCGGGAACGGGTGGGGCGGGGTGGGCCGGGCGCCGCGAGCGGTTCGGCCGGGGCGGCGTGGCGATTGCTCCGCCCTGGCAGAATCGGAGGTGGCCGTTCGTACAGGACGGCGCAGTGCGGCACCGGCGACCCGAGCCGGTTTCCGACGGCCCGGCCCGACTCGACCCACTCGACCCCGAGGGTTTCGTTCCATGCCCCCCACGCTCGCTTCCCTCGTCCAGAACTCGGCCCTCAAACTCCGCGTCCGCGCGGCGGCGGACCGGCTCGACACCCCGGTGCGCTGGGCCCACGCCAGTGAGCTCGCCGACCCCGTGCCGTACATGGAGGGCGGCGAGCTGCTGCTCGTCACCGCCGCCAGCCTCGACGCCGGGAACCCGGAGGAGATGCGCCGCTACGTGCGGCGGCTGACCGCCGCCGGGGTCGCCGGACTCGGCTTCGCCGTGGGCGTCGTGCACGAGGAGGTCCCCGCGGCCCTCGTGGACGCGGCCGAAGAGGCGGGGATGCCGCTCCTGGAGGTGCCCCGGCCGACTCCGTTCATCGCCATCAGCAAGGCGGTCTCCGCCGCCATCGCGGCCGACCAGTACCGGGCGGTCACCGCCGGGTTCGAGGCGCAGCGGGAACTGACCAGGGCCGCGCTCACCTCCGAAGGGCCCGCCCCGCTGCTGACCCGGCTCGCCGCGCACGTCGACGGCTGGGCCGCCCTCTACGACACCTCCGGCGCGGTCGTCGCGGTGGCACCCGAGTGGGCCGCCCGCCGCGCCGCCCGGCTCACCCCCGACGCGGCCCGGCTCCGGGAGCGGCCCGCGCCGTCGAGCGCCGTCGTGGGCTCCGCCGAGGACCGGGTCGAACTCCAGACCCTGGGCACCGGCCGCCGGGCCCGGGGTGTCCTCGCCGTCGGTACGGGCGCCGCCCTGGGCACCGCCGAACGGTACGCCGTCAACTCGGCCGTCGCCCTGCTCACCCTGACCACGGCCCGCTCGCGCGCCCTGCACGGCGCCGAACAGCGTCTGGGCGCCGCGGTGCTGCGGATGCTGCTCTCCGGGGAGTCCGACCACGCGCGGGCCGTCGCGGGGGACCTCTGGGGCGCGCTGTTCGACGCCCCGTTCCGGCTGCTGATCGCGGAACCGGCGGCTCCGTCGGGGACGACCGGCACCGCGGTGGCGGAGGCTCTCGCCGAGGCCCTGGACACGGCGGCCACCCGGTCCGGCGAACCGCTCCTCGCGGTCCCCGAGGGGGAGCGCCTCGTGGTGCTGGCCGTGGACGGGGGCGCGGCGGTCGCCGCGTGCACCGCGTACGCGCAGGCGCAGGACGCTCGGCCGGCGCGGGACACGGGCGCGGAGGGGGCGCAGATCGTGGTGGGGCTCTCCGCCCCCGCCGGGCCGATAGCGGTGTCCGCCGCCTACAAGCAGGCCGAACAGGCGCTCTCGGTCGCCCGCCGCCGGGGCAGAGCCCTCGTGGAGCACGAGGAGCTGGCGGCCGGGTCGGTGCTGCCGCTCCTCGCGGACGACGCGGTGCGCGCCTTCGCGGACGGCATGCTCCGCGCCCTGCGCGAGCACGACGCCAAGGGCCGGGGCGACCTGGTGGCGTCGCTGCGCGCCTGGCTCTCCCGGCACGGCCAGTGGGACGCCGCCGCCGCCGACCTCGGGGTGCACCGGCACACCCTGCGGTACCGGATGCGGCGGGTGGAGGAGATCCTCGGGCGCTCGCTCGACGACCCGGACGCCCGGATGGAACTCTGGCTGGCCCTGAAGGCGACGTCCTCGCCGACGGCGGAGGAGTGAGGGGCGCGGCGGGGCGGCCCGGGTGCCCGGTCACCCCGCCTTCGACAATTCGGCGCCCCGTCCGTGCCGCCTGCTCCATCACGGACAAGCCTCGTGGGCCGGGCTCCGCCCTACGGTGGGGCGGGTGGTGTCCGGCGGTACCGCGACGACGGGCAGCCGCCCCACCATCCCGCACGTCACGCGACGGGCATCACACGCACCGCACGACTTCCGAAGGGCCGGACCTCCATGACTTCCACCCACGCCTTCTGGCTGGCCGGCCGTCAGGCCACCGGCGAGGACAGCTTCGCCGTCACCAACCCGTGGGACGGCCGGCTCGTCGGTACCGTCAGCGTGCCGACCGACGCGCAGATCGAGGAGGCCGTCGCCGCCGCGCACGCCGTCCGCGAGGAGTTCGCCGCGACCCCCGCGCACGTCCGGGTCGCCGCGCTCGACCACGTCGTACGCCGCCTCGTGGAGCGCACCGAGGAGATCGCCCTGCTGATCTCCGCCGAGAACGGCAAGCCGATCAAGTGGGCCCGCGGCGAGGTCGGCCGCGCCGTCTCCGTCTTCCGGTTCGCCGCCGAGGAGGCCCGCCGGTACAACGGCGGCGACTCCCAGCGCCTGGACACCGACGCGGGCGGCACCGGCCGCCTCGGCCTCACCCGCCGCTTCCCGCGCGGCACGGTCCTCGGTATCGCGCCGTTCAACTTCCCGCTCAACCTGAGCGCCCACAAGGTCGCCCCGGCCATCGCCGTCGGCGCCCCGATCATCCTCAAGCCCGCCCCGGCCACCCCGATCTCCTCGCTGATCCTCGGTGAGCTGCTGGCCGAGACCGACCTGCCGGCCGGTTCCTGGTCCGTGCTGACGGTCCCGAACGACCGGATGCCCGCCCTGGTCCAGGACGAGCGGCTGCCGGTGATCTCCTTCACCGGCTCCGGCCCGGTCGGCTACTCGATCATGGAGTCGGTGCCGCGCAAGCACTGCACCCTGGAGCTCGGCGGCAACGGCGCGGCCGTGGTCCTCGGCGACTACGCCTCCGAGGAGGACCTGGACTGGGCCGCGAGCCGCATCGCGACCTTCTCCAACTACCAGGGCGGCCAGTCCTGCATCTCGGTGCAGCGGGTCATCGTCGACGCCTCGCTCCACGACCGCCTCGTCCCGAAGATCGTCGCCGCCACCGAGGCCCTGGTCACCGGCGACCCCTCCGACGACGCCACCGACGTCGGCCCGCTCGTCAGCGAGGACGCGGCCAAGCGCGTCGAGTCCTGGGTCGACGAGGCCGTCGCCGCGGGCGCCCAGCTCCTCACCGGCGGCAAGCGCGACGGCGCCACCTACGCGCCGACCGTCCTCGCGGGCCTTCCGGACTCGGCCACCCTCGCCCGCGAGGAGGTCTTCGGGCCGGTCATGTCGATCCAGAAGGTGGACGGCGAGGCGGAGGCGTTCGCGGCCGTCAACTCCTCCAAGTACGGCCTCCAGGCAGGTGTCTTCACCCACGACCTGCAGACCGCCTTCCGCGCCCACCGCGCCCTGGAGGTCGGCGGCGTGATCATCGGCGACGTCCCCTCCTACCGCGCCGACCAGATGCCGTACGGCGGTGCCAAGCAGTCCGGCGTCGGCCGCGAGGGCGTCCGCTTCGCGATGGACGACTACACCTACGAGCGCGTCCTGGTCCTGACGGGCCTCGCCCTGTAGGCGGTCCACCCGCGCCTCACCACGGCCGGAGCCCCACTCCGCGGGGGCTCCGGCCGTGGTGTACGCGGCTCGGGGTGCCCGCCGCTGCGGTGGTGGCGATGGGACGAATCGGGTAGATACGGACGTGTGCCACCGGCCGCAACCCCGCGGGCGCGGAGCCGGTCACCCGCCGTCAGGCCGTCCCCCGATCCGCCCCGCGGAGAGGTGAACCCCCATGTCCGCACCGCAGGTCCCGCAGGACCTTCCCGAACGCCCCGAGGCGGCCAGAACCTCCGACGCCGCTCCCCGCACGCGCCCCCCGCAGGCGAGGGTGACCGAGCGCGAGGCGCGCCGGGTCGCCGAGGACGCGCGCGAGCAGGACTGGCACCGGCCCAGCTTCGCCAAGGAGCTCTTCCTCGGACGGCTCCGCCTCGACCTGATCCACCCGCACCCGCTGCCGGCGGGTGAGGACGTCCGGCGGGGCGAGGAGTTCCTCGCCCGGCTGCGCGCGTTCTGCGTCGCCCACGTCGACGGCGCCCTCATCGAACGCGAGGCGCGCATCCCCGACGAGGTGATCGCCGGACTGAAGAAGCTCGGCGCGCTCGGCATGAAGATCGACCCGAAGTACGGCGGCCTCGGCCTCACCCAGGTCTACTACAACCGGGCCCTCGCGCTGGCGGGCTCGGCCAGCCCCGCGATCGGCGCGCTGCTCTCGGCCCACCAGTCGATCGGCGTACCGCAGCCGCTGAAGATGTTCGGCACCCAGGAGCAGAAGGACACCTTCCTGCCCCGGCTCGCCCGTACCGACATCTCGGCGTTCCTGCTCACCGAGCCCGACGTCGGCTCCGACCCGGCCCGGCTCGCCACCACCGCCGTACCGGACGGCGACGACTACGTGCTGGACGGCGTGAAGCTCTGGACCACCAACGGGGTCGTCGCCGACCTGCTGGTCGTCATGGCCCGGGTGCCCGAGGGCCCGGACCACGCGGGCGGCATCACGGCGTTCGTGGTGGAGGCCGACTCGCCGGGCATCACCGTGGAGCACCGCAACGCGTTCATGGGGCTGCGGGGGATCGAGAACGGCGTCACCCGCTTCCACGGGGTGCGGGTGCCCGCCGCCCACCGCATCGGACCCGAGGGCGCCGGGCTCAAGATCGCGCTGACCACGCTCAACACCGGCCGGCTCTCGCTGCCGGCCATGTGCGTCGGGGTCGGCAAATGGTCGCTGAAGATCGCCCGCGAGTGGTCGGCCGTCCGCGAGCAGTGGGGCAGGCCCGTCGCCCGGCACGAGGCGGTCGGCGCGAAGATCTCCTTCATCGCCGCCACCACCTTCGCACTGGAGGCGGTGGTCGACCTCGCCTCCCAGATGGCCGACGAGGACCGCAACGACATCCGGATCGAGGCCGCGCTCGCCAAGCTGTACGGCTCCGAGATGGGCTGGCGGATCGCCGACGAACTGGTGCAGATCCGCGGCGGTCGCGGCTTCGAGACCGCCGACTCGCTCGCCGCCCGCGGCGAACGGGCCGTCCCCGCCGAGCAGATGCTCCGCGACATGCGGATCAACCGGATCTTCGAGGGATCGACCGAGATCATGCACCTGCTGATCGCCCGTGAGGCGGTCGACGCCCACCTCAAGGTGGCCGGCGACCTCATCGACCCGGAGAAGCCGCTCGCCGACAAGGCCAGGGCGGGCGCGTCGGCGGCCGGGTTCTACGCCCGCTGGCTGCCGAAGCTGGTCGCCGGACCCGGCCAGCTGCCCCGTTCGTACGCGGAGTTCCGGCCCGCCGGGCACCCCGACCTCTCCCACCACCTGCGGTACGCCGAACGCGCCGCCCGCCGGCTGGCCCGCTCCACCTTCTACGCGATGTCGCGCTGGCAGGGCCGGATGGAGACCAAGCAGGGGTTCCTGGGCCGGACCGTCGACATCGGCGCCGAACTCTTCGCGATGAGCGCCGCCTGCGTCCGCGCCGAGCTCCTGCGCGGCCGGGGCGAGCACGGCCGCGAGGCCTACCAGCTCGCCGACGCCTTCTGCCGGCAGGCCAGGCTCAGGACCGAGGAGCTCTTCGGGCGCCTCTGGGCCAACACCGACGACCTGGACCGGCGGGTGGTCGACCGGGTCCTCGCGGGCGCGTACACCTGGCTGGAGGAGGGGGTCATCGACCCCAGCGGGGACGGCCCGTGGATCGCGGACGCCACCCCCGGCCCGGCCCGGGGCGAGAACGCCCGCCGCCCGTACCGCTGATCCCGGCCGCCCGACGCCCTGCCGCCCCGGGTCCGGTGGCCCACCGGACCCGGGGCGCGTCCACCCGCTGGACGCGCCCCGCCCGCCGCGCGCGGACACGGCAAAATGACCCGCCGTGACCGTCATCCAGATTCCCGGCTCCAAGTCCGTCACCGCCCGCGCCCTGTTCCTCGCCGCGGCTGCGGACGGCACCACCGCCCTCCTCCACCCGCTCCGTTCGGACGACACCGAAGGGTTCGCCGAGGGCCTCACCCGCCTCGGCTACGCGGTCACGAAGGAGCAGGACCGCTGGCACGTCGAGGGCCGCCCGTCCGGCCCCGGCGTCACCGACGCCGACGTCTACTGCCGCGACGGCGCGACCACCGCCCGCTTCCTGCCCACCCTCGTCTCCGCCGCGCCCTCGGGCACGTACCGCTTCGACGCCTCCGCGCAGATGCGGCGCCGCCCGCTCGCCCCGCTCAGCCGGGCGCTGCGCACCCTCGGCGTCGACCTGCGCCACGACGAGGCGGACGGCCACCACCCGCTGCGGGTGCACGCCGCCGGCATCGAGGGCGGCCGGATCACCCTGGACGCGGGGGAGTCCTCGCAGTACCTCACCGCCCTGCTGATGCTCGGTCCGCTGACGGCCACCGGCCTGACGATCGACGTCACCGAGCTGGTCTCGGCGCCGTACATCGAGATCACGCTCGCGATGATGCGGGACTTCGGGGTCGACGTCGCCCGGGAGGGGAACACCTTCACCGTGCCGCCCGGCGGCTACCGCGCCACCACGTACGCCGTCGAGCCGGACGCCTCCACGGCCAGTTACTTCTTCGCCGCCGCCGCCCTCACCGGCGGCGAGGTCACCGTCCCCGGCCTCGGCACCGGCGCCCTCCAGGGCGACCTGCGCTTCGTCGACGTGCTGCGGCGGATGGGCGCCGACGTGACGATCACGGAGGGCGCCACCACGGTCCGCTCCGACGGCACCCTGCGCGGCGTCACCGTCAACATGCGCGACATCTCCGACACCATGCCGACGCTCGCCGCCCTCGCCCCGTACGCCGACGGGCCGGTCCGGATCGAGGACGTGGCCAACACCCGGGTCAAGGAGTGCGACCGGCTGGAGGCGTGCGCGGAGAACCTCCGCGCCATGGGCGTCACCGTGCACACCGGACCCGACTGGATCGAGATCCACCCCGGGACCCCGCGCCCCGTCGAGATCACCACCCACGGCGACCACCGCATCGTCATGTCCTTCGCCGTCGCCGCGCTGCGCAACCCCGGCACCACGTACGACGACCCGGGCTGCGTACGCAAGACCTTCCCGGACTTCCACCAGGTGTTCGCACAGTTCGCCAAGGGCCTGCCGGTCCTGGAGCGGTAGGCGGCAGGGCCGCCGGGAGGCCGGGGCCGGGATTCGGAACAGTGCGACCGGGACGCCCTGTCCTCGCGCACAGCGGGAGCGGCAACAATGGGGGCATGACCGACAGCCCTGCCCCCCTCGCCGATCCGCATCTCGTCCACGACGCGACGGAAGGCCGCCGGGACCTCGTGATCCTCGGCTCCACCGGGTCCATCGGAACCCAGGCCATCGACCTGGTGCTGCGCAACCCCGACCGCTTCCGGGTCACCGCGCTCTCGGCGGCGGGCGGGCGGGTCGCCCTGCTCGCCGCCCAGGCACGCCGGCTCGGGGTGGACACGGTCGCCGTCGCCGCCGAGGACGCCGTACCCGCCCTGCGCGAGGCGCTGCGCGCGGAGTACGGCACGGGGGAGCCGCTCCCCGAGATCCTGGCCGGCCCCGACGCCGCCGCCACCCTCGCCGCGAGCCCGTGCCACACCGTGCTCAACGGCATCACCGGCTCCATCGGCCTCGCGCCCACGCTGGCCGCGCTGAAGGCGGGCCGCACCCTCGCCCTGGCCAACAAGGAGTCGCTCATCGTCGGCGGCCCCCTGGTCAAGGCGCTGGCCGCGCCCGGCCAGATCATCCCGGTCGACTCCGAGCACGCCGCGCTCTTCCAGGCCATCGCCGCGGGGACCCGCGCCGACGTGGCGAAGCTCGTCGTCACCGCGTCAGGCGGCCCGTTCCGGGGACGTACCCGGAGCGAACTGGCCCACGTCACCCGGGAGCAGGCGCTCGCCCACCCCACCTGGGCGATGGGCCCGGTCATCACGATCAACTCGGCGACCCTCGTCAACAAGGGGCTGGAGGTCATCGAGGCGCACCTGCTCTACGACATCCCCTTCGAGCGCATCGAGGTCGTCGTCCACCCGCAGTCCTACGTGCACTCCATGGTCGAGTTCACCGACGGCTCCACGCTCGCCCAGGCCACCCCGCCCGACATGCGGGGGCCCATCGCCGTCGGCCTCGGCTGGCCCCGGCGCGTCCCCGACGCCGCCCCGGCCTTCGACTGGACCAAGGCCTCCACCTGGGAGTTCTTCCCGCTGGACACCGAGGCCTTCCCCTCCGTCGGCCTCGCCCGGCACGTGGGCGCGCTGGGCGGCACCGCACCGGCCGTCTTCAACGCCGCCAACGAGGAGTGCGTCGACGCGTTCCTGTCCGGCGCGCTCCCCTTCAACGGCATCATGGACACCGTCACCGCGGTGGTGGCCGAGCACGGCACCCCCGCCCCGGGAACTTCACTGACGGTCGCGGACGTCCTGGAAGCGGAGACCTGGGCGCGCGCCCGGGCCCGTGAACTCTCGGCGAAGTCGACGGCGGAGGCGCACGCATGAGTCTGAGCACGATCCTGCTGACGGTCCTGGGGATCGCCGTCTTCGTCGTGGGGCTGCTGTTCTCGATCGCCTGGCACGAGCTCGGCCACCTCTCCACCGCCAAGCTCTTCGGCATCCGGGTCCCGCAGTACATGGTCGGCTTCGGCCCCACCATCTGGTCGCGCAAGAAGGGCGACACGGAGTACGGCTTCAAGGCCATCCCGGCCGGCGGCTACATCCGCATGATCGGCATGTTCCCGCCCGGCCCGGACGGCAGGATCGAGGCGCGCTCCACCTCGCCCTGGCGCAGCATGATCGAGGACGCCAGATCCGCCGCCTTCGAGGAGCTCGAACCCGGCGACGAGACCCGCCTCTTCTACACGCGCAAGCCGTGGAAGCGCGTCATCGTGATGTTCGCCGGCCCGTTCATGAACCTGGTGCTGGCCGTCGCGATCTTCCTCGGCGTCGCCATGACCTTCGGCTTCCAGACCCAGACCACCGAGGTGGCCGGGGTCCAGAAGTGCGTCATCGAGCAGAGCGAGAAGCGCGAGAAGTGCAAGACCAGTGACCCGGTCTCCCCGGCCCTCGCCGCCGGACTGCACGAGGGCGACAAGATCGTCGCCTTCGACGGCGCGAAGGTCGACGACTGGGACAAGCTCTCCGACCTCATCCGGCAGACCATCGGCCCCGCCGACATCACCGTCCGGCGGGGCGGCCAGGAGGTCACCCTCCACGCGGTGCTGGCGAAGAACGTCGTGGTGAAGAAGGACGACAAGGGCGAGGCGGTCGCGGGCAAGTGGGAGGAGGCGGGCTACCTCGGCTTCGCCGCCAAGAGCGAGATCGTGCCGCTCTCCTTCGGCGACTCCGTCGTGCGGATGGGCGACATGATCGAGAACGGCGTCGACTCGATCATCGCGCTGCCCTCCAAGATCCCCGGCCTGTGGAACGCCGCCTTCGACGGCGGCGAGCGTGCCGACGACTCGCCGGTGGGCGTGGTCGGAGCCGCCCGGATCGGCGGCGAGGTGATGACCCTCGACGTCCCCGCGCAGAACCAGATCGCGATGATGCTGTTCCTGCTGGCCGGCTTCAACCTCTCGCTCTTCCTCTTCAACATGCTGCCGCTGCTGCCCCTGGACGGCGGACACATCGCGGGGGCCCTCTGGGAGGCGCTGCGCCGCAACGTCGCCAAGCTCTTCAAGCGGCCCGACCCCGGCCCGTTCGACGTGGCGAAGCTCATGCCGGTCGCCTACGTGGTGGCCGGAATCTTCATCTGCTTCACCCTCCTGGTGCTCGTCGCCGACATCGTGAACCCGGTCAAGATCACCTGACCCCGGTCCCGGCCGTCCCAGGAGTGGCGGCCGGGCCCCCACGTGGTGCCCGGCCGCACCGCCGACGGGCGCCCGCTGGTGTTTTGACCCGGGGGATGCGCCCGCCCGACCTCCCGTGCCGTAACCTCGAAAGCTGTAGCCCGCCGATTTCCGGGCCTCGATCCACACCTTGGGGATGCTCAGCGCATGACTGCGATTTCTCTCGGAATGCCGTCCGTTCCGACCAAGCTCGCCGACCGACGCGTCAGCCGCCAGATCCAGGTCGGGTCGGTGGCCGTCGGCGGGGACGCGCCCATCTCGGTGCAGTCGATGACGACGACGCGCACCTCGGACATCGGCGCGACGCTCCAGCAGATCGCCGAGCTGACCGCGTCCGGCTGCCAGATCGTGCGCGTCGCGTGCCCGACGCAGGACGACGCCGACGCCCTGGCCACCATCGCCAAGAAGTCCCAGATCCCGGTCATCGCCGACATCCACTTCCAGCCCAAGTACGTCTTCGCCGCCATCGACGCGGGCTGCGCCGCGGTCCGGGTGAACCCGGGCAACATCAAGCAGTTCGACGACAAGGTCAAGGAGATCGCGAAGGCCGCGAGCGCGGCCGGCACCCCGATCCGGATCGGCGTGAACGCCGGTTCCCTCGACGCCCGGCTGCTGAAGAAGTACGGCAAGGCCACCCCCGAGGCCCTGGTGGAGTCCGCCCTCTGGGAGGCGTCCCTCTTCGAGGAGCACGGCTTCCGCGACATCAAGATCTCGGTCAAGCACAACGACCCGGTCGTCATGGTCAACGCCTACCGCCAGCTGGCCGCCGCGTGCGACTACCCGCTGCACCTCGGCGTCACCGAGGCCGGTCCGGCGTTCCAGGGCACCATCAAGTCCGCCGTCGCCTTCGGCGCGCTGCTCTCCGAGGGCATCGGCGACACCATCCGCGTCTCGCTCTCGGCCCCGCCGGCCGAGGAGGTCAAGGTCGGCCTCCAGATCCTGGAGTCCCTCAACCTCAAGCAGCGCCGCCTGGAGATCGTCTCCTGCCCGTCCTGCGGTCGCGCCCAGGTCGACGTGTACAAGCTCGCGGACCAGGTCAGCGCCGGGCTCGAAGGCATGGAGGTGCCGCTGCGCGTCGCCGTCATGGGCTGCGTCGTGAACGGTCCGGGCGAGGCCCGCGAGGCCGACCTCGGGGTCGCCTCCGGCAATGGCAAGGGCCAGATCTTCGTGAAGGGCGAGATCATCAAGACCGTCCCCGAGTCGAAGATCGTCGAGACCCTCATCGAAGAGGCGCTGAAGATCGCCGAGCAGATGGAGAAGGACGGCATCGCCTCGGGCGAGCCGCAGGTCGCCGTCAGCTGACGACCGGACCGCGCCGGGCCGTGACCGGCCCCGGGACCTTCCGCGCCCCGCCAGGACGACACCGTCCGGGCGGGGCGCGGCGTCGTTCCCGCGGCCGGCTCCGTGCGGTGCACTGCCCGGACCGCGGATGCGGGCGGCGCCCCACAGCCTTGTTGGGTACAGTGCGGAAATCAGCAGACCGTATGGTGAGGCCCCCTCGTGTTGACGCACACCACCACCCGGGTCCTCGAACCCAGTGACCTCGGCGCCGCTCTGGCCATTCTGGAGAGCGATCCCGTGGCCAATGCTTTTGTGACCTCCCGTGTCCAGATCGCCGGGCTCGACCCATGGCGGCTGGGCGGCGAGATGTGGGGCTGGTACGCGGACGGGATGCTCCGCTCGCTCTGCTACTCCGGCGCCAACCTCGTCCCCATCTGCGCGGGACCCGAGGCCGTACGCGCCTTCGCGGACCGCGCCCGCAGGGCCGGGCGCCGCTGCTCCTCCATCGTCGGGCCGGTCGAATCCACCGCCCTGCTGTGGCGCCTGCTCGAACCCGGCTGGGGACCCGCCCGCGAGGTCCGCGCCAACCAGCCGCTGATGGTCACCGACCGCCCCTCCACCACCGTCGACCCCGACCCGTACGTCCGCCGGATCCGCAAGGACGAGATGGACGTGATCCTGCCCGCCTGCGTGGCGATGTTCACCGAGGAGGTCGGGGTCTCCCCGCTCGCCGGCGACGGCGGACTGCTCTACCAGGCGCGGGTCGCCGAACTCATCGGCGCGGGCCGCTCGTTCGCCCGCATCGACGACGGCAAGGTCGTCTTCAAGGCCGAGATCGGCGCCGCGACCGACCGGGCCTGCCAGATCCAGGGGGTCTGGGTCGCCCCGGAGTTCCGTGGCCGCCGCCTCTCCGAGACGGGGATGTCCGCCGTGCTCAACCACGCGCTCGCCGACGTGGCCCCGCTGGTCAGCCTGTACGTGAACGACTTCAACACCGCGGCCCGCAGGGCCTACAGCCGGGTCGGCTTCCGGGAGACCGGGGCCTTCATGAGCGTCCTGTTCTGACGGGCCACCCCGGGTCCTCGTCGCCACGGGGACCACGCGCCACGGGGACCACGCGGTAAGGGGACCACGCGGTACGGCTCCGCCGCCCGCCCCGGCCGGACGGCGCCCGGGCCGGGTGGCTGTCGCCGAGTCGGCCTATAGTCGGCAGGGGGACCGCTGAGGGCCGCGGACCCGCACGTCCGGGACGCGCCGCCCTCCGACGCGAATGAGTACGCCGATGACCGAGACCGCGCCCCCCGCCGACGACCACGCCGCCCCGCTCGTCGCCGCCGCTGCCCCGGCGGGGGTGGACGCCCGTACGGCCTGGGAGGCGTGGCGCGAGGAGCGCCGCGCCTCCGTCACCGCCCCCACCGGCAACCTCGCCCTGGTGGAGACCCGCCCGCTCGGCCCCGGAGAGGTGCCCGACCCCGTCGCGGCCGGTGCGGGACGGCCCGACAGCGTCACGGTCACGGTCGTCGAGCGGACCGAACCGGTCAGCGGGGCCCCCGAACACTTCCTGCGCTTCTGGGACGCCGAGGCCCCCGCGATCCACTCCTTCGAGCGGATCGACACCTTCCCGTACGACCCCGCCTGGGTGCTCGACGCCGCCTACACCCCCGTCGAAGGCGCCCGCAAGGTCGCGTTCGAGCACATCCGCGACAACGGCGGCACCCGCGACCTGGTCGTCCCCGGCGACATCACCCTCACCGTGGACGGCACCCCGTACACCCTGAGCGCCTTCGACGACGACGGCACCCTGCTGCTGGTCTTCGGCGACCCCACCAACGGCGACTCCACCTACGGCGCCGGACGCTTCCTCTTCGTCCCGCACGAGGCCGGAAGCGACCGGGTCACCCTCGACTTCAACCGCGCCTTCGTGCCGCCCTGCGGCTTCTCCGACCAGTACAACTGCCCGATGCCGCCCCGGCAGAACCGTTTCCACCTGCCCGTGGAGGCCGGCGAGAAGCTTCCCGTCAGCAAGGATCCCGGCACCCCGGCGCACTGAGACCCGGCCGGAGTAGTCTCCCGTGCCATGCCGCACTTTCCCGGAGACCTCAGCGAACCACCCCTGATCGGGCCGCTCGACCTCGCCGCCCGCGTGGACGAGGCGCTCCAGGTGCAGGCCCTCGCCTTCGGACTCGGCCCCGGCGAGGTCGCCGTGCGCCGCCAGATCGTGCTGCGCCACCTCACCCTCCCCGGCGCCCGCGCGCTGGGCGCCACCGCCCCCTCGGGACGGCTGCTCGGCTTCGTCTACGGGCTGCCCAACGACCGCTCCCACTGGTGGTCGGGGGTGGTCGAGCCCTACCTCCGCGCGGCCGGGACCGAGGAGTGGCTCGACGACTCCTTCGTCATCACCGAACTCCACGTCCACCCCGACTTCCAGCAGCGCGGCATCGGACGTGCCCTCATCACCGGGCTGACCGACTCCGCCGCCGAGCCGCGCTCCATCCTGTCGGCGATCGACACCGACAGTCCCGCACGGGGTCTCTACCGCGCCCTCGGCTACCGCGACCTCGCCCGCCGGGTCGTCTTCCCCAGCGCTCCGCTGCCGTACGCGGTGATGGGAGCCCCGCTTCCGCTGCGCCGCGGAATCTGAACCGCGGAACCTGAACGGATTTCCGCCCGCGCGGGCGACCCGGCTAATCTCGGCCCCATCACCTTCGGGGGTCCGGGGGCGTCCCCCCGGAAGACACAGTCGAGCAGGAGTTCATCATGGCCCAGGTCCAGCGCATGTCCCGATTGATGATCAAGACACTGCGCGACGACCCGGCGGACGCCGAGACGCTGAACCACAAGCTGCTCGTCCGGGCCGGTTACGTCCGCCGCACCGCCGCCGGTATCTGGTCCTGGCTGCCGCTGGGCAAGAAGGTCCTGGAGAACATCACCCGCGTCGTCCGCGAGGAGATGGACGCCATCGGCGGCCAGGAGGTGCTGCTCCCCGCGCTGCTGCCCAAGGAGGCGTACGAGGCGAGCGGCCGGTACGACGAGTACGGCGACCTGCTCTTCCGCCTCAAGGACCGCAAGGGCGCCGACTACCTCCTCGGCCCCACCCACGAGGAGATCTTCACCCAGGTCGTCAAGGACATGTGCTCGTCCTACAAGGACCTGCCCGTGATCCTCTACCAGATCCAGACCAAGTACCGCGACGAGGCCCGTCCCCGCGCCGGTGTGCTGCGCGGTCGCGAGTTCCAGATGAAGGACTCGTACTCCTTCGACACCACCGACGAGGGCCTGGCCGAGGCGTACCAGCTGCACCGCGCCGCGTACATCCGGATCTTCGAGCGCCTCGGCCTCGACCACCGCATCGTCTCCGCCGTCTCCGGCGCCATGGGCGGCTCCGCCTCCGAGGAGTTCCTCGCTCCCGCGCCCGCCGGCGAGGACACCTTCGTCGACTGCCCGAACTGCGACTACGCCGCCAACACCGAGGCCGTGACCTTCAAGGCCACCGCCGTCGACGGCTCGGCGCACGGCCCGGTCGAGGAGCTGGACACCCCCGACACCCCGACCATCGAGACGCTCGCCGCCCACCTCGGCGTCCCGGCCTCCGCCACCCTGAAGAACCTCCTGGTCAAGGTCGACGGCGAGATCGTCGCCGTGGGCGTCCCCGGCGACCGCGAGGTCGACCTCGGCAAGCTCGGCGAGCACCTCGCCCCCGCCGTGGTCGAGCTCGTCACCGCCGAGGACTTCGTGGGCCGCCCCGACCTGGTGCGCGGCTACGTCGGCCCGCAGGGCCTGGAGAAGGTCCGCTACATCGCCGACCCCCGCGTCGCCGCCGGCACCTCCTGGATCACCGGCGCCAACAAGGACGGCAAGCACGCGAAGAACGTCGTCGCGGGCCGCGACTTCGAGGTGGACGACTACCTCGACGTCGTCGTCGTCGAGGCGGGCGACCCCTGCCCGAAGTGCGGCACCGGCCTCCAGGTGGACCGCGCCATCGAGATCGGGCACATCTTCCAGCTCGGCCGCAAGTACGCCGACATCTTCTCCCTCGACGTCCTCGGCCAGCAGGGCAAGCCGGTCCGCGTCACGATGGGCTCCTACGGCATCGGTGTCTCCCGCGCGGTGGCCGCCCTCGCCGAGCAGACCGCCGACGACAAGGGCCTGTGCTGGCCCCGCGAGATCGCCCCGGCCGACGTGCACGTCGTCGCCGCCGGCAAGGCGCTCCAGACCGAGCTGGCCCTGGAGGTCTCCGAGAAGCTGAAGGCCGCGGGCGCCCGGGTGCTGGTCGACGACCGCGCCGGTGTCTCCCCGGGTGTGAAGTTCACCGACGCCGAGCTGATCGGTGTGCCGACCATCCTCGTCGCCGGCCGCCGCTCCGCCGAGGGCGTGGTCGAGCTCAAGGACCGCCGCACCGGAGAGCGCGAGGAGCTCACCGTCGACGAGGCGATCGCCCGCATCGCCGCCGACCTGGGCTGATCCGCCGGTCCTCCTTCCCGTACGGAGGAACCCCCCGCGCAACGGATGCGCGGGGGGTTCCTCCGTCAAGAGCGGGGAGCGCTGGTCAGAGCCACCCGGCGAACTCCAGCGACAGCTCGCCCGTCTGCCGCCGCCCCTCGGCCAGCGCCCGGGTGCCCGACTCCACCGCCCGGAAGAGGGTCCAGCCGTGCAGCCGCTCCTGGCCGACCTCCAGCGAGTCCGCCAGCTTCCGCACCCGGCGCCGGGCCGTCGCGGGCCCGCCCGGCGAGGCGATCAGGTCCTCCACCCGGTCCCGCACCAGCCGCGCCAGGTCGTAGGCGCGCTCGCCCACCAGCGGCTCGGACCCGACCGTCAGCCAGGGAGCCCGCTCGCCCGACAGCACCTTGCTCTGCCGGAAGTTGCCGTGCAGCAGCAGCGCCTCGGCCGGGTCCGCGACCAGCTCCTCGCGGACCGCCAGCGCCGCTTCCACCAGGGGCGCCAGCTCGGGATCGGCTTCGGCGAACGCGCGCATCGCGCCGGTCCGCCGCCCGGTCCGCTCCGCGACCGTCTCGAACGCGTGCCCCCCGGGCGGCTCCACCCAGAGCCTGCGCACCGTGCCCGCCGCCTCCAGCAGCGCCTTGGCCTCCGGCAGCGAACGCAGCGACACCTCCGGGTGCAGGCGTTCGAGGAGCATCCCGCCGCCGGGCGTCACGGCGTCGGCCGGTTCCAGGAGACGTACCGAGCCCCAGCCGTTCCAGTGGGCCAGCGCGGCCCGCTCGGCGTCCGGCGCCGCCCCGGGCGGGGCGATCTTCAGCGCGGCCGGAGTGCCGTCCGCCCGGCGTACCAGCAGGACCACACTGGTACGCCCGCCGGGGGCGGCCACCCGGTCGACGGTCAGGGCCCGGCCGCCGGCCGAGAGCTCCGCCTCCACGCGCGCGCCGAGCGAGCCCAGCCAGGCGTCGGCAGCGGCCTTCCCGTACTGCTCCTCCAGCGCTCGCGCCAGACGCTGCGGCGGTTCGAAACCCATACCTGCCTTGTACCTTTCCGAGGCCGGTTCAGTGACCCGATTCAGTGCGTCCCGGCGGCGCCGGCGGCCTCCAGGGGGGAGGGGGACGCGGTCCCCGCCCGGCCGGCCCGCTCCGCGAGCCCCGGAAAGGCTACGCCGGAGCCCCGCCAGCGGGCCGCGCGCACGGCGGCCTCCCGCAGCGCGAGCGCCGCGTCCCGCCGGTCCGTGCCCTCCGTGGCCCGTACGAGGTCGGCGCAGGCACCCGCGACGCCGTCCTCCAGGACGGCCGCGAGCCGGAGCGCCGCCGCACCGTCGTGGACCGCGAACGGCAGAGCGTACGCGGCGTCCGCCACCACCGGTTCGCCGCCCAGGTCCCGCACCGCCCGTGTCAGCGCGTCACGGCGGGCCCGGTGCGCGTGGTAGGCGCTCGTCGCCTCGGAGCGGCTGCCGCCGGAGGTCCGCGCGCCGACCACGCCGTAGCCGTAGACGGCCGCGTGCTCGGCCGCCAGGGCGGCCTGCGCCGCCGTCAGTGCCTGGGCGGTCATGATGCCGGGGCCTCCTTGGCCAGTTCGGTGAGCAGGTACGCGTGCACGCCACAGGCGGCGGCGACCGACGCCAGCAGCCGGGACAGTTCCGGTTCCGCGTCCAGCAGCGAGGCGGTGTGGGCGTCGCCCGCCCGCCGGGCCTCGGCCGCCAGCTCCGTCAGCGCGGTGCGCGCGTCACCGGCCGGGGCCGGCGGGCCGGAGGGGCCGGCGGTGCTCCCGACCGCCTCGGTCGTGGCCGGGGCGGTCGCGGAGGCCGTGGCCGCCGGGCCGGTCGTGGCCGGGGCCGAAGGACGGGGCGACGCCGTCGCGGTGCCCTCGGCGAGCGCCTCGGTGTGCTGCCGCACCTCGGCCCGCAGCGGGGCGAGACCGGCTTCGGTCGCGGGATGGGCGGCGGCGACCCGGTCGTACCCGGCGAGCAGCGCGGCGCTGGTCCGCACGGAGGCCGTCCGCAGTCTCTGTTCGGGGCTCGTCCGGGCGGCCCGGGCCGCCCCGGCCCGCTCCGCGGACGGTTCCCCGCCGTCGCAGCCCGCCAGTACCGTTCCCGCCACGAGCGCTCCGGCGGCGGTGAGTGCCCCCCTGCGCGTCGTCCCCGTGGGCCGCACTTTTCTCCTTCGGGCTTGAACAAGTCCTGACAGGATCTGACCTGAAGTGATCACCGTTGGCGAGCGTACCCGCGTGCGGGCGGCCTGAGGACGGCAACACCCCCCGCGACCGGATACCCTTTGTCCTGACGCACGACGATCCCCACAACAGCAGACGCGGCCGAGGAGTCACCCGGATGAGCACCAACCAGAGCGAGAGGCTGCGCGGGCTGCTCGAACCGCTCGTCGCCGCCGTACAGCTCGACCTCGAAGAGATCGAGGTGTCCCGGGCCGGCCGCCGCCGTGTGCTGCGGATCGTCGTCGATGCGGACGACGGCGTCGAACTCGACACCTGCGCGGAGCTCAGTCGCTCCCTCTCCGAGAAGCTCGACGAGACCGACGCGATGGGCGAGGACGAGTACGTCCTGGAAGTGAGCTCGCCGGGCGCCGACCGCCCGTTGACCGAGCACCGCCACTACGTCCGCGCCACCGGCCGGCTGGTCAAGTTCAAGCTGACCGCCGAGGCGGGCGCCGACGAGCTGATCGCCCGCGTGCTGGAGGTCGACGACGAGGGCCTCGACCTGGAGGTCCCGGGCGTCAAGGGCCGCAAGCCCACCTCGCGCCGGATCGCCTTCGCCGAGATCGACAGGGCGCGCGTGGAGATCGAATTCAACCGCAAGGACAAGAAGGAAGAGGAGGCGTAGCCGTGGACATCGATGTGAAGCTTCTGAGGGGCTTGGCGCAGGACAAGGGAATCCCGTTCGACGTGCTCGTCGGGGCGATCGAGTCGGCCCTCCTCATCGCGTACCACCGCACGGACGGCAGCTTCCGCCGGGCGCGCGTGGAGCTGGACCGCAACGGCCACGTGACCGTCTGGGCGACGGAGGACCCGGCCGACCTGGAGGAAGGCCAGGAGGCCAAGGAGTTCGACGACACCCCGTCCGGCTTCGGCCGCATCGCGGCGACCACCGCCAAGCAGGTCATCCTGCAGCGGCTGCGCGACGCCGAGGACGACCGGACCTTCGGCGAGTACGCCGGACACGAGGGCGACGTCGTCACCGGTGTGGTCCAGCAGGGCAAGGACCCGCGCAACGTCCTCGTCGACATCGGCAAGCTCGAAGCGATCCTGCCGGTGCAGGAGCAGGTGCCGGGCGAGGAGTACACCCACGGCCTGCGGCTGCGCACCTACGTCGTCCGGGTGGCCAAGGGGGTCCGCGGCCCGTCCGTGACGCTGTCGCGCACCCACCCCAACCTGGTGAAGAAGCTCTTCGCGCTGGAGGTCCCGGAGATCGCCGACGGTTCCGTCGAGATCTGCGCCATCGCCCGCGAGGCCGGCCACCGCACCAAGATCGCGGTCCGCTCCACCCGGTCCGGGCTCAACCCCAAGGGCGCCTGCATCGGCCCGATGGGCGGCCGTGTCCGCAACGTCATGGCCGAGCTGCACGGCGAGAAGATCGACATCGTGGACTGGTCCGACGACCCGGCCGAGATGGTCGCCAACGCGCTGTCCCCCGCACGGGTGAGCAAGGTCGAGATCGTCGACCTCGGCGCCCGCTCCGCCCGGGTGACCGTGCCCGACTACCAGCTCTCGCTGGCGATCGGCAAGGAGGGGCAGAACGCCCGTCTGGCCGCACGCCTCACCGGCTGGCGCATCGACATCCGCCCGGACACCGAGACCGACGAAGAGCGCGACGTCGCCGACCGCGAGCGGGCCGAGCGCGCCCGGGAGCGTTCGGAGCGCGGCTGACACACGTACGGCCGCCGGCCTCCGGGACCCCGCTCCGGCGGGAAGGACCGGGGGCCGCGGCCGTCCGGACGGCGTGCCGCCGGAGCGGGTACGCGCCCGCGGAAGCGGGGGCGCAAGGAATAGATCGCCGCGGGAACCCGCTGGAGATCACAACAACATCCGTTCGATTTTTGCCCCAAAGGGGTGAGGTCGGCGCGGGGAGGTAGACTTAGCGTGTCTGGCCGGACGCAAGCCCGCGCTTGTCCCGAACGCACCTGTGTGGGATGCCGGGAGCGAGCGGCCAAGAGCGAGTTGCTGCGCATCGTGGTGGACGAGGGCGCCTGTGCGCCTGATCCACGCGGTACGCTGCCCGGCCGGGGTGCGTATGTGCACCCGGCATCTGTCTGTCTCGACCTGGCGGTCCGCCGCCGGGCGTTCCCCCGGGCCTTCAAGGCCAAGGGGCCGTTCGACACCACCGCGTTGCAGCGGTTCGTCGAGCGGGTGGCACCGCAAGAAAAGTGAACGGCACGGGTCCCCGTGCGGTCAGGTACCTCGCGAGTTGGAAGTAGGTCGAGATTGCGATGAGCACTCGATGAGTACGCGATGAGTACGCCCATGAAGTAGCGACGGTCCGGCGGTAACCCGGACCTAAAAGGAGCGAAGTGGCTAAGGTCCGGGTATACGAACTCGCCAAGGAGTTCGGCGTAGAGAGCAAGGTCGTCATGGCCAAGCTCCAAGAACTCGGTGAATTCGTCCGTTCGGCGTCCTCGACGATCGAGGCGCCGGTTGTACGCAAGTTGACCGACGCACTGCAGGGGCCCGGCGGCAACGCCGGCAAGTCCGCTGCGAAGCCGGGAGCGCCTCGTAAGGCCGCCCCCGCCAAGCCCGCGGCGCCCTCCCCGGCCGCTGCGGCACGTCCCGCTGCCCCCAAGCCCGGCGCACCGGCTCCCAAGCCCGCCGCCGCGCCTGAGACCAGCACCCCCGCGGCTCCGGCCGCACCGTCGGCCGGTCCCCGTCCGGGCCCGCGTCCGGCCCCCCGGCCCGCCCCGGTGACCCCGGTCCCCGTCGCCGAGTTCTCGGCGCCGGCCCCGGCCCAGCCGGCCGCGCCGCAGCAGCCCCAGGCCCCGCGTCCCGCGGGTGCCACCCCGGGTCCGCGTCCCACCCCGGCCCGCCCGGCTCCGGCCGGCGGCCAGCGCGACAGCCGTGACGGCGGTCAGCGCGACAACCGCGGCGGCGACCGCCCCGCGCGTCCCGCCGGCCAGGGCGCCCCGCGTCCCGGCGGCGCACGTCCGGCCGGTCCCCGTCCGGGCAACAACCCGTTCACCTCCGGCGGTTCCACCGGCATGGCGCGCCCCCAGGCGCCCCGTCCCGGCGGTGCCCCGCGCCCCGGCGGCGGTCAGGAGCGCCCCGGCGCCCCGCGCCCCCAGGGCAACACCGGCGGTCCCGGCGGCGCCCCGCGTCCGCAGGGCCCCCAGGGCGGTGCCCGTCCCACCCCGGGCGGCATGCCCCGCCCGCAGGCTCCGCGTCCCGGCGCTCCCGCCGGTAACCGTCCCAACCCCGGCATGATGCCGCAGCGTCCCGCTGCGGGCCCGCGTCCCGGCGGTGGCCCCGGCGGTGGCCGCGGTCCCGGCGGCGGTGCGGGTCGTCCCGGCGGCGCCGGCGGTGCCGGTCGTCCCGGCGGCGGTGGCGGCGGCTTCGGCGGTCGTCCCGGCTTCGGCGGTCGTCCCGGCGGCCCCGGTGGCCGAGGTGGCACACAGGGTGCGTTCGGCCGTCCCGGCGGTCCGGCGCGTCGTGGTCGCAAGTCGAAGCGGCAGAGGCGCCAGGAGTACGAGGCCATGCAGGCCCCGTCGGTCGGCGGCGTGATGCTGCCTCGCGGCAACGGACAGTCCGTCCGCCTGTCGCGCGGTGCCTCGCTCACCGACTTCGCCGAGAAGATCGGCGCCAACCCGGCGTCGCTCGTCGGCGTGATGATGAACCTCGGCGAGATGGTCACCGCCACGCAGTCCGTCTCCGACGAGACGCTGAAGCTCCTCGCGGACGAGATGAACTTCGTCCTGGAGATCGTCAGCCCGGAGGAGGAGGACCGCGAGCTGCTCGAGTCCTTCGACATCGAGTTCGGCGAGGACGAGGGTGGCGAGGAATCGCTCATCCCGCGTCCGCCGGTCGTGACCGTCATGGGTCACGTCGACCACGGTAAGACCCGACTCCTCGACGCGATCCGCAAGACGAACGTCGTCGCGGGCGAGGCCGGCGGCATCACCCAGCACATCGGTGCCTACCAGGTCTCCGCCGAGGTCAACGGCGAGGACCGGAAGATCACCTTCATCGACACCCCGGGTCACGAGGCGTTCACCGCCATGCGTGCCCGTGGTGCGAAGTCGACCGACATCGCGATCCTCGTGGTGGCGGCCAACGACGGTGTGATGCCCCAGACGATCGAGGCGCTGAACCACGCCAAGGCGGCCGACGTGCCGATCGTGGTCGCGGTCAACAAGATCGACGTCGAGGGTGCCGACCCGGTCAAGGTGCGCGGTCAGCTCACCGAGTTCGGTCTGGTGGCCGAGGAGTACGGCGGCGACACCATGTTCGTCGACATCTCCGCCAAGCAGGGTCTCAACATCGACTCCCTGCTGGAGGCCGTCGTCCTCACCGCCGACGCCTCGCTCGACCTGCGGGCCAACCCGGAGCAGGACGCGCAGGGTATTGCGATCGAGTCCCACCTCGACCGCGGTCGCGGTGCCGTCGCCACCGTCCTGGTGCAGCGAGGCACGCTGCGGGTCGGCGACACGATGGTCGTCGGCGACGCCTACGGCCGCGTCCGCGCCATGCTCGACGACAAGGGCGAGAACGTCGAGGAAGCGGGTCCGTCGACCCCCGTCCTCGTCCTCGGTCTCACCAACGTCCCGGGTGCCGGTGACAACTTCCTGGTCGTCGACGAGGACCGCACGGCCCGGCAGATCGCCGAGAAGCGTGCGGCCCGCGAGCGCAACGCCAACTTCGCCCGCAAGGGTGTCCGGTTCTCCCTGGAGAACCTCGACGAGGCGCTCAAGGCCGGTCTGGTCCAGGAACTCAACCTCATCATCAAGGGCGACGCGTCCGGTTCGGTGGAGGCTCTCGAGTCCTCGCTGCTCCAGCTCGACGTCGGCGACGAGGTCGACATCCGCATCCTGCACCGCGGTGTGGGTGCGGTCACCGAGTCGGACATCAACCTGGCGACCGGCTCCGACGCCATCGTGATCGGCTTCAACGTGCGTGCCGCAGGGCGCGCGCAGCAGATGGCCGAGCGCGAGGGCGTGGACGTCCGGTACTACTCGGTCATCTACCAGGCGATCGAAGAGATCGAAGCGGCCCTCAAGGGCATGCTCAAGCCGGAGTACGAAGAGGTCGAGCTCGGTACGGCGGAGATCCGCGAGGTCTTCCGCTCGTCCAAGCTGGGCAACATCGCCGGTGTCCTGGTCCGGTCGGGCGAGGTCAAGCGCAACACCAAGGCGCGCCTGCTCCGCGACGGCAAGGTCATCGCGGAGAACCTCAACATCTCCGGTCTGCGCCGCTTCAAGGACGACGTCACCGAGATCCGCGAAGGCTTCGAGGGCGGTATCAACCTCGGCAACTTCAACGACATCAAGATCGACGACGTCATCGCGACGTACGAGATGCGCGAGAAGCCGCGAGGCTGACCCGTACCTCAACAGTCGGGGCCGGTCGGCGGGGAGGAATTCCCGTCGATCGGCCCCGGCCGTTCCGTGTACGGTTCTGGTGTTCCTGCCAAGCCTGCGCAGGAGACACGAACCCGAACCGGCGGGACATCCGGGCATCCATGTATGTGGGGACACTGTCCTTCGATCTGCTCCTCGGCGACGTACGGTCGTTGAAGGAGAAGCGTTCCATCGTCCGGCCGATCGTCGCCGAGCTCCAGCGCAGATTCGCGGTGAGCGCGGCGGAGACGGGCGGTCAGGATCTCCATCGCAGGGCCGAAATCGGCCTCGCCGTGGTCTCCGGGGAAACCCGGCACCTCACAGACGTGCTGGACCGGTGCGAGCGACTCGTCGCCGGCCGGCCGGAAGTGGAGCTGCTGTCCGTACGGCGGCGGCTGCACAGCGACGAAGACGATTGAGCAAGGCAGAAGGAGACGGACCAGTGGCCGACAACGCGCGGGCGAAGAAGCTGGCGGACCTCATCCAGCAGGTGGTCGCCGAGAAACTGCAGCGCGGGGTCAAGGACCCCCGGCTGGGTACCCACGTGACGATCACGGACACCCGCGTCACCGGTGACCTGCGGGAGGCCACGGTCTTCTACACGGTCTACGGCGACGACGAGGACCGGGCCAGCGCGGCGGCCGGCCTGGAGAGCGCCAAGGGCGTGCTGCGGTCGGCGGTCGGGGCGGCGGCGGGGACGAAGTTCACCCCCACCCTCGCCTTCGTGGCGGACGCCCTGCCGGGCAACGCCAAGGCGATCGAGGACCTCCTCGACCAGGTGCGGGCCTCGGACGCCAAGGTGCGCGAGGCGTCCTCGGGCGCCACGTACGCCGGTGGCGCCGACCCGTACCGCAAGCCGGAGGACGAGGACGACACCTCAGCATGACGGAGCAGATCAGGACGCCGGACGGCCTTGTCATCGTCGACAAGCCGTCCGGCTTCACTTCGCACGACGTCGTCGCCAAGATGCGCGGCATCGCCCGCACCCGCCGCGTCGGCCACGCCGGCACGCTCGACCCGATGGCGACCGGGGTGCTGGTGCTCGGCGTGGAACGGGCCACCAAGCTGCTCGGCCACCTCGCGCTCACCGAGAAGGAGTACCTCGGTACGATCCGGCTCGGCCAGGACACCGTCACCGACGACGCCGAGGGCGAGATCACCTCGTCCACCGACGCCTCCGGGGTCACCCGGGAGGGCATCGACGCCGGGGTCACCGCGCTGACCGGACCGATCATGCAGGTCCCGTCCAAGGTCAGCGCCATCAAGATCGACGGCAAGCGGTCGTACGCGCGGGTGCGCGGCGGCGAGGAGTTCGAGATCCCGGCCCGTCCGGTGACGGTCTCCTCGTTCCGCGTCTACGACGTCCGTGAGGCGGTCGCGGAGGACGGCACCCCGGTGCTGGACCTGGTCGTCTCCGTCGTCTGCTCCTCGGGGACGTACATCCGGGCCCTCGCCCGGGACCTCGGCGCCGGGCTCGGAGTCGGCGGGCACCTGACGGCGCTGCGGCGCACCCGGGTCGGCCCGTACGGCATCGACACGGCCCGGACGCTCGACCAGCACCAGCAGGAGCTGACCGTGATGCCGGTGGCCGAGGCCGCCGCGTCGGCGTTCCCGCGCTGGGACGTGGACGAGAAGCGGGCCAAGCTGCTGCTCAACGGGGTCCGGCTGGACATGCCGGCGTACCCGCCGGGGCCGGTCGCGGTCTTCGGGCCGGACGGCGCCTTCCTGGTGCTGGTGGAGGAGGAGAAGGGCAAGGCCAAAAGCCTCGCCGTCTTCGCCTGAGCGGTTCAGAGCGGTCACTGCCTGAGCGGTTCAGAGCGGTCTCTGAGCGGTCTCTGAGCGGTCTCTGAACGTTCCCGTCCCCGGGCGCCGTCTCCCGACGTTCCCCCTCCCGCACAGCCTCTTTGCGCGGCCTGCTTTCCGTCCGGTGCGCACCGGACGGAAAGCAGGCCGTCGTCGTGGAGCAGGCCCCCCGGTCTCCACGAACCCCCCTCCGCCGAGCACTCTGTCCATTCGGGCCCCCGAACTCACCCCAATGGACGGGCGCTCGGGGTGAATCAGGGGCGCGAGGGGGCGCATTCACCCGTTCTGGCCTATCGGGCCACCCCCGCCCGCCTACCTTCGGACCCATGGGAAGCGGGGACCGGACGACGCTGGTGAGGATCTGCGACCAGGCAGGCCGGCCCCGGGGCACCGGATTCCTGGCCGACGACCGGGGCACCGTCGTGACCAGCCACCAGGTCCTCGACGGACTGGCACCGGGCGGTCCGCTCCTCCTGCACGGGGCGGACGGCGTCCCCCGCCCGGTGGACCCCGAGTCCGTCGTCCCGCTGCCCGCCCTCGGCCTCGCGCTGCTGCGCACCGGGGACACCGCCGCCCTCGGCCTGGAACCCCTGCCCGTCGCCGCACCCGAACGCGCCGAGCCGGGCGCGTACGTCCACATCGCCGCGCACGGCATCCGCCAGGCCCGCGTGCTCGGCACCACCCCGGCCACCTACCCCACCCGCGACGGCCGAGCGCACCCGGTGGCCGCCGTGCTGGAACTCGCCGTCGGCACCGACGGCCGGGACGCCCTGCGCTCCGGCGGCGCAGCCGTCGGCGGCCCCGTCACCGACCCTCGTACCGGAGCCGTCCTCGGCGTGCTCTGCCCCGCCCTGCGCACCGACCACGAGGCGGCCGGGCTCGCCCTGCTGCTGCACCCCGGCGACGGCGGCCCGCTCGACGAACTCCTCCGCCGCAACGCCCGCACCGTCCCCGGCTACGGCCGAGACCTCAACCTCGCGGGCGTCCTCCGGCTCACCGCCACCTCGTTCGGCACGGCCCGCTCCCCCCGGCAGGGCCCGCACCCCGTCGAACCCGTCGCCCGCGAGGACGTCGCGGCCGAGCTCGCCGCCTTCGAGAGCGGTACGGCGACCGTCCTCGGACTCGTCGGCGCACCCGGCACCGGCCGCACCACCGAACTCGCCGCCCACGCGGCCCGCCGCGCCGGCTCGGAAGGCTGCGCGCCCACCCTCCGGCTGCGCGGCGCCGACCTGCTCGCCGACGACCACTCGGTGGCCGACGCCGTCGCCCGGACCCTGGACCGCTCCGCCCGCCTCGTGCACGCGGCGGACGACCCGGGAGGCGAGGACACCGCGGCGGGAACCACCCCCGAGCGGATCGCCGCCCTCGCCGCCGACGCCGGACGCCCGCTGCTCGTCCTCCTCGACGGGCCCGAGGAGATGCCGCCCGCCCTCGCCCACCGGCTCGCCGGATGGACCTCCGCCACCGCCGGCTGGCTCCGCGCGCACGAGGCCCGCATGGTGGTCGCCTGCAGCCCCGAGCACTGGGAGACGGCGGGCGCCCTCCACCCGCCGGGCGTCCTGCACCGCCCCGCGCGCCCCGCCGTCGGCCTGCCGCCCGGCCTGCTCCTCGGCGACCTCGACGAGGAGCAGGCGGCCCTGGCCCGGGAGCGGTACGGCCTCGCGGACGGGGCCGTCGCCGCCGGCCACGACCGCCATCCGCTGACCCTCGCACTCCTCGCCGGACTCCGCTCGGTGCTGCCGCCCGACGTGCCCGGCACCCCGGACACCGAGGACGTCTTCTCCGCCCACCTCGACCTGGCCTGCGCCCGGGTGGCCGCACGGATCGCGGCGCCCGCCGATCCCCCCATGAGCGGACCCGCCGTACGCAGGCTCGCCGCGCGGGTGGCGGGCCAGGTGCACGAGGCGGCCCGCCGGTGCCTGGGGCCCGGCCAGGGGGAGCTCGACCCGGCCGCCTTCGAGGAACTCTTCCCCCGGCGCACCGGCTGGGCCTGTGCCGTCCTGACCGAGGGCCTCCTCGTCCCGGCCGGCGAGGGCTACCGCTTCGCCCACGAGGCCGTCGGCGACTGGGTGCAGGGCGCCCACCTCGACCTGGACGCCGCCCTGACCTTCCTGGTGCACCGCTGGCACGCCGACGAGCGGCCCGCCGCCACCGGGACGGAGAGCGGCCCGGCCCCCTCGAACCACCTGTCCGTGCCCCGCCACCGCATCGGACCGGTCGTCCAGGCGATGCTGCTGGCCGGCCGGCGCCACGGCGACGCCGCCCTCGCGCACCGCATGGCCGACCTGATCGAGGCGCTCGACCGGCTGGGCGCCCGTGCCCGGGACGGCTGCCCCTCGCGCCCCGGCCACGAGGACGCCGCCTGGTGGGCGGCCCGGCTGCTGCGCGAGACGCTGCTCAAGGTCGCCGACGCCCGCCCGTACGCCGGAGTGCTGCGGGTGCTCGCCGGGCGGATCACCCGGGCGGCCGGGCCGGACTGTGCCGGTCCGGGCGGGGCGTACACCGCGTTCGGCCCGTGGTTCTGGCGGCGGCTGCGGCTGCCCGTGGAGGACCGGGTCGACCTGCTGCGGCTGCTGATGCCCGCCCACGGGGGGCCCGGGCGCGACGGCGAGGAGGGCTTCCTCGACGCGGTGGACCACCTGCTGACGGCGGCCCCGGCGGCGGTGCGGCGGATGCTCTGCGGCTGGTTCACCGACGACCGCCCGCTCCGCGCCGACGGCTCCGGCGGTCCCGGCGACTCTGCGGACGGTCACCCGCCCCGGCGGCCCACGGTGGCCACCGCCGCGCAGACCCTGCTGTACGCCCGCCGCGACCTCGCCCCGGACGACCTCGCCGACGCGCTCGTGGACACCCCGCACCCGTGCGCCGCCGACCTCCTCCTCGCGCTGGCCGAGGACGAGCCGGCCACCCTGAGCCGCGCGGTCGCCCGCTGGGCCCGGGACGACGAGCGGCCCGAACGCCGCGCCGCCGCCGCGCGCTACGCCGGGGCCGTCGTCGGCCGGGTGGAGGCGGCCGAGGACCGGGCGCTGCTGCGCGCCGCCGCCCTCGCCCTGCTGGGGCGGACGGAGGACGCCCCGCTGCACGGCCCGGCGCTCGCGCTCCTCGTCCGCGACCCGCAGACGCGGGACCGGTGGCTGCCCCAGGCGCTGCGGGCCTACGCCCAGGGCGCGCCGGGCCTGCCGACGGCCCTGGTCGTCGAGGCGCTGCCGTCCTCCCCGCAGCCCGTGCTCGCCGCCCTCCGCGGCCGGCTGTCCTGTCCGGGGGAGGAGGCGGGCAAGGCGCTCGCCGAGCTGGCCGCCCTGGACCTCCCGGCGCTCTCGCTGCACACCGCCGGACTCGTCCGCACCTACCTCCAGCACTCCGGGGACGGCGGGGGCTCCGCCGGCGCACGGGTCGCCGCCCTGGTGGACCAGCGGCTCGAACAGGGCGCGGCGGCCCGCGCACTGCTGCTCCCCCTGGTCGCCTCGCTGCTCCGGGACCCGCCCGCGCCCGCCCCGGTCCGCGCCGCGCTCGCCCGGACCCTCGGCTCCGGGGGCAGCCCCGCCTCCCGGCCCGCGCGCGCCGAACTGCTGGAGACGCTGATGGAGTACGAGCAGACCACCGGGCGCGACCCGGATGTGCTGCACGCCCTGCTCCGGGCGGCGGCGGCCGGTTCGGCCCGCCGCCCCGAGCCCCGGACCCGCGCGCTGGTGCACCGTACGGGGACGCTCCTCGTCCGGTCGGCCGAGGGCGCCGAGCGGTTCGACCGCGAACTGGTCGCCCTCGCGTCCGCGGTGCCGGGATTCGCCCCGATGGTCTGCCGTTGGCTGGCCGCCGCCCCCGAGGAGTGGGCGGCCGTGGTGGGGCCCGACGCCCGGGCCGCCCTGGAACGGCTGGCGGCCTCCCGGCGCACGATGACGGTGCCGATGCAGGCGACCGGGCAGGAGCATGGCAGTCTTAAGCCTGCGTAATCTACATAACGCATGTAGATGCAGACTCGGGCGAGGAGCGGTCACGGTGCAGTGCTGGCGCGGCTTGGAGGACATCCCAGAGGACTGGGGACGCAGCGTCGTCACCATCGGGTCCTACGACGGGGTGCACCGAGGGCACCAGCTGATCATCGGCCGGGCCGTGGAACGCGCCCGTGAGCTGGGTGTCCCGTCCGTCGTGGTGACCTTCGACCCGCACCCCAGCGAGGTCGTCCGCCCCGGCAGCCACCCGCCGCTGCTCGCCCCGCACCTGCGCCGCGCGGAGCTGATGGCGGAGCTGGGCGTCGACGCGCTGCTCATCCTGCCGTTCACGTGTGAGTTCTCGAAGCTGGCACCGGCCGACTTCATCGTGAAGGTGCTGGTCGACCGGTTGCACGCGCGCACCGTCATCGAGGGCCCGAACTTCCGGTTCGGCCACAAGGCGGCGGGCAACGTCGAACTCCTCGCCGAACTCGGCTCCACCTACGACTACACCGTCGAGGTCGTCGACCTGTTCGTCAGCGGAGAGGTGGGCGGGGGCCTGCCGTTCTCGTCCACGCTGGCCCGCCGGCTGATCGCCGAGGGCGACGTCTCCGGCGCCGCCGAGATCCTGGGCCGTCCGCACCGGGTCGAGGGCATCGTGGTGCGGGGTGCGCAGCGCGGCCGGGACCTCGGCTTCCCCACCGCCAACGTCGAGACGGTCCCGCACAGCGCGATCCCCGCCGACGGCGTCTACGCGGGCTGGCTCGACGTGGACGGCGAGTGCATGCCCGCCGCGATCTCGGTCGGCACCAACCCGCAGTTCGACGGCGTCGAGCGGACCGTGGAGGCGTACGCCATCGGCCGGGTCGGCCTGGACCTGTACGGCATGCACGCGGCGGTCGGCTTCCTCGCCTACGTGCGCGGGATGCTGAAGTTCGACTCCATCGACGACCTGCTGGTGGCGATGGCCGCCGACGTCGAGCGGTGCACCGAGCTGATCGACGCGTACGAGGCCGAGCGCGGCGCCTGACCGCGCCCGGCCTCCGTGCCTACACCGGAGCCGGAGCCGGCTGCTCCCCGGCGGTCGCGCGGGCCCAGTGACAGGCGACCTGCCCGGCGCCGCCGCCGTCGAGCAGCGGCAGATCCCGCGTACGGCACGCGTCCGCCACCCCCGCCCGCTCGGCCTCGCCCGAGGCGAACACCTGGCAGCGAACGTGGAACCGGCATCCCCCCGGCACGTTCGAGGGGTCCGGAGCCTCGCCGGACAGCACCACCGGCTCGCCCGGCGCCTCCGGCAGCACCGACAGCAGCGCCTTGGTGTACGGATGCCGGGGAGCCGTCAGGATCTCCTCGACGGCCCCGGTCTCCACGATCCGCCCCAGATACATCACCGCCACCCGGTCCGCGATGTTCCAGGCGAGCCCGAGGTCGTGGGTCACGATCAGCGCGGAGAGCCCGAGTTCGTCCCTCAGCCGCAGCAGCAGCGCCAGGATCTCCCCCCGCACCGAGGCGTCCAGCGAGGCCACCGGCTCGTCGGCGACGAGGAGTTCGGGCTCCAGCACCAGCGCCCCGGCGATGACGACGCGCTGGCGCTGGCCGCCCGACAGCTCGTGCGGGTAGCGCAGGAAGAACCGCTCCGGGGGCCGCAGCCCGGCCCGGGAGAGCGCCCCGGCCACCGCCGCGGTCTCGTCGCCCCGGTGCCCGTGGATGCGCAGTCCCTCCGCCACCGCGTCGTACACCGTGTGGCGGGGGTTGAGGGAGCCGCTGGGGTCCTGGAGCACCAGCTGGGCGCGCTTGCGGTAGGCCTTCATCGCCCGTGCCGAGGGGTCCAGAGGCCGGCCCTCGAAGGTGATCCGGCCCGCGGTCGGTGTCACCAGGCCAAGCAGGGAGCGGGCGAGCGTGGTCTTGCCGCACCCCGACTCGCCGACCAGGGCCACGATCTCGCCGGGCCGGATGTCGAGCGCCACTCCGTCCACGGCCCGCGCGGGCGCGGCCCCCCGGCGGCCGGGGAAGGTGACCTCAAGCGCCTCGGCGCTCAGCAGGGGAGCGGTCGGTGGGGGAGTGGTCGGCGGGGGAGTTTCGGGCACGGGGGTGGTCGTCATGGGGTGCTCCTCGCTTCCTCTGCCCCGGGCTCGCTCGCGCCCGGGGCCGTACCGGTGTCCTCGGGCTCTTCCGCGGCGGCGGGTACGACCGGATCCCCGACGGGCGCGGGTCCGGTGTCGGGGGTCGTCGCCGGGGCCACCAGGACGCAGGCCGCGCGCCGTCCGGGCCCGGCGTCCCGCAGCCACTGGTCCTCCTCGGCGCAGGAGTCCAGCGCCGCCGAGCACCGTGGGTGGAAGGCGCAGCCGGAGGGCAGCGCCGCCGGGTCCGGCGGGTCGCCGGGCAGTCCGCGCGGGGCGTGCCGCGAGGCGGGGTCGCCGATGCGCGGGAAGGCGGCGGAGAGCGCCGCTCCGTACGGGTGGCGGGCGTGCCGGTACACGTCCTGGGCCGGGCCCTCCTCCACGACCCGGCCCGCGTACATCACGGCGAGCCGGTCGCAGGTGTCGGAGAGGACCGCCAGGTCGTGGCTGATCATGACGAGGCCGAGGTCCTGGTCGGCGACGAGCTGTTCGATCAGCCGGAGGATCTGGGCCTGGATCATCACGTCGAGCGCGGTGGTCGGTTCGTCCGCGACGATCAGCCGGGGGTCGCAGGCAAGCGCCATGGCGATCATGACCCGCTGCCGCTGGCCGCCGGAGAGCTCGTGCGGATAGGCGGCGGCCCGCGCCGCCGGCAGCCCCACCTGTTCGAGCAGCTCACCGGCGCGGGTACGGGCGGCGGCCGGGGTGGCCCGCTTGTGCAGCAGGATCGGTTCGGCGATCTGGTCGCCGACCCGGTGCACCGCGTTGAGGGAGTGCATCGCCCCCTGGAAGACGATGGACGCGCCCGCCCAGCGCACCGCCCGCAGGCGGCCCCACCTCATCGTCAGGACGTCCTCGCCGTCCAGCAGGATTTCGCCGCTCAGCTTGGCCGACGCGGGCAGCAGCCGCAGCAGCGCGAGCGCCAGCGTCGACTTGCCGCAGCCGGACTCCCCGGCGATGCCGAGCTTCTGCCCGGCGTCGACGCGCAGGTCCACCCCGCGCACGGCGGGGACGGCCGACGGCCCGGAGCCGTAGGTGACACGGAGGTCGCGCACCTCCAGCAGGGGCGCCGGTGAGGTCGCTGTCATGCTGGTCCGTTCCTCGGGAGTGCTCAACGGGCCACCCCCAGCTTGGGGTTGAGCACGGACTCGATGGCCCGGCCGCAGAGGGTGAAGGCGAGCGCGACGACCGCGATGGCGAGTCCGGGCGGGGCGAGGTACCACCAGTTGCCCGAACTGACGGCCCCGGCCTCCCGGGCGTCCTGGAGCAGCCCGCCCCAGGAGACGACCGTGGGGTCGCCGAGGCCGAGGAAGGCGAGCGTCGCCTCGGTGAGGATCGCGGTCGAGATCGCCAGGGTGGTCTGGGCGAGGACCATCGGCATGACGTTGGGGAGCACATGACGGCTCATGACGTGGCCGTGGCCGCCGCCGAGCGCCCGGGAGCGCTCGATGTACGGGCGGGACTCCACCGAGAGCGTCTGGGCCCGCACCAGCCGGGCCGTGGTCGGCCAGGTCGTCACGCCGATCGCGAGGACGGTGGTCCACAGCGACCGCGACAGCACGGTGGCCAGCGCGATGGCGAGCACCAGGGTCGGCATCACCAGGAACCAGTCGGTGACCCGCATGGCCACCGTTCCGTACCAGCCCTTGAAGTGACCGGCGGTGACGCCCACCAGGGTGCCGATGGCCACCGAGAGGAAGGCGGCGAGCAGCCCCACGGTGAGCGAGACCCGGGCGCCCCAGAGCAGCAGCGCCAGCAGGCTCCGGCCGAACTGGTCGGTGCCGAGGGGGAACCGCGCGCTCGGCGACTCCATGGGCCCGCCGGGCGCTTCGGTGACGCTCTTGGAGTCGGCCCCCACCAGCAGCGGAGCCGCCAGCGCCAGCACGGCGATGACCACCAGCACGGCGAGCCCCGCCACCCCGGCCCGGTGCGTCCGGTACTGCGCCCAGAAGCGGGCGGCGGCCCGCCGCCTGCGGGTCCACGCCAGTGAGCGCGGGCTGCTGCCCGGCCCCAGCGCGTCCGTCGAGGTCGTCATCGGCCCACCCGGGGATCGAAGAGCGGATAGAGCACGTCGGCGAGCGTGTTCATCAGGATCACCGCAGCGGCGAAGAGGAAGAACAGCGCCTGCACCAGAGGCAGATCGGGCACGCTCAGTGCCTGGTAGAAGAGACCGCCGAGGCCGGGCCAGGAGAACACGGTCTCCACCAGGATGGCGCCGGCGACCGTGTTGCCGAGGTTGACGAAGAGCAGGGTGACCGTCGGCAGCATGGCGTTCGGCACCGCGTGCTTGCGGCGGACCTGGTCGTCCCGCAGCCCCTTCGCGCGGGCCGTCGTCAGGTAGTCGCTGCCCATCTCGTCGAGCAGCGAGGAGCGCATCACCAGCAGGGTGCGGGCGTACTCCACCGCCACCAGCGTGAGGACGGGCAGCACCAGGTGGTGCGCGACGTCCAGCACGTAGCCGAAGCCGGACGAGTCGCCGGACTCCATGCCGCCCGTCGGGAAGAGCCCGGGAATCGGGCCGATGCCGACCGAGAGCGTGATGATCAGCAGCAGTCCGAGCCAGAACGACGGCACGGAGTACAGGGTCAGCGCGAACGCCGTGTGGAAGCGGTCCCCGAAGGAGCCGTTGCGCCACGCGGAGCGGGAGCCCAGCCAGATGCCGATCGCGGTGTAGATCACGAACGCGGTCCCGGTGAGCAGCAGCGTCGCGGGCAGCGCCTCGGCGATCTTGTCGACGACCGGGGTGCGGAACTGGTACGAGGTGCCGAAGTCGCCGGTCAGGGCGTTGCCGCAGTACTGCGTGAACTGCCGCCAGAGCGGCAGGTCGAGGCCGAACTCCCGCCGCATCGCGACGATCTGCTCGGTGGTCACCTGACGTCCGCCGGTCATCTGCTTGACGGGGTCGCCGGGGATCAGCCGGAAGAGGAAGAAGCTGGTGACGAGGACGGCGAAGAGCGAGACGGCCGCGCCGGCCAGCTTGCCCGCCGCGTAGCGGAGGTAGGCGGTGGTGGAACGGGCGCGCGGACCGCGGACCGCCGGCCCGGCCTGGGCCGGACCGGCGGTTCCCGCACTCTCCGCGCCCGCCGGGCCGAAGCCCGGCAAGGGAGTGCTGTCAGTGCTCATCGGTTATTCACGGTCCTCCGCGGTGGAACGGCGACGCAGGGCGAACAGCAGTCCGCCACCGGCCAGGACGACGACGGCGATGCCGACGCCGACGAGTACCCCGGTGGAGCCGCCCGAGTCCGAGGAACCGCTCGCCGAGGCTGCCGGGACCGCCGACCACCAGCTCCAGTAGCCGTCCTGGCCGTAGATGTTGCCCGCGTCCGAGGGCATGGTGGTGATGGAGGCGATCTGGTCGGTGCGGTAGGCCTCCACGGCGTTCGGGTACGCCATGACGTTCATGTACCCGGTGTCGTACAGCCGCGACTGCATGTCCTTGACGAGGGTCGCGCGGGCGGCGGGGTCGTACTCGGCCAGCTGCTTCGCGTAGAGGTCGTCGAACTGCGGGTCGCAGATGAAGTTGTCCGTGGCGGCCGTTTCCTTGGCCTTGGCGGGCAGGGCGCCGCAGGTGTGGATGGAGAGGACGAAGTCCGGGTCCGGGTTGACCGACCAGCCGTCGAAGGCGAGGTCGTACTCACCGGCGTACCAGGGGTCCGAGACGTTGTCGAGGCAGTCGACCTTCAGGCCGACACCCAGGTCGCCCCACCACTCCTGGAGGTACTTGCCGACGGCCTTGTCGTTCGGGTCGGTGGCGTGGCAGAGGATGCGCAGGTCCAGCGGCTTGCCGTCCTCGCCCACCCGCTTGCCTTCGGCGTTCTTCTTGTACCCGGCCTGGTCGAGCAGGGAGGCCGCGCGGGCGGGGTCGTAGCTCAGCTGCTGCCCGGCCGCGGGCTGCCACTGGTACGCGGAGAAGCGCGGCGGGATGTACCCCGCGCCCTCCACCGCGTGGCCCTGGAAGACCTTGTCGATGATGGTCTTGCGGTCGACGGCGAGGAAGAGCGCCTGGCGGACCTTCTGGTCGAGCAGCGCCGGGTTGCCGTCGCCGAACTTCTTGCCGTCCTTGGTGCGCGCGCCCGGGTTGGTGGCCAGCGCGTAGAAGCGGCGGCCGGGGCCCTCGTTCACCTTGATGTCCGGAGCGGTCCTGAGCGAGTCGGCCTGAGCGGGCGTCAGGCTCGGGCTGCCCGCGACGAAGGAGACCTCGCCCTTGCGCAGCGCGGCGACGGCGGCGTCCTGGTCCTTGTAGTACCGGAACACGATCTCGTCGAACTTGGGCGAGCCGCGCCAGAACGTCTTGTTGGCCTTGAGCTTGACGTAGCTGTCGACCTTGTAGTCGGTCAGGATGAACGGTCCGTCACCGACGATGGGGAACTTCGTGTCGTTGTTGAACTTCGAGAAGTCGGCGACGTCCTTCCAGACGTGCTCGGGGACGATCGGCACGTCGAGCGCGGCCATCGTCGCCTGCGGCTTCTTCAGGGTGACGACGAGCTTGTCCGGGCTGGGCGCGGTCACCTTGTCGAAGTTGGTGACGAAGGAGCCGTTGGCGGTGGCCGCTCCCTCGTCCTTCATCATCGTGTTGAAGGTCCACGCCGCGTCCTCGGCGGTGACCTTCTCGCCGTCCGACCACTTCGCGTCGGACCGTATGGTGTACGTCCACGTCAGCTTGTCCGCGGAGGGTTCCCACGCGGTGGCGAGACCCGGGACGGCGTGGCTGTCCTTCGGGTCATAGTTCGTCAGGTAGTCGTACATGAGCCGCAGGACGGTGGTGCTCAGCAGCCGCTGCGCCAGGAACGGGCTCAGCGAATCCACGCTCTGGGCGACCGCGACCGTGAGGGTCGTCTTCCCGGAGTCGGCGTGGGCGGGTGAGGCGGCGAGCGGAGCGGGCGCGCCCGGGACGAGCGATCCGGCGGCGAGAGCCAGCGCGGCGGCACCCGAGGCCGTGAGGAGGCGCAGACGATGGCCTGGCCGGGTGGAACGGACGGGACTTCTTGTGACCATGGGACGTCGACCTCGCGTCATGACTCGCTTGTGGGGAGGCGGGTAGAGCAGTGGTTCGCCAACTGGTGAAGCGAAGGTTTATCAGCGGCGGCCAACTGGAGTCAACGGTCGGCGAAACGGCGTGTGGGCTGCGGGAATACGCAAAAGGCCCGCACCGTCACAACGGTGCGGGCCCTCATTGGTCTAAACCACTTCGGCCTACTGGCGGGGCGGCGCGGGCGGCGGCTGCTGCCATCCCGGGGCGGGCCACGGGCCGTCCGGGCCGGGCGGACCCGGCTGCTCGGGCTGTCCTGCCTGGCCAGCCCGCCCCTCCTGCGGGGGCGGTCCGCCGTACGGCTGCGGGGGCTGGGGCGGCCCCTGCTGCCAGCCGTTGTCCGGCTGCGGCGGGTAGGACTGCGGCGGGTACGGCTGCTGCGGAGGCTGCTGTCCCCCGTACGGCTGCTGCCCGCCGTACGGCGACGGGGGCGGCTGCTGTCCCCCGTACGGCTGCTGCGGATACGGCTGTTGGGGGTGGGGCTGCGGCGGGTACTGCTGGTGCCCGGGCATCGGCGGCGCGTACTGCGGCGGCGGGTTCTGGCCGTCGGCGGTCCACAGGCCCTGCTGCTGCTGGGCGCGGGCGAAGTCCTCCGCGACCAGCGCGGAGAGGTGGAAGTACGCCTCGCGGGTCTTCGGCCGCATCATGTCCAGGTCGACCTCGGCGCCCGCCGCCAGGTGCTCGTCGAAGGGGACGACCACGACACCCCGGCAACGCGTCTGGAAGTGCTGGACGATGTCGTCCACCTTGATCATCTTGCCGGTCTCGCGAACCCCGGAGATGACCGTCAGGGAGCGCTGCACCAGGTCGGCGTACCCGTGCGCGGAGAGCCAGTCCAGCGTGGTGGACGCGCTGGAGGCGCCGTCCACCGAGGGCGTGGAGATGATGATCAGCTGGTCGGCGAGGTCGAGCACCCCGCGCATCGCGCTGTAGAGCAGACCGGTGCCCGAGTCGGTGAGGATGATCGGGTACTGCTTGCCCAGCACCTCGATCGCCCGGCGGTAGTCCTCGTCGTTGAAGGTCGTGGAGACCGCCGGGTCCACGTCGTTGGCGATGATCTCCAGCCCGGAGGGCGCCTGCGAGGTGAAGCGGCGGATGTCCATGTACGAGTTGAGGTACGGGATCGCCTGGACCAGGTCGCGGATGGTCGCCCCGGTCTCCCTGCGCACCCGTCGGCCGAGCGTCCCGGCGTCCGGGTTGGCGTCGATGGCGAGGATCTTGTCCTGCCGCTCGGTGGCCAGCGTCGAGCCCAGTGCCGTGGTCGTCGTGGTCTTGCCCACGCCGCCCTTGAGACTGATCACGGCGATGCGGTAGCAGGAGAGCACCGGCGTCCGGATCAGTTCGAGCTTCCGCAGCCGGTCGGCCTCCTCCTTCTTGCCGCCCAGCTTGAACCGGTTGGCGGGGGAGGGGTTCCGGCTGCTCTTCGCCTTCTGCTTGCCCCGCACCAGCCGGTCCGAGGAGAGCTCCACGGCGGCGGTGTACCCGAGCGGGGCGCCGGGCACCGAGCGCTCACGCTGATCGTGCGTGACCGGGGTGGGCCAGGCACCGCCGGCCCGGGGATCGACGGGCTGCTGCGGGGGCTGTCCCTGCTGGGGTACCTGGGCCTGCTGGGGCGCTTGGCCCTGCTGGGGCACGAGGCCCTGGGGAGCGTACGGGTGCTGGGGGGCGTACGGATGCTGGGGCTGCGGGGGGCCCGGCGGGTAGCCGTAGCCCGCCTGCGCGTCGGGTGCCTGCGGCGGGAGCGGAGCCGGCGGCTGCGGGGTGAGCGGCGGCTGAGGGACCTGCGGAGGCTGTGGGAACCCGTAGCCGCCCTGCTGGGGCACCTGCGGGGGCAGCTGACCGCTCTGGGGCGGGTACGGCTGGTACGGCCCCGGCGCCTGCGGGAAGCCGTAACCGCTCTGCCCGTACGGCGCGTTGGGCTGCGACGGCAGGGGAGCCGGAGGCAGCGGAGCCGGCGGCAGAGGGGCCTGCGGCGGCTGGGGGGCCTGCGGGAAGCCGTAGCCTCCGGCCGGGCGGTCGGCGGAGTGCGGCCACTGGGGCGCCGGCTCCGGGGCGTTGGGCTGAGGCCCGGCGGGGTGGAACGCGGGCGGCAGCGGCGGCAGCGCGTTCGGCGGCTGCGCGGCCGGAAGCGCGGGGGACCACGGGGTGGCAGACACGTCCGCCGAGGCCGAAGTGGCCTGAGCGGCAGAAGTGGCCGACGCGTCCGGAAGGCGCGCGTCCCTGGGTGCGGAGTCGGCGGGCGTGGAGTCGGAGGGTGCGGAGTCGACGGGCGCGGACTCGGTGAGGGCCGGGACCGAGGGGGCGGCGTCCGCCGGGCTCACGTCGGTGGGGCTCCCGGTGGGACTCCCGGGGCTCTCCGCGGGGTTGCCGTCCGGGGCCGGGGAGTTGGCGGATTCGGTGGTGTCCGGCCCGGTGCTCTCCGACCGGGTGCTCTCCGGCCCGGTGGTGTCCGCCGGGGTCGCGTCCGGGCCGGTCGCGTCGTTCCGCGCCGGCTCGGCGTCGGGGACCTCGGGGGTATCGGACGGCTCGAACGCCTCGGGGGCGGGCGGGAGCGCGGGGGGCGTCGGCGCGGGAGGCGCCGGCGCGGTGAACGCGGGCGCCCCTTCCGGACCGCTCGTGGAACCACCGGCTCCGGCGTCGGCGGCCGGCGCGTCGGTGCCCGTACCCGTACCCGTACCCGTACCCGCACCGGCGGCGGCTGCCGCGGCGGCGGCCTCGGCGTCACGAGCGGCGAACTCCCGCTTCAGCGCCGCCGCCGAGAAGCGCATGGTGGTACCGCTCTCCACGTCACCGCCGCCGAACGGCGGCGGGGTGACTCCGGCGCTCGGCACGGACTCGACCGGGGCCGGCGGCGCGGGCTGCACGGGAGGCGCCGGCTGTACCGGAGGTGCGGGAGGGGCGGTCGTCCAGGCGCGCTCGAACCCGCCCTGGGACGGCAGCCCCGGTACGGAGAGCGGAGACCCGTGCGGGGGCGGCGGAGTGGGAGGCGTGCCGGAGCCGGTGGTTCCGGAGCCGCCCGAGGTGTCGCCCGCCGCGTTCTGCGTGTACCAGGCGGGCGGGGTGTAGTCGATGGTGAACTCACCCGTCAGCTCGGCGGGATCCGCGTCGGACGACTCGTCGCCGGGCGTGTTCCATCCCTCGCGCATCTCGTCCCGATCGCTGTTCACTATGCCTCCTGGTGTGGTCGAGCACCCCTGTGCCGTGGTGGGTGGGGGCGACCGTCTCCCGTTGTCCGATACGCCCGGCTCTTCCTCCGGGGACGCGCACCGCACGCCCGAAGGTACCGCGACACGCCCACACCCCACCCTAATCGCCATCAGGGCCCCTATGTCAGGCCGTACCCGGGGCAGCGCACGGTCCGATCCGTCACATCCGCCCGCACCGGGCCGAGTCGGCCCGCCCGCGCGCCACCGGGGCGGCCCGCACGCCCCTCCGGCCTGCGGACGCGCGCGAGGGGGCGGTGGCCCGGCCGGACCGCCGCCCCCTCGCGCCGCAGGTCCTACGTGAGGTCGAACTCCCCGTCACGGGCGCCGAGTACGAACGCCCGCCACTCCGCCTCGGTGTAGCGCAGCACCGTCTCCGGGTCCAGCGAGGAACGCATCGCGACCGCGCCCTCCGGCAGGTGCGCGATCTCCACCCGCTCCTCGTCGTTCTCGGTGCCCGGGGCGCTCAGCCACACGGCGTCCGTGATGTCGAGCGCGTAGAGCTCGTCCTTCTCCTGCTGGGTGCCCATTGCGGCGCCCCTTTCGATCGAACGGTGACGTTGGGGTCCATGGTCCACGGAACGGCCCTGCCCCGGTGCGGAACCGGACGGATTCCGGGCCTTTCGACGGAATCGGGCCCGGCCCCCCGGGCGGGGTGGTACCGCCCCTTCGGCCCCGACTGCCTCAGTCCATCCGGCGGGCCGTGCCCAGCAGTCCGGTCTCCGCGTCCGTCGCGCTCGTCATCACCCAGTGGTGCTCACGGCCCGACACCCAGAGGGTGACCCCGTCCGCCAGGGTGGGCAGCGCCTCGGTCTCCACCCGCGAGAGGTTGAGGATGCGGCCGATCTGATCGGCCTCGGCGGGGGAGACCCGCTGGACGCCCACCAGCGCCGAGGACCGCATCAACCGCGGTGCCACCGGGCTCAGATAGGGGAGCAGCGTCAGCACGGACTGCCACGGCGACGAGACGACCCGCCCGCGGGGCGGTCGCATCCCGCAGTCCCGTACGACCACCACCGGGCTGCCCACCGTCGCACCGGTCGGAGGCACCCGGCCCACCTCGTGCAGGGAGACGCATTCGAGTCCGGCACCGGCGGCCTGCGCCAGCGCGGTCCACGCCTGCGTACGCCCCGTCTCCACCGCCACCCGTGCCCCCGTGCCCGCCGCGCGCAGCGCCAGCACCTGAGCCGTCCACAGACCGCCGATGAGCAGCACGTCGTACGGAGCCGGGCGGTGGAACCCGATGATCTGCGGGCGGTTCTCCGCGTCGTTGCCGATGACCACGCCGTCGTCGCCGACGGGCAGGGACAGCGCGCCCAGATGGTCCGCCGCGATGGAGTGGCCCGCGTGACGCGGACCCCGCAGCCCGTGCCGCGACATGATCCGGCTCACTGCGCGCCTCCCAGCGGAAGAGTGGCGAGCACACCCGGCAGCTGCTCGCGGTCCAGGCGTACGAGACCGACCTTGGCGACCCGGGCCGCCTGCACCAACGTCCGGCGCACACTCACCAGTTCCGTGTCGGAGCCCCCGGTGATCCGGACGTGTCCGGCCACCGACACCGCGCCCTGGTGCGCGCCGCGCCGCACGGTGAGGCTGAACGTCGTGGCGTACGCCGGTACCGAGGTCAACAGCGCCACCAGCTTGGGCAGCGGCGTCGCGCCGCGGCCCAGTTCGGGCCAGCGGTCGACGGCGTACGTCGTGTGCCACCGGTCGTCGCACCGCCACACCCGCGAGGTCTCCTTCGTCCTGCGCTGCGCCGCCGCCTCCTGGCGCACCGCGCGCGCCGACTGGATCGGGTTCGCGCAGGCCGAGGTCGCGACGGCCGCGTTCAGCTCCTCCTGGTCGAGCACGGTCGCCCGGAATCCCGCCCCGGTGATCCGGCTCGCCACGTGGTCCGCCATCCGCACCAGGCACCGCTGTGCACCGGCGACCCCGCCCCCGCGCGCCTCCACCGCCTCGCGGCAGAGTTCCGGGTCGAGCTTCACCGCCACCCACGTCATCCGCAGCGCCGGAGCCCCGGTCTGCTCCTGGAGAGGGGCGTACGAGAGACGGGCCACCGACCGGGCCGGAAGGTGCGGTGCGGGAGCGCAGCGGACCTGCTGCACCAGCTGCGCGGACTCCAGCACGATGTCGTCGACCTCCAGGGCCTCGCCGAGCAGCGTCAGCGGAAGCGCCCGGGCGCCGAACGCCGGGCGGAGCGCCTCACCGCTCGCCTCGACCCGCACCACGGCGGTGAGGAAGGTGCCGTCGCCGAGCATCCCGACCGTACGGCGCTCCCGGTCGATGTAGACGAACGGGGCGAAACCCGGCACGCTCTCCGCGATCGGCGCCAACGACGCCTCCGCGTCCGGCGCGTGAGGCGTCCAGGTCCGCTGCCGGGCGCGCAGCGCGAGCGCCGTCGACAGCCAGTCCTGCAGGGCGGTACCACGCCGCCGGATGACCGCGATCACGATCAGCACCCCGGCGACCACCATGCCGGGCACCAGCCACATCCCGCCGAGCGCGGCTCCCACGGCGGCTGCCGCCAAGGCCACCTCGACCAGCACCAACTGCCGCAGCAGAGGGCTGACCCGGCTGGTCCGCGAGGCCGACCGCAGCACCGCGGCGGCCGGTGCGGGGGACGCGGCGGAGGTGGCGGAGGTGGCGGAGGGTTCGGTCCCGGAACGCCGTCCGCGGCGTTGCCGTCGGGAAGTGCCGGACGCTCGCGTGGTCCCCCGACCCGAACGCTCGCGCGTCGCAGTGCCCATCGCCGTGTTGCCCCCTCGTGTCCCTATTTAGCTTTTTCCCGCGGGTGTTGACCGGGCGATCACCCTACCTGAGGGGTGTCCGCGCACCGTCAACAGGCATAGTAGGGGCGCCGGTGCGACAACTGAATCCGCAAACGGATGTGGTTATCTGGTCGCCCGTCGGGGAGAAGGGGCAGCGGACCATGGCATCAAGGCGGGACGAACTCAACGCCTACACCTTTGCGAAGCGGAGGTTGATCGCGCAGTTCGTGCAACCCCATCCGAGCGGTTCCGAGGAGGGCGCACCGCGCCCCCTGCGCGCGGTGGTCCCGGGCACCGTCGCCGGCGTCGTGATCCTCGCGGTCTTCGGCGCCTGGGGCATGTTCAAGCCGGTGGCACCCACCGGCTGGGACACCCCCAACGAGAACGTCATCATCGCCAGCAAGTCGACGACCCGTTACGTCGTCCTGAAGACCAACGGCAAGGCCCAGCTCCACCCGGTCCTCAACATGTCCTCCGCGAAACTCCTGCTCGACCCGGAGAAGGGCAAGGTCATCAACGTCGCCGAGTCCACACTCGACAGCGGCAGGATCCCGCACGGAGCGACCCTCGGCATCCCCTACGCCCCCGACCGCCTGCCCGACAGCGGCGACGCCGGCGCCGCCAAGCGCTGGGCCGTCTGCGAACGCCCCGGCGAGGGCGGCCGGGCGATCCAGAAGGCCGCTTTCGTCTTCGCCGAGCGCGAGGAGAAGAAGACCGAGGGCGCCCAGCGGCTCACCGCGGGAGAGCTGATGTACGTCGAGGGCCCGGACGGCGTCCGCCACGTCGTGGACGCCCAAGGCCGCGCGTACACCGTCGACAAGAAGGACGAACTGCTGCTGCGCACCCTCGTCGGCGAGCGCCGCACCCCGCAGCGGGTCTCCTCCGCCTGGCTGGCGACCCTGCACACCGGCGACCCCATCGCCTTCCCGTCCGTCCCCGGCACCCCCGGGGCGAGCGCCGGAGTGGGCGGCGATCTCGACCCCGCGCTCGACAAGGTCGGCATGGTCCTCGAAGCGACCTCGGGCACCACCACCCAGAAGTACGTGGTCCTACAGGGCCGGGTCGCACCGGTCTCGGAGTTCACCGCCAAGCTGCTCCTCAGCAGCCGCGACCTCATCGGCCTCGGCCAGGCGGGCACCGCGAAGGCGGTCAGCGCCGCCGCCATCGCACCGGGCCAGGCCTTCGGCGACGACAAGAAATGGCCGAAGGACGCCCCTCGCGCCGTCAACTCCGCGAGCACCGCGAGCGGCAGCCGCAACACCGTGTGCAGCGTGCTGCGGTCGGTGGACGGCGACACCGGAGCCACCACCCTCTCCACCTGGGCGGGCACCGGCTTCCCCGCGACCCTGCCCACCGGCTCCAGCAGTGCGTACGTCACCCCCGGATCGGGCCAGCTCTTCCGCCAGTTCAAGGGCTCGGACACCTCCGCCGGGTACCTCTTCCTCGTCACCGACACGGGGCTCCGGTACGCGATGCAGTCCAACGGCGACAGCGCCCAGGGCGACTCCGGCATCGGCGAGTCCGGCTCGGCCAAGGAGAAGGCCGAGCGACTGGCCGAGGCGCAGCAGGCCCAGAACCGGCTCGGGTACGGGAAGGTCACCCCGGCCCCGGTCCCGGCGGCCTGGTCCGAGTTCCTGCCGACCGGCCCCCGACTGTCGACCGCGGCTGCCCGCCAGCCGCAGGGCTCCTGAGAAGGGCGGCGGACAGCCATGACCCCTTCGGGCCTTCCCCTGAACCTCCCGCAGCCGCCGACCGCCGCACGGCCCTCGGGCTCCGCACGGTCCTCTGACACCGCACGGTCCTTGGACTCCGCACGGTCCTCCAACTCCCCGAAACATTCACATGCGCTGAAGCGGCGCCTGCTGACGGCCGCCGCCGCGACCGCGGTCACCCTGGTCTCCGTACCGGTCGTACCCGCCGTCGCGGACGACGCGACCCAGTGCACCTTCCCCTCGAAGCCGTACGCGGGCCGCCCCTGGTCGCTCCAGCGCGTGCTGCTCGACGAACTCTGGAGCCGCTCCACCGGGAAGGGCGTCCGGGTCGCGGTGATCGACACCGGAGTCGACGTCAAGAACCCGCAGCTGAAGAAGGCCGTCGACACCTCGGCGGGGATCAACCTGATGGACAAGGGCATCAAGGACGAGGACGGCCAACCCCTCCCGCGCGGCAAGGAGGACGGCACGACGGACACCGTCGGCCACGGCACCAAGGTCGCCGGCATCATCGCCGCCCGCGAGGCGGAGGGCACCGGCTTCGTGGGCCTCGCCCCCGACGCCACGATCATCCCGATCCAGCAGAACGACGCCGAGGGCCACGGCACCGCGAAAACCCTCGCCGCCGCCATCGACTACGCCGTCGACACCGCCCACGCCGACGTCATCAACATCTCCCAGGACACCGCCAACGCCGTCGAGCCCGAGGCCGCACTGCGTCAGGCCGTCGACCACGCGCTCGCCGCGGAGGTCGTCGTGGTCGCCTCGGCCGGCAACGACGGACTCGACGCGACCGACAAGAAGACCTACCCGGCCTCGTACCCGGGCGTACTCGCGGTGGCCTCCTCGGACCGCAACAACGAACGCGCCGGCTTCTCGCAGACCGGCGACTGGGTGGGGGTCGCGGCACCCGGCGTGGACATGGTCTCCACCGTGCCCGCCGGAGGCCACTGCGCCGACAACGGCACCAGCTTCTCCGCTCCCTACGTCGCGGGAGTCGCCGCCCTGATCAAGGCCAGGCACCCGGAGTGGGAGCAGGAGGAGATCGTCGCCCAGATCGAGCAGACCGCCGAACGGTCCGTCGCCGGACGCGACCGCCTGGTGGGCTGGGGAGTCGTCGACCCGGTCCGCGCCCTCACCGAGGACGACAAGCCGGTCAAGGAGCCGACCGCACGCGAGGGAATGACCCGCGCCGAGGCCCCGACCCCGGCCGAACTCACCCTGGGGGAAACGGCCGAGGAACGGAACGCCCGTCTCGCCACCTATGTCGTGGTGGGCGCCCTGGTGCTGGTCGCCGCGATAGCGGGAATCGCCGTGGCGCTGCGCGACGCGCGTCGGCGCCGGGTCTCCGGGGCATGAGACGGACGGGACTCCGGGCACGAGAGAGGCGGGACTCCGGCCATGGGACGGACCGGACTCCGGCCATCTCCGTTCGCACGGTGGTCGGTTGGCAAGAGGATGCCGGTTCGGTCCCCTTCCGGGAAGTGCCCATCGTTAAGTCACATGGCTGACAACACAGTTGGAGCCTCCGGGGGCTGTGGATAGAGTATGGGTGGTGTGATTGCCGTGGGGTGTCGCGATGCGATCGCAACGCAAGGCGGTTTGTGCAAACCAGAACAACGGGGGAAAGGCAGTTACCGTGCGCCCAAGTGACGGAGGAAGTTCGACCGGCGGGAAGTCCGACCTCGAACATGGCGTCGGCGCGTTGGAGCGGTTCAAGCAGAGGGTGGACGTACTCCTCGCCGATCTGGAGGGCTCGGCGGCCGGCCGCACCAAGATCGGCTCCCAGCAGGTCTGCCGCACGTCGTTCAGCGGCGGGAACACCGGTTTCGCAGAGGCGGACGCCCTCTACGCGCAGTACAACCGCGTCCACGAGTCGCTCACCTCGCTCTCCAAGACGCTGAGCGACCAGATCGAATACCTCAGCATCGGCGTGCACGCCGCCGCCGTCGGCATGGACAACGTCGAGGACGAGGTGCGGCGCAGGTTCTTCGTGGTCAAGGGCCGTCTGGACAAGGAACACGACCAGACCAAGTACGACGACCTTCACGACAAGAAGTCCGACTCCGGGTGGGCAGCCGAATGACCGACGAGAACCAGCCGGAGCTGACCCCGGCCGAACAGCAGAAGTACGACCAGGGCCGGGTCAAGGCCCAGATCGTCGGTACGGACATCACCGAGCGGGTCCGCGAGGTGGCCGGTTCCTTCTTCGGCGGTTCGGGCCTCCCGGCGGGCCGCACCTCCTTCGAGCACCGCGACCTCAACGCGATGATCGACCTGGTCGAGCACTCCAACCCGGCGGACCTGGAAGCCGCCGGACAGGAGCTCTACAAGGCGCGCGACGCGATCAGGGAAGCAGCGAAGGAACTCGGCGACCACATCGCCGCCGTGGACTGGAAGGGCGAGGCGAACATCGCCTTCCGCGACTGGGGAGCGGGCCTGGTGGCCCATGCCACCCGGCTCGGCGACTTCGCCGACTCGGCCGCCACCCAGATCACCGTCGCCGGTACCGGACTCGCCTCCGTCAAGAGCTCCCTGCCGCCGCGCGACACCCGGGCGGTCCGCACGGACGTCAAGGACATCCCGGCCCCGGAGCGCCTCGACAGCAACCCGGAGTACGCGGCGGCCGTGCGCGTCGAGGACCACCGGCAGGAGGCCATCAACCAGGCCAACCGGCTGGCCTCCTACTACTCCGTCAGCTCGGAGGTGCTCGCTACGCAGGAGGCACCCCGGTTCGACATGCAGCTGTCGGTGGACATGCCGCGCCCGACCGGCGAGCGGAAGGATCCGGCTTCCTCTTCCGGTTCCTCCGGTCACACGGGTGGCAGCCTCACCGGGCACACCGCCGGCACCGACACGGTGAGGTCGGTGACCGGTGAGGTGAACAGCCCGCAGGCTCACCACACTGCGGAACTGGGCACTTCCACCAAGCCCGTCCTGGACAGCGGTACGCGCACCGAGATCGACAGCGTCAGCGCACCACCGGCGCCTCCCACCACGCTGCCCGGACCGTCGCCCGTGTCCCCCGCCACGGGCGGAACCCAGGGCCCCGGCACCACGACGTTCCCGCCGACGGGCCCCCTCGGCCCCAACGGCGTGACCGGCGGCTCGAAATCGGTCACCGGCACCACCGGCGGTCCGAAGGGCTCGGCGCGGACCGGCGGGCTCACGGGCGGAACCACCTCGGCGACCCAGCGCACGGCCACCGGGAACGCGGGACGCAGCGGTGGTTCCCAGGGCTTCGGACGTACCACCGGCACGGGCGGCGGCACCTCGTCGGCCACCGGCCGGTCCGGTGTCACCGGCGGGCGCGCGGTGGCGGGAGGGAGCGGTTCGGGCACGGGCTCCGCTCCTCGGGCCGGACGTGGCGGCATCACCGGCGGGACACCCCAGCAGAAGACCTCGGGCACCGGTACCTCGGGTGCGCGCACGGGCGGGCGGGGCACCGTGATCGGTGGTCAGAAGGCCGGTCAGAGCGGTGCGTCCGCCAGGAGCACCGGTCAGCGGGGAGTCGTCGGCAACGGCGGTTCGGCGGCCCGGCCGACCGGCAGGGGAACGCCGGGCCAGAACGGCGTCGTGGGCACTCCGCGCGGCCGTTCGGGCGGCAAGGGCTTCACCTCGGGCGGGGCGGGCCTGGTGCGACCCGGAGGACGGCAGGAGCACGAGGAAGAAGAAGAGAACAACACGTCGACGCGGCCCGACTACCTGACGGAAGACGAAGAGACCTGGACGGCCGGGCGGCCCGAGGCCGCGCCACCGGTGATCGAGTAGGCACGTGGAAGGTTCGGAAGTCAGGATGACCGCAGAAATGAGCCATGCCCACACGCGCAGCGGGTCCAGGCGCGTGCGCCGCCGAATGATCGGCGCGCTCGCCGCGACCGCCGCGTGGAGTGCCTGTCTCGCCGGGCTGGCTCCGTCCGCCATGGCCCAGGACGTACAGGCGAAGCAGTGGTACCTCAAGGCCATGCAGGCCGAGGAGATGTGGAAGGTCTCCACGGGCAAGGGCATCACGGTCGCGGTGATCGACACCGGCGTGAACCCCGATACGTCTTCGCTGCGGGGCCAGGTCCTCAAGGGATGGGACGCCACCGAGGCGGACGGCGACGAGAACGACGACTACACGGGCCACGGCACCACCATGGCCGAGCTCATCGCCGGAACGGGCGACGGAGGCGGCCTGAAGGGGCTCGCACCGGACGCGAAGATCATCCCCTACCGGATCTCGAACACGGAGTTCCAGGACAACCACCACGTCAACGCCCACGACAGCGAAGACGCCATCCGCGCTGCCGCCGACAGCGACGCTCAGATCATCAGTATGTCCTTCAGTAGTGATTTCGCCCTCGATGAGGAGCGCGAGGCAGCGAAGTACGCCCTGTCGAAGGGGAAGTTGTTCTTCGCTGCCGTGGGAAACGATGGTGCCGCAGCCAACGCGGTGCAGTATCCCGCGGCCTACCTGGAGGTCGTCGGCGTCTCCTCGGCGGATCAGACGGGAACGGTGGCCAAGACGTCCCAGCACGGTGACTACGTGGACCTGGCCTCGCCCGGAACCAATGTCCCCGACTGGTGCGACAGCACTTTCCAGTCGTACTGCGACAGTGGTGGAACCAGCGCCGCCACCGCCATCGCCTCCGCCTCCGCCGCCCTCGTCTGGTCCGCCCACCCCGACTGGACCGCGAACCAGGTCCTCCGGGTCCTCTTCGACACGGCAGGCCGGGACTGGGCCGACGACAAGATCAGCACCTACCTCGGCCACGGCCTGATCCGCCCGTCGATGAACCTCCTCAAGCACAAGGGCGACCCCGGCGACCCGGACGTCAGCCCGCTCACCCTGGAGAAGACGAGCGCGGCCGGCTCCACCGCCTCGGCGGCCCCCTCCGGCTCGGCCTCCTCCTCCGCCTCGCCCTCCGCCTCTGCTTCAGGTTCGTCACAGCCCCCGCAGGACAAAGCCGGTGACGCGCCGGTTGTGACAGGCTCCAGCGAGCCCGAGGGCGGCGGCAGCAACCTCGGTCCGATCGCCGGCGCGGTGGTGGCCGTGGTCGTTCTCGGCGGGGGCACCTTCTACTTCCTCCGCAGGCGTCGCGGCGCCGTCTGACCGTGTGAGGGGGGCCGGACCGGTCACGGCCGACTGCCGCGCGAGCGGCCCCGCTCACCCACCGACTTCCGGCGAGAACCTGCCGGTCCGTAGAGAGAACCCGAAAGGAACCAGGTCCATGGCAGATCAGAAGGTCACAGAACACAGTCTCCTCCAGCTGGAGAACGAGCTCTCGACGCGGTTCGACTCCGTCAAGGGACAGCTGAAGACGCTCCAGGCGACGATCGACAGCCTGGAAGGCGCCTGGAAGGGCATCGGCGCCAACGCCTTCAACGAGAAGCAGCGACAGATCAACAACAGCATGGTGTCGATCGGCAACCGGCTGCAGAACTTCCAGGAGGCCATCAAGGCCGCCCGCACCCTCTCCGGAAACACCGAGGACGAGGTTTCGGCCGCTCTCCGGGGCATCGACGTGGTCCCGGGTTACACCGGCGGCGACGGCGCTCCCGCGCCCTCGTCGAGCCTCAGCGGCTTCTGACCCACGCGACTGCCCGCGCCGCGCGGCAGTCGTCCCTTCACCACTCTGAATCGGAGGACCACATGTCGAACAACGACGGTACGACCGTTGTCACATATGCCAGCCTGGAGGCAGCCGCTGCTTCCATCGAGCGCCAGGGCAAGCAGCTCGACGAGGACCTCGCCGCGATCAAGCGCCGGGTCGCCTCCGTCGCCGAGCTCTGGCAGGGCGAGGCCAAGAGCGCGTACGACACCGCTCAGGCCGGCTGGGACAAGGACGCCCGGTCGATCCACGAGTCCCTGCTGCAGATCTCCCGTTCCGTGCGCGAGGCCTCGTCCGCGTACCACGGCGGCGACAAGAAGGCCGCGCAGAACTTCATGTAGGGGCCGCGCCCCGAGGGCGTGACAGCGGTACCGAGGATCTGAAGGACGGGTGTGGGCACGCGCGGGAGGTGCCCACACCCGTCTTTTCCATGTCCGGGGCCGCTGCCTTCGCCCGGGTAGCCGGGGCCGTGCACACCCCTCCCGCGTCCCCCGACGCGTCCCCCGGCCGGTGCGCGGCGAACGCCGACGGCGCCCCCTCCGGTCCAGGAGGGAGCGCCGTCGGTCGTCAGGCCAGTGGTTGTCCGCGGGGCCCGTGGAACTCCGTGAAGGCCCGTGGGGTGTCTACCCCTCCCCGTCCATCAGCCCCGTCTGCACCAGCGGGTTGCCCCGGCGACGGGAGACGAACACGCCCCGGCCGGCGGGCATCGGCCGCGGCCGGACGTTGCCCATGATGTCGCCCTCGTTCGGGTCGCCGGAGAGCAGCAGCCCCTGGGCGCCCAGCTCCGTCATCCGCTGGATGAACGGCTCGTACGCGGCCCGCCCGGCGCCCGCCGAGTTGCGGGCGATGATGAAGCGCACGCCCACGTCCCGTGCGAACGGCAGGAGTTCGGTGAGCCGCCCCAGCGGGTTGCCGCTCGACGTGGAGACCAGGTCGTAGTCGTCGACGACCACGTACACCGTCGGGCCCCGCCACCAGCTGCGGTCCCGCAGCTCCTGCGCGGTGACCGTCGCCGACGGGGTGCGCCGCTGCATGAGGTCGTACAGCGCCTCCATGTGGTGCTCCATGTTGTTGGACATGGGCACGTACTCCGCCAGGTGCGACGGCGGGGTGACGTCCAGCAGGGAGCGCCGGTTGTCGATGACGAAGAGCTTGCAGGTGTTGCCGTCGTAGCGCTCCGTCAGCTGCTTGATGATCAGGCGCAGCAAGTTGGACTTCCCGGACTCGCTCTCCCCGAACACCATCAGGAACGGGTCGTGCTCGAAGTCGACGAAGACCGGCTCCAGGTTGTTCTCGTCGATGCCGAACGCGATGCCGCGCTCCGGGTGCGCGTGACCGGGCGGCAGCGCCGAGGCGGGCAGCTCGCGCGGCAGGAGGCGTACGGCCGGCGCGGGGGACGCCGTCCAGTGGCGGGCGACCTCCTGGTTCATCGCGGCGGTCGCCTCGGAGAGGTCGCTGTCGGAGTTGATGCTGTCGATGCGCGGTACCGCCGCCATGAAGTGCAGCTTCTCCGGTGTCAGGCCCCGGCCCGGCACCCCGGCGGGCACGTTGACGGCCGACTTGCGGTCCAGCTCGGAGTCCATGACGTCACCGAGCCGCAGCTCCAGCCGGTTCATCAGGTGGTCCTTGAGGTTGGCCCGCACCTCCATGGACCGCGAGGCGGTGACGACGAGGTGGATGCCGTACCCGAGACCACGCCCCGCGATGTCGAGGACGGCCGGTTCCAGCCCCTCGTAGTCGCTGCGGAAGTTGCCCCAGCCGTCGATGATCAGGAAGACGTCGCCCCACGGCTGGTCCGTCACCGAGATCTGGCCGCGCTCGCGCATCCGGCGGAAGGTGGCGATCGAGTCGATCCCCGCGCTGCGGAAGTACTCCTCGCGCCGCGTCAGGATGCCGTACACCTCGGCGACCGTACGGCGCACCCGCTCGGGGTCCAGGCGCGAGGCGATCCCGCCGACGTGCGGCAGACCGCTGACCGACGCCATACCGCCGCCGCCGAAGTCCAGCCCGTAGATCTGCACCTCGTGCGGGGTGTGGGTGAGCGCGAAGCCCGCGATGAGCGTCCGCAGCAGCGTCGACTTGCCCGACTGCGGGCCGCCGGTGATCTGCATGTGCCCCGCGGCACCGGAGAAGTCCCGGTACAGCGTGTCGCGCCGCTGCTCGAACGGCTTGTCGACCACACCGAGCGGGACGACCAGGCGCCCCGCGCCCTCGAACCCCGGCTGGGTCAGGCCGCGTCCCTGCACCGGCGCGAGGCCGGGCAGCAGTTCGTCCAGCGACGGCGGGTTGTCCAGCGGCGGCAGCCACACCTGGTGCGCCGAGGCGCCCCGCCCCTCCAGACGGCGCACGATCACGTCCAGCACGGTGTCCGCGAGCGCGTCGTCCTCGGGCTTGCGGGCCTCCGGTACGTCAGGCTGCGGCTCCGGCTCCACGTACCGCACCGGAACCGGCGCCGCCGTGAACGGGACCGGCCGGCGGTCCACCGGCAGCTTCCCGCCGGGCAGCGCCGCCCGCTCCGCGCCGGTCCGGTAGACCCCGGAGACGTACGCGGCCTTGAAGCGGACCATCTCGTCGGTGCCGTACTTCAGGTAGCCGGAACCCGGCACGTTCGGCAGGTGGTAGGCGTCCGGCACGCCGAGCGCCGCGCGGGACTCGCCGGCCGAGAAGGTCCGCAGACCGATCCGGTACGACAGATACGTCTCCAGACCGCGCAGCCGGCCCTCCTCCAGGCGCTGCGAGGCCAGCAGCAGGTGCACGCCGAGCGAGCGGCCGATGCGGCCGATCTGCACGAACATCTCGATGAAGTCCGGCTTGGCGGTGAGGAGTTCGCTGAACTCGTCGATCACCAGCACCAGCGAGGGGATCGGCAGCAGCGGGGCGCCGGCCGCGCGCGCCTTCTCGTAGTCGTGGATGTTGGCGTAGTTGCCGGCGTCGCGGAGCATCTCCTGCCGCCGGTTGAGCTCACCGCGGATGGAGTCGCCCATGCGGTCCACCAGCGTCAGGTCGTCCGCCAGGTTGGTGATCACGGCGGCGACGTGCGGCATCTGCGCCATCCCGGCGAACGTGGCACCGCCCTTGAAGTCGGCGAGCACGAAGTTCAGCGTCTCCGACGAGTGGGTGACGGCGAGCCCCAGCACCAGGGTGCGCAGCAGCTCCGACTTTCCGGAACCCGTCGCGCCCACGCACAGGCCGTGCGGGCCCATGCCCTCCTGCGCGGCCTCCTTGAGGTCGAGCATGACCGGGGTGCCGTCCTCGCCGACACCGATCGGGACACGCAGCCGCTCCGCCTGCGAGCGGGGGCGCCAGGTCCTGGAGACGTCCACGGAGGAGGCGTCGCCGAGGTTCAGCAGATCGGTGAACTCCAGGTTGGCGAGGAGCGGTTCGTCGTCGTCGCCGCCCGCCGCCACGTTCAGCGGGGCCAGCTGGCGGGCCAGCGCCTCCGCGGCCTCGTAACTCAGCAGGTCCGGCACGCCCTCGTAGACCAGCCCGTGGCCCGACTCCAGCTGGAGCGCGTGCGGGTGGACCACCACGGACAGCCCGCCGCGCGCGCCGGTCACCTCGCCCGGGACGACCTCGATGACGGTGACGCCCTGTACGCCCTCGGGGGAGGCCAGCACCGACATCGGCGGAACCGACTCACCGTCGAGCACCACCACGATGTGCGGCTGGTCCATCAGCGGCTGCCCGCCGGCCTGGAACCGGGGACGGCCCTCGATCCGGCCCCCGAGCAGTTCCTCCAGCTCCGAGGAGCTCGTCGAGATGAGCCGGCGGCTGCCCGCCCCGTCGGTGGAGTTCCGCAGCTGGACGTGCGGGAGCCACTTCGCCCACTCCCAGTGCGGGGAGGACCGCCGGTCCGCCGCGATCGCCACGACCAGGTCCTCGGGGGAGTGCAGCGAGGCGAGCGAACCGATCAGCGCGCGGGCCGAGGAGCGCACGGAGTCCGGATCGCCGCTGACCGTCACGTGGTAGAAGGCACGGAGCGAGACGGCCATCGGCAGCCCGTCCAGGGTCGAGTGGGTGTTGAGGAACTGCTGCATCGCCCCGGCGGTCAGCGGCTCCAGCTCGTCCACCGGCGCGGTCTGCGGGGGGACGAGCGGGGTGGCCAGCTCCTGGTTGCCCAGGCCGATGCGGACCTGTCCGAAGTCGTCGTCGGCGACTCGGCGCTCCCAGACCCTGCTGCCCTCGGCGACCAGCGCCCACAGCTGCTCGGGGGACGGGTGCAGATAGAACTGGGCGTCACGCTGGAGGCGCGCCGTCCGCAGGACCTCGCGGCGCGTCTGCGTCAGGTACTTCAGGTAGTCGCGCCGCATGTCGGCGAGCTCCCCCTGGGTACCGCGCCGGTGACGGAAGAGCATCGAGATCGCCATCGCGACCGTCGAGGCGATCATCACCATGCCCATGATCCGCATGATCGGGTTCGGCGTCATGAAGAAGAAGACCACCGAGCCGCCCATGCCGAGCATCGGCAGCAGCTGCATCATCGCGCCCTCCTGCTGCCCGCGCGGCAGTTCCGGAGGAGGTTGCAACTGCACCTCCATGTCCGGCACTTCGGAGGGCAGCGCGCGCGGAGGGCGCTTGACGACGATGTGGCTCACGGCTCACCAATTCCCTTGCCGGACAGATCTGTTCCTCTCGACGCCCCCGTGGCGACGGGCTCCGCCCGGGCAGAGATCCTACTGACGGAGCGGCCCGACGGAGAGCGGTAGGGTAGCGCGACGCGTGTACGCACCCGCGAACTACCGCCAAAAAACCGGTCATTCGGGACGGGTCGCGAAACGCGCGTCTTCAGCGGAGAGATACGGCAGCGACATCGCGGCGACATCGCGACAAGGGGGAGCACCAGGTGACCACGACGGCCCGAGCGGCGACCACCGGACCCGGCCGAACCGGCCCCGGGGTACCGTCCAGCAACGGAACCGGATTCTGCAGGGTGACCGTCGTCGCGCCCGACAGCCGCGTCGACGTCGCGCTGCCCGAGGACGTCCCCCTCGCCGACCTCTACCCGGAGGTCCTCAGGCTCTCCGGACAGAGCCCCGCCGAGGGCGCACCCGTCGGCTACCACCTCGTGCGCCGCGACGGCACCGTGCTCGACAGCGGACGGACCCTGTCCGCCCAGCGCATCCTCGACGGCGAGCTGCTCTCCCTGCGCCCCTTCTCCGAATCACTGCCGCCCGCCGTGTTCGACGACGTCTCCGACGCCGTCGCGTCCGCCGTGGCCCGCGACCGCACGCTCTGGGGCGACGCCCTGATGCGCGGCTCCGGCCTCTTCGGCGGCGCGGTTCTCCTCGTACTCCTCGGCTTCGTCCTGTGGACCGCCGACCCGCTGCACGACATGCACGGCCTGCCCGGCGTCATCGCCGCGGTCGCCGCCGTCCTCCTCCTCGCCGTCGCCGGGGTGCGCGCCCGGGTCTACGAGGACCGGGGCTCGGCCATCGCCCTCGGCACGGGAGCCCTCGTCAACGCGGCGGTCGCCGGGTCCGGGCTGCTGCCGCTCGGCGCCGGGGAGGGGATCGGCCGCCTCCAGTTCCTGCTGGCCTGCGTCGCCGTCCTCGTCGTCTCGGTGATCCTGGTGATCGTCGCCCCCACCGGCGACGGCCCCTTCGTCGCGTTCGTCTTCGCCTCGGCCGTCGGGGTGCTGGTGACGTTCGCCGCGATCCTCACCGACCTGGAGCCCACCGAGACCGCCGCCGTCTGCGCCCCGCTCTCCGTCGGCGCGCTCGGCTTCCTGCCGGGCCTCTCCACCCGCTTCGCCCGCCTCCCCATCGGCTTCGAGCCGCCCCGCACCACCAGCGGCGACTACGGCCAGGCCGAGCAGGCCCCCCAGGGTCCGGTCGACGCCGTCAAAATCGCCGCCCAGGCCCGGCGCGGCCACGAACTGCTGCTCGGCCTGGCCGGCGGCTGCGCCATGGTGGCGGTCGCCGGCGCGGCCGTCCTCGGCTTCTCCTCGGACATCTACGGTCAGCTGCTCGCACTGGCCACCGGGTGCGCCATGCTGATGCGCGCCCACCTCTTCCGCTACACCGCCCAGGTCGCCTGCGCGCTGGCCGCGGGCCTCGGCGCGCTGGTCCTCCTCGGTCTCGGGCTCGCCCTGAACCCCCCGGTCGGGATCATGATCGACGCCCTGCGCGGCGACGACGCGGCGCTCGACATCCGTACGATCTGGCTGACCGCGGCCGTCGCCGCGACCGCCGCGGTGATCACCGCCATAGGGCTGATCGTGCCCCGCAAGGGGGTCACCCCGTTCTGGGGCCGCTTCCTGGAGATCGCCGAGGCGTTCGTCCTGCTGACGCTCCTGCCGCTCTGCCTCGCCGTCTTCGACGTCTACACCTCGATCCGGTCCCTGACCAGCTGATTCCCGAGCGCGGGGGACGGTCGGCGAGGGCGCTGCCGTGCGGCTGGTAGTCTGTGCGGTGGCCGTTTGTGTACGCGTTCCCGGTCTCACTCTGGGGACAGCGCCCATCGGACCTTCGCCTCCGAGTCACGGAAGCTCCCCTGAGATCAAGACCAGGGGCACTCGTGGGCGCATCGAACATCAAGAGGAGTACGCGTGCCGCTCGACGCCGCTACGAAGAAGCAGATCATGTCCGAGTTCGCCCAGAAGGAGGGTGACACCGGTTCCCCCGAGGTTCAGGTCGCCATGCTCTCCCGCCGGATCTCGGACCTGACGGAGCACCTCAAGACGCACAAGCACGACCACCACTCCCGTCGTGGTCTGCTGATCCTGGTCGGCCAGCGTCGCCGCCTCCTGCAGTACCTGGCCAAGAAGGACATCCAGCGCTTCCGTGCGCTCGTCGACCGCCTCGGCATCCGCCGCGGTGCGGCCGGCGGCGCCAAGTAAGCACGCTGTGAAAGGGAGCGGTGCCCACTTCCAGGGGGCCGCTCCCTTTGCTGTACGTGCGCTACCGGGGGCAACCTCAGTAATCTGGACGTACGCACCACCGCACCACCGCACCAACTGAACGCACGAGGAGAAGCGCGCTCCCGCAGCCGCCGGTCCTCGGTAGTGGCACCCGGGAAAGAACGCCCGGGGGCTTCGATCGAAGACCGGCCCGCACACCAGGTGCGCTTCTCCACGCACCGTCCTCCGCCACACGGGCGGCAGGACGAAAGACGACGAGTATGGAGAAATCACTAGTGGAGAACGAGACCCACTACGCCGAAGCCGTGATCGACAACGGCACCTTCGGCACCCGCACCATCCGCTTCGAGACGGGCCGCCTGGCCAAGCAGGCCGCCGGCTCCGCCGTCGCGTACCTGGACGACGACACCATGGTGCTGTCGGCCACCACCGCCTCCAAGCGGCCCAAGGACCAGCTCGACTTCTTCCCCCTCACGGTGGACGTCGAGGAGCGGCAGTACGCCGCCGGCAAGATCCCCGGCTCCTTCTTCCGCCGCGAGGGCCGCCCCTCCGAGGACGCGATCCTCACCTGCCGCCTGATCGACCGGCCGCTGCGCCCCTCCTTCAAGAAGGGCCTGCGCAACGAGATCCAGATCGTCGAGACGATCATGGCGCTCAACCCCGACCACCTGTACGACGTGGTCGCGATCAACGCCGCCTCCTGCTCCACGCAGCTGGCCGGCCTGCCCTTCTCCGGCCCGATCGGCGGCACCCGTGTCGCCCTGATCAAGGGCCAGTGGGTCGCCTTCCCGACGCACACCGAGCTCGAGGACGCCGTCTTCGACATGGTCGTCGCGGGCCGCGTCCTGGAGGACGGCGACGTCGCGATCATGATGGTCGAGGCCGAGGCCACCGAGAAGACCGTCCAGCTGGTCAAGGACGGCGCCGAGGCCCCCACCGAGGAGGTCGTGGCAGCCGGTCTGGAGGCCGCGAAGCCCTTCATCAAGGTCCTCTGCAAGGCGCAGGCCGAGCTGGCCGCCAAGGCCGCCAAGCCGGTCGGCGACTTCCCGGTCTTCCTCGACTACCAGGACGACGTCCTGGAGGCCCTCACCAAGGCCGTCTCCACCGAGCTGGCCAAGGCGCTCACCATCGCCGGCAAGCAGGACCGCGAGGCCGAGCTCGACCGCATCAAGGACATCGCGGCCGAGAAGCTCCTCCCGGCCTTCGAGGGCCGCGAGAAGGAGATCTCCGGTGCCTACCGCGCGCTGACCAAGAAGCTGGTCCGCGAGCGCGTCATCAAGGACAAGGTCCGCATCGACGGCCGCGGCGTCACGGACATCCGTACGCTCGCCGCCGAGGTCGAGGCCATCCCGCGCGTGCACGGCTCGGCGCTGTTCGAGCGTGGCGAGACCCAGATCCTGGGCGTCACCACCCTCAACATGCTCCGCATGGAGCAGCAGCTGGACACCCTCTCCCCGGTGACCCGCAAGCGCTACATGCACAACTACAACTTCCCGCCGTACTCCGTCGGCGAGACCGGCCGCGTGGGCTCGCCCAAGCGCCGCGAGATCGGCCACGGAGCGCTCGCCGAGCGCGCCATCGTCCCGGTCCTGCCGTCGCGCGAGGAGTTCCCCTACGCGATCCGCCAGGTCTCCGAGGCGCTGGGCTCCAACGGCTCCACCTCCATGGGCTCGGTCTGCGCCTCGACCATGTCGCTGCTGAACGCCGGTGTGCCCCTCAAGGCCGCCGTCGCCGGTATCGCCATGGGCCTCATCTCCCAGGAGATCGACGGCAAGACCCACTACGTCGCCCTCACCGACATCCTCGGTGCGGAGGACGCCTTCGGCGACATGGACTTCAAGGTCGCCGGTACGAAGCAGTTCGTGACCGCACTCCAGCTCGACACCAAGCTCGACGGCATCCCCGCCTCGGTCCTGGCCGCCGCGCTGAAGCAGGCCCGTGACGCCCGTCTGCACATCCTGGACGTCATGAACGAGGCCATCGACGTCCCGGACGAGATGTCCCCGAACGCCCCGCGGATCATCACCGTCAAGATCCCGGTGGACAAGATCGGTGAGGTCATCGGCCCCAAGGGCAAGATGATCAACCAGATCCAGGAGGACACCGGCGCCGACATCACGATCGAGGACGACGGCACCATCTACATCGGTGCCCAGCAGGGCTCGCAGGCCGAGGCCGCCCGCGCCACGATCAACGCCATCGCCAACCCGACCATGCCGGAGGTCGGCGAGCGCTACCTGGGTACGGTCGTCAAGACCACCACCTTCGGTGCCTTCGTCTCCCTCATGCCCGGCAAGGACGGTCTGCTGCACATCTCGCAGATCCGCAAGCTCGCCGGTGGCAAGCGCGTGGAGAACGTCGAGGACGTGCTCGGCGTCGGCGCCAAGGTCCAGGTCGAGATCGCCGAGATCGACTCCCGCGGCAAGCTCTCCCTGATCCCGGTCGTCGAGGGTGAAGAAGACGAGAAGGACGACGCCTCCAAGTGACGTCCCGTAGTTCCGTGACGACGGCCCGCGCCTCTTCGAAGGCGCGGGCCGTCGCCCGTACCCAAACGCTTCTCAAGGGCACCAACGGCATCGGCACGGTCCGCCGTACGGTGCTCCCCGGCGGTCTCCGTGTCGTCACCGAGACCCTGCCCTCCGTACGCTCCGCCACCTTCGGGATCTGGGCCAACGTCGGCTCGCGCGACGAGACCCCCACCCTGAACGGCGCGACCCACTACCTCGAACACCTCCTCTTCAAGGGCACCGGCCGGCGCAGCGCCCTGGACATCTCCTCCGCGATCGACGCGGTCGGCGGCGAGATGAACGCCTTCACGGCGAAGGAGTACACCTGCTACTACGCGCGGGTCCTCGACACCGACCTGCCGCTCGCCATCGATGTCGTCTGCGACATGCTGACCGGCTCGCTGATCGACGCCGAGGACGTCGACGCCGAGCGCGGCGTCATCCTCGAAGAGATCGCGATGACCGAGGACGACCCGGGCGACTGCGTGCACGACCTGTTCGCGCACACCATGTTCGGCGACACCCCCCTCGGCCGCCCGGTCCTCGGCACCGTCGACACGATCAACGCGCTGGACCGGGGGCAGATCGCCCGCTTCTACAAGAAGCACTACGACCCGACGCACCTGGTCGTCGCCGCCGCCGGCAACGTCGACCACGCCACGGTCGTACGCCAGGTCCGCAAGGCCTTCGACCGGGCCGGGGCGCTCTCGCGCACCGACGCCGAGCCGATGGCCCCCCGCGACGGCTCCCGTCTCCTGCGCACCGCCGGCAAGGTGGAGGTCGTGAACCGCAAGACCGAGCAGGCGCACGTCGTCCTCGGGATGCCGGGTCTCGCCCGTACCGACGAACGCCGCTGGGCGCTCGGCGTGCTCAACACCGCCCTCGGCGGCGGCATGAGCTCGCGCCTCTTCCAGGAGGTCCGCGAGAAGCGCGGCCTGGCCTACAGCGTGTACTCGTACACCTCGGGCTTCGCCGACTGCGGCCTCTTCGGCGTGTACGCGGGCTGCCGCCCGAGCCAGGTCCACGACGTCCTCAAGATCTGCCGCGACGAGCTCGACCGGGCCGCGACCGAGGGCCTCGGCGACGACGAGATCGCCCGCGCCATCGGGCAGCTCTCCGGTTCGACGGTCCTCGGCCTGGAGGACACCGGCGCCCTGATGAACCGCATCGGCAAGAGCGAGCTCTGCTGGGGCGAGCAGATGTCCGTCGACGCGATGCTGGCGGAGATCGCGGCGGTCACGCCCGACGACGTCCGCGCCGTCGCCGCCGACCTCCTCGGACAGCGCCCCTCGCTCTCCGTCATCGGCCCGCTCAAGGACAAGCAGGCGAACCGCCTCCACGAGGCCGTGTCCTGAGACCGTTCCGGGCCTGACGGCCCGTACCCACCCCGTTCGATTCAAGGAAGCAGAGCACATGAGCAAGCTGCGTGTGGCCGTCATCGGCGCCAAGGGCCGCATCGGATCGGAAGCGGTACGGGCCGTCGAGGCCGCGGACGACCTGGAGCTGGTGGCCGCCCTCAGCCGGGGCGACGCGCTGGAGACCCTCACGGACGCCGGCGCCGAGGTCGCGGTGGAACTCACCAGCCCCGACGCCGTCATGGACAACCTGGAGTTCTGCGTACGGAACGGCGTCCACGCCGTCGTCGGCACCACCGGCTGGACCGACGAACGCCTCGCGCGGCTCAACGGCTGGCTGGAGGGCTCCCCCGAGACCGGCGTGCTCATCGCGCCGAACTTCTCCATCGGAGCCGTCCTCACCATGAAGTTCGCCCAGGCCGCGGCCCCCTGGTTCGAGTCGGTCGAGGTCGTCGAGCTCCACCACCCGAACAAGGCCGACGCACCCTCGGGCACCGCGACCCGGACGGCTCAGCTCATCGCCGCCGCCCGCGCCGAAGCCGGACTCGCGCCGCAGCCGGACGCCACCGCGACCGGTCTCGAGGGGGCCCGGGGCGCCGACGTGGACGGCGTCCCCGTGCACTCCGTACGGCTGCGCGGGCTCCTCGCGCACCAGGAGGTGCTGCTGGGCGGCGAGGGCGAGACCTTCACCCTGCGCCACGACTCCCTGCATCACAGCAGCTTCATGCCCGGCATCCTGCTGGGAGCCCGCCGTGTGGTCACCACCCCCGGCCTCACGTTCGGGCTGGAACACTTCCTCGATCTGAACTGACGGTCCCTGCCATGCGCGCAAAGATCTCGTACATCGTCACCGCCGCCGTCCTGGTCTTCTACTTCGTCCTGGCCGGCAGCAGGGGTCTGCTCCTCATCCGGCACGGCACCCTGATCACGGTCACCTTCGGGGTGGCGGTGCTCATCCTGCCGGTGATCGGCATCTGGTTCCTCTGGAAGAACACCCAGTTCGTCCGGCGGGCCAACGCCCTCGCCGCGGAGCTGGAGGCCGAGGGCGGGCTCCCGGTCGACGAACTCGTCCGCACCCCGTCCGGCCGGATCGACCGGGATTCCGCCGACGCCGTCTTCGCCCGCCGCCGGGAGGAGACCGAGGACGCGCCGGACGACTGGCGCTGCTGGTTCCGGCTGGCCGTCGCCTACCAGGACGCCCGCGACACGCCCAGGGCGCGCAAGGCGATGCAGCGTGCCATCGCCCTGCACGCACACAAGCCGGTACGCGCCGCCTAGACGGCACGTACCGGCTTGTGGACCCCGGATCACCGGGGGTGGTGCTGGACTGGACCGCCTCGAACGGAACGAACGGGCAGCGGCGCGTCAGCGCCGGTACTCGTCCGCCCACGCCTCGACGGCGTCGGTGGCCCGGTCGAACGCCTCGGACCGGGACAGGAAGTCCGCGTCGTGGTCCGTCATCAGCGGCGGCAGCGAGCCGGCGCCCCGACGGGCCACGACCAGGGCCTGGCCCTGCACGGTCCTGGGCAGTCCGAGCCACCTCACCGGCTGCTGGACCGTACGGACCGTACCGATCCGGCTCCACGCCACCGTGGTGGTGCGGAAGAAGCCGACACGGCGTACACCGTGCCGGCTCACCCAGGCGCCCACACGCAGCAGCCGCAGCGCGCAGGCGATCACCACCGCGGCGAGCGTCATGCAGAGCAGTGCGCCCGAAGGCTCACCGGCCACACCGATGATCATCGCTGCGAACAGGACGAACGACGACAGCAGCAGCAGTCCCGCCGCCGCCGAGACCCGCCAGGGTCCGGGACGGTAGGGCCGCCGCCAGCTGTCGTGGTCGTCGAACGGCAGCGCGACGTCCTCCGCACCCGCGTCGAACGCGCGGTCGGCCGTCAGGAAGGGCAGGGGCACGACTGATCCTCACTCACAAGCACGCTCGTTGTTGCTGTGCCCGGTGAGGCTACCGACGGGTTCCCGCTGCTACCACCCCAGGGGGCCGTACGAGTCAGCGGTCCTGGGACGCCTCGGACCTCTGGTGGTGCGCGGGTGCCTGGTCGGGGTCGAGGGCGGGGAGCCCGAAGAGGAGCGAGCCCACGAGGCCCGCGACGACGACCAGCCCCACGAGGGAGCGGCCCGCCAGCTCGGAGACGCTGGCGCGCTGCCGGGGAGGCGGAGTGACATTGCTGCGGAACCGCTCGGCCTCGGCTACGAACGAGAACGGGACGGATTCACGCCGGCGGAACATGAGGAAAATCTCCTTCGGACTGTGGGGAAGGTGCTGCTGCAGTGTCAGACGCGCGGAACGCCGGATCGGTGCCCCCTTTTGCCGACCCTTCGGAGTTTTCCCCGGACCGAGCCCGGTACGCGGCCCCGTAGAGTGGACGCCGCCCGAGCGAAGCAATTGGAAGGACCCCGCCGGTGACCGACACCCCCGAGCCCGCGAAGCCCAGTTTCCGCAGCGATGTCACCGTTGAACTGGTGAAACACGCCGCAGGCGATGCCGACGTCCTGTTCGCCGCCCGCGTCTCGACCGCGGGGGAGCAGTCGCTGGACGAGGTCACCAAGGATCCGGCGCGTTCCAAGGGTCTCATCAATTATCTGATGCGCGACCGTCACGGCAGCCCTTTCGAGCACAACTCGATGACGTTCTTCATCAGCGCCCCGATCTTCGTGTTCCGCGAGTTCATGCGGCACCGGGTCGGCTGGTCGTACAACGAGGAATCGGGCCGTTACCGGGAGCTCCAGCCGGTCTTCTACGTCCCCGGAGAGTCCCGCAAGCTCGTCCAGCAGGGCCGCCCCGGAAAGTACGAGTTCGTCGACGGCACCGCCGAGCAGGCGGAGCTCACGGGGCGCGTCATGGAGGACTCGTACCGCCAGGCGTACGAGGCCTACCAGGAGATGCTCGCCGCCGGCGTCGCCCGCGAGGTGGCCCGGGCCGTCCTGCCCGTCGGCCTCTTCTCGTCGATGTACGCCACCTGCAACGCGCGCTCGCTGATGCACTTCCTCGGCCTGCGCACCCAGCACGAGCTGGCGACCGTCCCGTCCTTCCCGCAGCGCGAGATCGAGATGGTCGGCGAGCAGATGGAGGAGCACTGGGCCCGCCTCATGCCCCTCACTCATGCCGCCTTCAACAAAAACGGACGGGTAGCCCCGTAGGCGGTGTCCGTATTGCGGCGTTTCGTGAAGTTCATCTAGGCTGATCAAACGGACCCGGCACTGCTTGAACCCCCGAGCAGGCAGTGCCGGGTTCCAAGATCGACGTCCCCCGAGGGGACATCCCGGGCCGAGCAACGAGTAGCGTGTTACCCATGGCTCCGATCTCCACTCCGCAGACCCCCTTCGGGCGGGTCCTCACCGCTATGGTCACGCCCTTCACGGCGGACGGCGCACTCGACCTCGACGGCGCCCAGCGGCTCGCGACCCATCTGGTGGACGCGGGTAACGACGGTCTCGTCGTCAACGGCACCACCGGCGAGTCGCCCACCACCAGTGACGCGGAGAAAGACCAGCTCGTACGAGCCGTACTCGAAGCGGTCGGCGACCGCGCCCACGTCGTCGCCGGCATCGGCACCAACGACACCCGCCACAGCGTCGAGCTCGCCCGCGCCGCCGAGCGCGCCGGAGCCCACGGACTCCTCGCGGTCACCCCGTACTACAACAAGCCCCCGCAGGAGGGCCTGTACCGGCACTTCACCGCGATCGCCGACTCCACCGGCCTGCCCGTGATGCTCTACGACATCCCCGGGCGCAGCGGCGTGCCGATCGAGACCGAGACCCTCGTCCGGCTCGCGGAGCACCCGCGGATCGTGGCCAACAAGGACGCCAAGGGCGACCTCGGCCGCGCCGGCTGGGCCATCGCACGCTCGGGTCTCGCCTGGTACAGCGGTGACGACATGCTCAACCTCCCGCTGCTCTCGGTGGGTGCCGTGGGCGTCGTCTCCGTCGTCGGCCACTTCGTCACACCGGACCTGCGCGCGCTGGTCGACGCCTACTTCGGCGGGGACGTCCAGAAGGCCAAGGAGATCCACCAGAAGCTGCTCCCGGTCTTCACCGGGGTGTTCCGCACCCAGGGCGTCATCACCACGAAGGCCGCCCTCACCCTCCAGGGCCTCCCGGCCGGCCCGCTGCGCCTCCCGCTGGTGGAACTCACCGCGCAGGAGACGGCACAGCTCAAGGTCGACCTGGCCGCCGGTGGGGTAGAGCTGTAACCACAGACTTCACAACTGAATACGCGAGACAACCGCATACGCGAGGACAGCTCGCACGCGTTCATCCCCCTGACAACAGCAAGTGCACGAATGACACACGCGCCACGTGCCCAAGCGGTACGTGGCGTGCGTGGTAAGGAGAGTCTTTTGAGTCATCCGCATCCCGAACTCGGTACGCCGCCGAAGCTCCCGAAGGGCGCCCTGAGGGTCACCCCCCTCGGCGGCCTCGGCGAGATCGGCCGCAACATGACGGTCTTCGAGTACGGCGGACGCCTGCTCATCGTCGACTGCGGCGTCCTCTTCCCCGAGGAGGAGCAGCCGGGCATCGACCTGATCCTGCCGGACTTCACCACGATCCGGGACCGCCTGGACGACGTGGAGGGCATCGTCCTCACGCACGGGCACGAGGACCACATCGGCGGTGTGCCGTACCTGCTGCGCCTGAAGCCGGACATCCCGCTGATCGGCTCCAAGCTCACGCTCGCGCTGATCGAGGCGAAGCTCCAGGAGCACCGCATCCGCCCGTACACCCTGGAGGTCGTCGAGGGACAGCGGGAGCGCATCGGCGTCTTCGACTGCGAGTTCGTCGCGGTCAACCACTCGATCCCGGACGCCCTCGCGGTCGCGATCCGCACCCCCGCGGGCATGGCGGTGGCCACCGGCGACTTCAAGATGGACCAGCTCCCGCTGGACGGCCGGCTCACCGACCTGCACGCGTTCGCGCGGCTCAGCGAGGAGGGCATCGACCTCCTCCTCTCCGACTCGACCAACGCCGAGGTCCCGGGGTTCGTCCCGCCGGAGAAGGACATCTCCAACGTCCTGCGCACGGTATTCGCCAACGCGCAGAAGCGGATCATCGTGGCGAGCTTCGCCAGCCACGTCCACCGCATCCAGCAGATCCTGGACGCGGCCCACGAGTACGGCCGCCGCGTCGCCTTCGTCGGACGCTCGATGGTCCGCAACATGGGGATCGCCCGTGACCTCGGCTACCTCAAGGTGCCGGCCGGGCTCGTCGTCGACGTCAAGACGCTCGACGACCTCCCGGACGACGAGGTGGTGCTGGTCTGCACGGGTTCGCAGGGCGAGCCCATGGCCGCGCTGTCGCGCATGGCCAACCGCGACCACCAGATCCGCATCGTCCAGGGCGACACGGTCATCCTCGCGTCGTCGCTCATCCCGGGCAACGAGAACGCGGTCTACCGCGTGATCAACGGCCTGACCCGCTGGGGTGCCAACGTCGTCCACAAGGGCAACGCCAAGGTGCACGTCTCGGGCCACGCCTCGGCCGGCGAGCTGCTGTACTTCTACAACATCTGCAGGCCGAAGAACCTGATGCCGGTGCACGGCGAGTGGCGCCACCTGCGGGCCAACGCCGAACTGGGCGCGCTGACGGGTGTCCCCAAGGACCACATCGTCATCGCGGAGGACGGCGTGGTCGTCGACCTCATCGACGGCAAGGCGAAGATCGTCGGCAAGGTGCAGGCCGGTTACGTCTACGTGGACGGCCTCTCCGTCGGCGACGTCACCGAGACCTCCCTCAAGGACCGCCGCATCCTCGGCGACGAGGGCATCATCTCGGTCTTCATCGTGGTCGACACCAACTCCGGCAAGATCGTGGGCGGCCCCCACATCCAGGCCCGGGGCTCCGGCATCGACGATGCGGCGTTCACCGCCGTCGTGCCGAAGATCGAGGAAGCCCTCAACAAGTCGGCCCAGGACGGCGTCATGGAGCCCCACCAGCTCCAGCAGCTGATCCGCCGCTCGGTGGGCAAGTGGGTCTCCGACACCTACCGCCGGCGCCCGATGATCCTCCCGGTGGTCGTCGAGGTCTGATCCTCACGGACCGTCCGACTGGAGCGGGGTGCCTCGATTTGCATCGAGGCACCCCGCTCCAGTACGTTTGGCTCTCCGCCGAACGGGAAGCAGCACGCGCACTTGTGCGCGGAGGCCACCCGGATCGGAGCGGAAATTCCGACTCAGAATCTCTGATAACGTCGGATCCGCCGAAAGGCAAAGGCCCTCGACTGGCCGCCGGAATTACTTATCGGACCGGAAACGGAACGAAAAAGAGTCTGGTAGAGTCGGACTCGCCGGAAAGGGAAACGCGAAAGCGAAGAACTGGAAAGCGAAAACCGCTTGACCCGCTTCGACCGGGAATCGGACACGAAACA
>NZ_JBHWYX010000045.1:0-70936 GCF_042728795.1 Streptomyces sp. NPDC060184
GGGCCGGCCTGGTGGACGGCCCGGCCCCTGCCGGTTGACGCGTCACGTGGCGCGGGCCGCTCGACGGAGAGCGGGCCGCGGGGTGCGTGACGGGTCGGTTCAGCGGACGCCGAGGAGGTGGTCCAGGGCGAGCTGGTCGAGGGCCTCGAAGGCCATGGAGCGCTCGGCGGCGGCGTCGACGTCGAACTCCTCGTAGGCGGAGGTGTCGGCGAGGAGGCCCTTGAGGCCGTCTGCGGCGGTGGGCTGCGCCAGCTCGTTCAGGCGGGAGGCGACGAGGGCCTCCTGGACGGCCGGGTCGTTGCGGAAGGCCGCCGCGCGCTCCTTGAGGATCAGGTAGTTGCGCATGCAGTTCTTCGCGGACTCCCAGACGCCGTCGATGCCGTCGGTGCGCACCGGCTTGAAGTCGAAGTGGCGCGGGCCGGTGTAGTCGGAGTTCTCCAGGAGGTCGACGAGCCAGAAGGCCTGGCGCAGGTCGCCGGCGCCGAAGCGGAAGTCCTGGTCGTACTTGATGCCGGACTGGCCGTTGAGGTCGATGTGGTAGAGCTTGCCGGCCCACAGGGCCTGGGCGATGCCGTGCGGGAAGTTGAGCCCGGCCATCTGCTCGTGGCCGACCTCGGGGTTCACGCCGTACAGCTCGGGGCGCTCCAGGCGCTCGATGAAGGCGAGGGCGTGGCCGACGGTGGGCAGGAGGATGTCGCCGCGGGGCTCGTTCGGCTTGGGCTCGATCGCGAAGCGGATGTCGTAGCCCTTGTCGGTGACGTACTCGCCGAGGAGGTCGAAGGCCTCCTTCATGCGGTCGAGGGCGTCGCGGACGTCCTTGGCGCCGCCGGACTCGGCGCCCTCGCGGCCACCCCAGGCGACGTAGGTCTCGGCGCCGAGCTCGGCGGCGAGGTCGATGTTGCGGATGACCTTGCGCAGCGCGTAGCGGCGGACGTCGCGGTCGTTGGAGGTGAAGCCGCCGTCCTTGAACACGGGGTGCGTGAACAGGTTGGTGGTGGCCATCGGGACCTTGAGGCCGGTGCGCTCCAGGGCGTCCTTGAACCGGCCGATCACCGCGGCGCGCTCGCTGTCGGAGGAGCCGAAGGGGATCAGGTCGTCGTCGTGGAAGGTCACGCCGTGCGCGCCGAGCTCCGCGAGCCGCTCGACGGACTCGACCGGGTCGAGCGCGGGACGGGTCGGCTCACCGAAGGGGTCGTTGCCCCGCCAGCCCACGGTCCAGAGACCGAAGGTGAACTTGTCAGCGGAAGTGGGAGTGAAGCGGTCCGACATGTCTGCCTCTTGATCGACGGGCCCGGACGGCTGCTCTGCCGACCGACCAATTTGTTCAGTGCCATTACTAATATGACACCGACAGGGCCCGGAGCGAAACCCTTGGGAACCAAAAAGTCTCCACCGACCTGTTCTCACCCCGCACGATCACGTAATTTGTTTGTCGCACGAGCAAATCCCGCAGCACGAGAAGAGGTAGCCATGCCGCCGCGCACGGTCGTCATCGGTGTGGACAGTTCCACCCAGTCCACCAAAGCAGCCGTCACCGATGCCGTCACCGGCGAGCTCCTCGCCGTGGGCCGCGCCCCGCACACCGTCCTGGGCGAGGGCGGTGCCCGCGAGACCGACCCCGAGGTCTGGTGGCGGGCGCTGCGCGAGGCGGTGGCCGCCGGAATGAAGGAGTCCGGGGTCCCCGCCTCGGCCGTCACGGGCATCGCGGTCGCCGGGCAGCAGCACGGCCTCGTGGTGCTGGACCGCGGCGGCCGGCCGCTGCGCCCCGCCCTGCTGTGGAACGACACCCGCTCCGCCCCGCAGGCCGCCGCCCTCACCGCCGCGCTCGGCAGCCCGGACGCGTGGACGGCGCGCACCGGATCGGTGCCGGTCGCCTCGATGACCGCCGCCAAGTGGCAGTGGCTGCGGGAGAACGACCCGGCGAGCGCGGACGCCGCCGCGGGCGTACGCCTCCCGCACGACTTCCTCACCGAGCGCCTCACCGGTGTCGCGGTGACCGACCCCGGTGACGCCTCCGGCACCTGCTGGTACTCCACCGCCACCGGCGCGTACGACCCCGAGCTGCTCGCCCTGATCGGCCTGGACCCCGCCCTGCTGCCCGAGGTGGCCCCGACCGGCGGCACCCGCGCCGGATCGCTGACCGCCGAGGCGGCCGACGCGCTCGGCCTGCCCGCCGGGATCGCCGTCGCGGCCGGCACCGGCGACAACATGAGCGCCGCCGTCGGCCTCGGCCTCGGCGCGACCGGGCTGCTCGACCACCCCGTGCTCAGCCTCGGCACCTCCGGCACCGTCTTCGCGGCCTCGCGCACCCGCCCCGCCTCCCCGGCGCTCGCCGGTTTCGCGGCGGCCGACGGTACGTACCTCCCGCTCGCCTGCACGCTGAACTGCACCCTCGCCGTGGACAAGGTGGCCGCACTGCTCGGGCTGCACCGTGACGACGCGTCACCCGGCGGCGAGGCCGTACTCCTTCCGTACCTGGACGGCGAGCGCACCCCCGACCTCCCGCACGCCTCCGGGCTGCTCACCGGCCTGCGGCACGACACCACCCCGCAGCAACTCCTGGGCGCCGCCTACGAGGGCGCGGCGTTCACCGTGCTGCACGCCATGGACGAACTGCTCCGCGCCTGCGGACTCGACCCGGCGGACCCGGAGGTCGCCGCCCGCCCGCTGCGCCTCATCGGCGGCGGCGCGCAGGGCACCACCTGGATCGAGACCGTGCGCCGGCTCTCCGGCCGGCCCCTGGTGCTGCCCGCCAACGGCGAGTTGGTCGCGCTCGGCGCCGCCGCGCTCGCGGCCTCGGCGGCCGGCGGCGGCGACCCGGTCGCCCTGGCGACGGAGTGGAACGCCAACGGCACGGCGGGTACGGACCGTCAACTCGACCCGGTCGAGCGCGACTCGGCGGCCTGGGAGCGGATCGGATCGGTGCTCGACCGGTCCGCGCAGCCCCTTCTCGGAGGCTGACGGCACCCCGGGAACATCCCCGGGAACACCGTCGGATCACCTCGGGCATCCCCGAACCCGGCTCGGCCCAGCGGGTTTGGGGATGCGAACCGATGTTCAATAGGATCCGGCGATGATCACAACCAAACGGCTGACGACCGGGGTGGGCCTGCTGCTCGCCACCCTGGCCGCCGGAATCGGCACCGTCGTGCCGGCCGCCGCCGACGAACCCCCCACCGCATCCTCGCCCAAGGTCGAACTGGTCCTCGACGTCAGCGGGTCCATGCGCACCCGTGACATCGACGGCGAGTCGCGCATGAGCGCGGCCAAGCAGGCGTTCAACGACGTGCTGGACGCCGTACCCGAGGAGGTCCAGCTCGGCATACGCACCCTCGGCGCGAACTACCCGGGCGACGACCGGCAGGTCGGCTGCAAGGACACCAAGCAGCTGTACCCGGTCGGTCCGTTGGACCGCACCGAGGCCAAGACGGCGGTCGCGACCCTCGCGCCCACCGGCTGGACCCCGATCGGCCCGGCGCTGCTGGGCGCCGCGGACGACCTGGACGGCGGTGAATCCACCCGGCGGATCGTCCTGATCACCGACGGCGAGGACACCTGCGGCCCGCTCGACCCGTGCGAGGTGGCGCGCGACATCGCCGCCCGCGGGGTGCACCTCGTGATCGACACCCTGGGCCTGGTGCCCAACGCGAAGATCCGGCAGCAGCTGACCTGCATCGCCGAGGCCACCGGTGGCACGTACACGGCCGTCCAGCACAAGGAGGACCTGTCCCACCGGGTCACCCAGCTGGTCGACCGGGCCGCCGAGCCCGTCGTCACCCCGGTGGCGACCGAGGGCGCCGCGAGCTGCGCCAAGGCCCCCGAGCTCACCGCGGGCCTGTACACCGACCGCGCGAAGCTGGGCGAGCACCGCTGGTACCGGGTGAACGTCCTGCCCGGCCAGGAACTGCGGGCCTCCGTCAGCGTGTCGGCCGACCGGGCCGTCAACCCCGACTACGGCATCCTGCTGCGCGCGCTCACCACGCACGGACGGGAGATCGTCCGGGGCTCCGAATCCGGTACCGGCCGCACCGACGCCATCTCCACCGGCCTGCGCTACCCCAAGGCCGAAGCGGACGACGACGCGGACGCCGAGACCCCCGAGGCCGTCTGCCTCCAGGTCAGCGACTCCTTCTCCTCCCCCACCTCGGTGAAGACCGGCCCCGGCATGCCGGTCGAGCTGACCATCGACGTGGTGGACTCCCCCGACGACGCGGCGGACACCGCGGCCTTCGGCCTCGGCCGCGGCTGGTGGTTCCTCGGCCTGATGCTGCTCGCCGGTCTGCTGGCGGGGCTGCTGTTCGGCTGGATCTCGCGCTGGCGCGTCGCCGTCTGGAGGACCAACTGATGCGTACGACCCCCCGTACCCGGACCACGCGCACCCACCGGGTGCTGCGCGCGAGCGCGGGCGCCCTGGTCGCCGGCCTCGCCCTGCTCCCCTCGGCCGGCCCGGCCCTGGCCGACGACCCGTCGGCCTCCGCGAGCCCCGGCGAGGACGGCTCGGCCGCCGGCCCCACCGAGGCCGGCACCACCTTCCGTACCGCGACCGCCCTCCAGCAGGACCAGGCGGGCACCGCGCAGGCCTCCACCGGCGACTACCTCTACTGGGTCTTCCCGGCCGACGCCGGGCAGCGGGCGACCGTACGGGCCACCGTGACCCTCCCCGAGGCCTCGCTCCGGCACGGCGCGTCCACCTGGCAGATCGACGTCTACGACGGCCTGCGCCGCCGCCAGGCCTGCATGTACGGCCACCAGACCCGCAAGGCGGCGGCCGACGCGGCAACGGTCGAGCTCGACTGCGTGCTGCGCCCGGTGCGCGCCTGGTCCGAGCCGTGGGCCAACGACCCGCTGCCGGGGAGCTACTACGTACGGCTGACCGTGCTGGACCTGCCCGACACCGACCTCGGCCAGCCCATCGGGGCCCGGGTGGAGGCCACCTCGATCGACGTGGGCAGCGCGCACGACGTGGACGGCACCCTCTCCGAGCCGCTGGTGCCCGGCTCCTCCGCCGTACGGGCCGCAGCCGGCTCCGCCGCGTCCGCCTCCCCCACGGACGGCGCGACGGACGAGCCGGTCGTGGTGGCCGGCAGCGAACCGGAGGACGGCTGGTCCTCCGGGTGGTGGACGCAGCGCTGGCTGTGGAGCGCGGGCGGAGCGGTGCTCGCCGCTCTGGCCGGTGTCTTCGGCTACTCCGTGACCCGCGGCCGGGGCCGCCCGTCGCACGTGCCGCCGGGCGTCTGACGGGGTCTCTCCCCTTCCGTACCGCGCCGCCGTCCCGCTCCGGGGCGGCGGCGCGGTCGTGTCCGGACCGCGCGCCGCCGAGTGGCGGAGCGTACGGGTCTGCCGGAAGCTGCCCCCGAAAGGGCCGGGCCTTTCGTTCGGACCGGGCCGGGTCAGGCAGCGGGGTCGGCGTGATCCGGACGGAAGGCCCCCATGCTGGTCGGAAGCCGGGAGGCGGCACGCGTGTGGCAGTTCTTCGCGGACAACCCCTGGGTGACCGTGTTCTCGGTGATCACGGTCGGCGCCCTGCTCGGCATGGTGCGCTTCGGCCCGGTCAGGCTCGGCGCGGCGGGCGTGCTCTTCGTCGGCCTCTTCGTGGGCGCCCTGGACGAGGACATCGCCGCCGCCCTGCCCGCCGGAGTGTCGGCCCTGGGGCTGGCCCTGTACGTCTACACAGTCGGGCTGGAGTCGGGGCCCGCGTTCTTCCGTGAACTCCGCGGCCAGCTGGCGGTGATGGCCGGGGCGATCGTGGCGCTGGTGGTCACCGCGGTCGTGGTGGGAGCGCTCGGTCACGGCGCCCTGGGCATCAGCGGCCCGTTCCTCGCCGGCGGGTTCGCGGGCATCGGGACCACCACCCCGGGGCTCGCCGCCGCCCAGGCCGCGTCCGAGGACCCGGCGCAGCCCGCCGTCGGGTACGCGATCGGCTACCCGCTCGCCGTGGTGATCACGATCATGTTCGTCGCGGCGATCGCCGCCCGCCGCCGGTGGTCCGCCCGGCGCGACCCCGGCTCCGGGCTGCCCGCCGCCCTCGTCACCCGGACGGTGCACGTCACCCGTGAGATCGCCTGGGCGGACGTGCCGGGCGTCGCCGAGCACCGCGTCCTGGCCAGCGAGTACCGCGCGGTGGGTGCCGCGCCCCGGGTCGCCCTCCGCATGGACCGGCTGCACCCGGGCGACCTGGTCGAGGTGGTGGGCGGCGAGGACGACGTGGCGGCGGCCACCACGCGCCTCGGCGAGCCCGCCGCCGCCCACCTGCTCGACGACCGGTCCACCGTCGACTACCGCCGTGTCCTGCTGACCAACCCGGACCTGGCCGGCCACACCGTCGCCGAACTCCGGCTGGCGGAGACCTACGGGGCGGCCGTCAGCCGGGTGCGGCGCGGCGACTTCGACATGCTCGCCCACGACGGCCTCGTCCTCCAGCTCGACGACCGGCTCCGCGTGGTCATGCCGCGCGAGCGCTCCACCGAGGTCACCCGCTTCCTCGGCGACACGGAGGCGAAGGTCAGCGAGGTCAGCGCGGTGAGCCTCGGCCTCGGCCTCGCGCTCGGCTTCCTCATCGGCATCCCGTCGCTGACCCTCGGCACCACCACCCTCGCCCTCGGCACCGGGGCGGGCCCGCTGGTGATGGGCATGGTCCTCGGCTGGCTGCGGCGCACCGGCCCCCTGGTCTGGACGCTGCCGACCCGGGCCAACCTCACCCTGCGCCAGATCGGCCTGCTGCTCTTCCTGGCCATCGTCGGCCTCGGCTCGGGCTACTCCTTCCGGGAGAACGCCTTCTCGATGTTCGGCCTGAAACTGCTGGCGGTCCTGGTCGTCGGCGCGGTGGTCAGCTACGCGCTGATGGTCCTGGTCGCGAAGGCGCTCGGCCAGAGCCGGGAGCGGACCATGGGCCTGCTCTCGGGGTACGTGGGCAACCCGGCGATCCTCGCGTACACCAACAGCAGGGTGAGCGACAGCCGGGTCAACAGCGGCTACTCGACGCTGTTCGCGCTGAGCATCCTGGTGAAGATCGTCTGCGTCCAGCTGCTCGTGGGGCTGTGAGCCCGGGGGCACCCCCGGGCCCGCTCCGGCGCCCGCCCCCGGCCACCGTAGGGTGGCCCCGCGCGTCCCGTCCCGGGTCCCCGGGGCGGCCCCGGCAGGTGGGAGAGGTACGGCATGACCGACCACGGCTACGTCAGGTTCCAGGGCCCGGTCCGCAACCACCGGGGGCAGTACCCGGGCGTGTTCGGTCTCGCCAACGGGCTCGCCCGGGAGGGGCGGCTGAGCGAGGAGCAGTTCCTCTTCTGGCGGGCGGCGAACGACTGGTACGACGGCCACTACCCGAACCCGTCCGACACCGATCCGGAGGTCTACGACTCCGCGGTGAACCCCGGCGCGGTCGCGTGGTTCAAGGCCTCCGCGGTCCATCTCATCGAGCGGGTGGACGGCTACCTCGACCTGCTGGCCGCGCACCAGGTCCCCTGTGTCCGGGTGGAGTCGGCCGATCCGGGGCGGGTCGTCTACGAGGACGAGGTCCAGGTCGTGGTGGTCCCCCGCGTCTGACCGGCGCCTTCAGGCCAGCAGCTTGTGCAGGACGTGGCAGGGCCGCCCGTGTTCGCGGTCGGCGCGGCGGTCGATCTCCTGCCAGCCCAGCGCGCTCCAGAAGCTGAGGGCACCGGGGTTGTTCTCCAGGACCGCGAGGCGGATGCCGCTCCGGCCCTCGCCCGTGAACCGCTCCTCGACCAGCGCGGCGAGCGACCGGCCGATGCCCTTGCGGCGGACGTCGCCGTGCACCATCAGCAGCCCGATCCAGGGCAGGCCGTCCGTCGGGTGGCGGTCGAGGAGGCAGAGCAGCCCGACGAGCCGTCCCCGCTCGTCGCGGGCGAGCAGCACCTCACCGCCCTCGGCGGCGGATTCCTCCCGCAGATCGGCTTCGACCCGGTCGGCCCGGACGTCGTCGGGGTCGTACTCCCCGGCGGCGCGGCAGTACTCCGGGTTGCTGGTGTAGAGGTCGACGAGCTCGGCGATCTCCTGCGGGGAGAAGCGGAGCGGTGAGAGGGAGAGGGACGGGGACGGCATGCGGGCATGTTAGCCAGCCCCGCCGGACGTCCCCGGACCCGAGGGGGACGGCGACCGGACCGGGGGCTGTGGTAACCGGTCCGGTCGCCGGTCCGTGGTACCAGGTCCGGTCGCCGGTCCGTGGTACCAGGTCCGGTCGCCGGTCGTGCCGGGAGCGGTGGGCCGTTCCCCGGCACGACCGGCCTCCGCCGCGTCAGCGGGTGTGTCAGCGCGTGTCGGCCCACGTCAGCCGGCGTGCGGCACCTCCACCGTGCCCGTTCCCTCCGCCGTCGCGCCCGTGCCCTCGGCCGTGACGCGGAAGGGCCGGCCGCTGCCCTCCGCCGTGGCCCGCACACCGCCCGCGTCGCGGGTGACGCGGAAGGTCGCGGCGGGCTCGCCGGTCAGGCCGGGGACGGTGACCTCGGTGGTGGTCGTTCCCGAGTCCGGCGCGGGGCCGAAGGCCCGCAGGGTGAGGTCGGCGAGCCAGTCGCCGTCGGGGCGCCGGACGTCGCCGCCCCACGGGAGCACCGCGCCGGGCCGTACGTACAGCGGGAGGCTGTCGAAGCCGTGCACCTCCTGGCGCCAGACGGGCCCGGTGACGGTCTCGCCGGTGAGCAGGTGGGTCCAGGTCCCCTCGGGGACGTAGTACTCCACCTCGCCCTCCTCCGTGAAGACCGGGGCGACGAGCAGGTCGGGGCCGAGCATGTACTGCCGGTCCAGGGTGCGGGTCGCCGGGTCGTCCGGGAACTCCATCAGCATCGGGCGCATCATCGGGACGCCGGTGCGGTGGGCCTCGGCGGCGGCGCCGTAGAGGTACGGCATCAGGTGGTGCTTGAGGAGGGTGAACTGCCGTGTCACCGCGACCGCCTCCTCGCCGAACTCCCACGGCACGCGGTAGGAGACGTTGCCGTGGAGGCGGCTGTGCGAGGAGAGGAGGCCGAAGGCGAGCCAGCGCTTGAAGACGGCCGGGTCGGGGGTGCCTTCGAAGCCGCCGATGTCGTGGCTCCAGAACCCGAAGCCGGACAGGCTCAGCGAGAGTCCGCCGCGCAGGGATTCGGCCATCGCGTTGAAGGAGGCGAAGCAGTCGCCGCCCCAGTGGACGGGGAACTGCTGGCCGCCGGCGGTCGCCGAGCGGGCGAAGAGGACGGCCTCGCCGCTTCCGCGCTCCTTCTCCAGGAGTTCGAAGACCGCGCGGTTGTAGATCTGGGCGTAGTAGTTGTGCATCCGCGCGGGGTCGGAGCCGTCGTGCCAGACGACCTCGGTGGGGATGCGCTCGCCGAAGTCCGTCTTGAAGCAGTCGACTCCCTGGTCGAGGAGGACCTTCAGCTTGCCCTGGAACCAGGCGGTCGCCGCGGGGTTGGTGAAGTCGACCAGGGCCATGCCCGGTTGCCAGAGGTCCCACTGCCAGACGTCACCGTTGGGCCGGCGCACGAGGTAGCCCTTCTCGGCGCCCTCGGCGAACAGGGACGATTTCTGGGCGATGTAGGGGTTGATCCACATGCTGATGCGCAGCCCGCGCTCCTTGAGGCGGGCGAGCATCCCCTCCGGGTCGGGGAAGACGTCCGGGTCCCAGAGGAAGTCCGACCACTGGTACTCGCGCATCCAGAAGCAGTCGAAGTGGAAGACGGAGAGCGGGATGTCGCGTTCGGCCATGCCCTCCACGAAGGAGGTCACCGTCTCCTCGTCGTAGGAGGTGCAGAAGGAGGTGGTGAGCCACAGCCCGAAGGACCAGGCCGGGGGGAGCGCGGGGCGGCCGGTGAGCGCGGTGTAGCGGGTGAGGACGTCCTTGGGCGTCGGGCCGGCCACGACGTAGTACTCCAGCGTCTGGTCCTCGACGCTGAACTGCACCTGCCCCACCGACTCGGAGCCGATCTCGAAGCCCACCTTGCCGGGGTGGTTGACGAAGACCCCGTAACCGCGCGAGGAGAGGTAGAACGGGATGTTCTTGTACGCCTGTTCGCTGCTGGTGCCGCCGTCCGCCTGCCAGACGTCGACGACCTGGCCGTTCTTCACGAAGGGGGTGAAGCGCTCACCCAGACCGTAGACGTTCTCCCCCACGGACAGGGCGAGTTGGGCGATCATGTGGTGGGCGCCGTCGGGGGTGGTGGCGAAGGCGGTGCCCTTGCGGTCGACTCCGGTGAGCCTGCGGCCCTCGGCGTCGAGGAAGGTGAGACCCCAGGGGCCTTCCTTGTCCAGCCTCAAGGTCAGTGGTCCGCTGGTGAGTTCGGCGACCGAGCCCTTCCGTGCGGTCCGCGACCAGGCGTGCGGCTCGGCATCCGCGGTCAGTTCGAAGTCCGGGCCGTGGTTGACCTTCCCGGCGTGGTGGGTGGCGCGGACGCCGATGATCCCCTCGGCGGGGGTGAAGCATTCGACCGTGATCAACGGGGTGTTGAGGGTGTCGCCGCGCCCGGTGACCCGCATGACCGCGGCATGGGCGGTGATCCGGTCGGCCTCCACGCGCAGATCGCGGATCTCGGTGGCGTAGGAGGCGCGGACTCCCTCCCGCATGAGCCAGAATCCGTCGGTGAACTTCATGAGGACTCCTTGCCGGAGGCGGTGGTGAACGGAGGCTGAGCGGCTGCTGGGGTGCGGTGCCGGGTCACTCGGACGCTCCCGGGGCGGCGAAGGTGAGGCGGGAGAGGCGCAGGGCGCCGCGCAGGGTGACCCGGAGGTCCGCCACCCCGTCCGCCCCGAACGCCGCGGTCACCGAGCGGTAGTCGTACGGCCCGCCGGTGGCGGGGACGTCGACGGCCGCGGCGGCGGTGTCCGTCTCGATCTCGACCGTGCCCTCCCCTGCCGCGTGGACGGTGACGCCGCACACCCCCGGTCCGAAGTCGCAGGCTTCGAAGAGCAGCTGTCCGCCCTCCGCGCCCCTCCCGGCGGGGGTGACCGCGTCGCCGTCCGTCCTGGCGCGGTCCACGAGTTCGGTGCCGCGCTGCTCGTCGTAGTCGGCGGCCTCGATGCCGGCGGCGAGGACGGGGCGGGGCCCGGAAGGCTCCGCGTCCACCTCCACGGCGGTGGCGAGCCGGATGTCCGCGCTGGACGCCCCGGCCAGCAGCTCGTAGGAGCCCGGTGCCACGGTCCAGCGGCCGTGCGCCACGTCCCAGTGACCCAACTCGGCCACCGGTACCAGGAATTCGAGGCGCTCGGAGCCGCCGGGGGCGAGCCGCAGCCTGCGGTGGCCGACCAACTTGCGCAGCGGCAGACGGGCGGCGTCCGGGGCGGTGCGGCGTACGTAGAGCTGGGCGACCTCGTCGCAGGCCGCCCCGTCGGCGGCTGGCTCGCCGGAGGCTGCCGCGCCGGTGCGGGTGACGGTCAGGCCGATCCGGAGCAGGTCGTCCTCGCGGGCGACGGTGAGGTCCTCGTAGGCGAAGGAGGCGTAGGAGAGGCCGTGGCCGAACGGGTAGAGCGGGGTGCCGTCGAAGTAGAGGTAGGTCTGGCGGGAGCCGATGACGTCGTAGTCGAAGAGGCCGGGCAGGTCGTCGTCCGAGGCGTACCAGGTCTGCGGGAGCCGTCCGGCCGGGGAGACGTCCCCGGCGAGGACCCGGGCGAGCGCGGTGCCGGCGGCCTGGCCTCCGTGCGCGGTCCACAGCAGGGCGGGGAGGGTGGCGTCGGCCTCCGGGACGGCGTACGGGTAGGCAGAGGTGAGGACGAGCACGGTGCGCGGGTTCGCGGCGTGCGCGGCGCGCCAGAGCTTCTCCTGCTGGGCGGGGAGGGCGAGGGTGGTGCGGTCCTCGGTCTCGCGTCCGTTGATGTGCGGGTCGTTGCCCGCGACGACGACGACGGCGTCGGCTTCGGCGGCGATCCGGGCGACCTCGTCCGCGCCGCGCTCGACGGTCTCGACGCCGAAGACGGTCGCGTGGTCGGCCGAAATCTTTTCGCCGTTCTCGGCAACCTTTGCGCCGTCGGCGGCGACAGACACGTACCCACCCGTACCGATGTGCAGAAGGCGGTGTCCTCCGTCGTGTCCCCCGACCGCTTCCAGGCGGAACGTCTCCTGGACGATCCAGCCGCCCGGCTCCTCGGCGGAGGCGCGGACGAAGCCGTCCTCGGCGACGGAGAGGTAGCGGCCCTCGTCGGTGCGGAAGGTGAGGACGCCGTCGCCCCAGTCGACCACGGCGAGGGCGGTGCCCTCCGGGGCGGCGACGAGCGGCGGGAGGTCGGTACGGCCGGTGAGGAGCGCCGGGTCGAGCGCGCCTTCCTCGCCGCGCGCCCCGCCGGTCTCCGACTGGGCCGCGGGCACGAGGAGTTGGCCGGCCTCGCAGGTCAGCAGGGCCCGGTCGACGCCTTCGACGTACAGCACGTCGTCGGCGCCGTAGCGGGCGCGCAGCCCGTCCAGCGGGGTGGAGCGGTGCAGCAGGGTGCCGCTGTACCAGTCGAGCTTGCAGGCGTCGGCGAGCAGGCCGACGACCGCGATCTTCCGTCCCGCGCGCGGCACGAGCGGCAGCAGACCGTCGTTCTTCAGCAGGACCGCGGCCTGTTCGGCGGTTTCCAGGGCGAGTTCGCGATGGGCGGGGGTGTCGAGGGCGTCGGTGTCCGCGTAGGGGTCGAGCTCCGGGTCGAACTCGCCGAGTGCGAAGCGCAGATGGAGCAGCCTGCGCACGGCCCGGTCGATGTCCTCGGGGTCGAGCAGTCCCTTGGCGAGGGCGTCACGGATGCGGCCGGTCATCACGGAGGAGTCCGTGCCGTGGTCGGTGAAGCTGTCGACGCCCGCCTTGAGGGCGGCGGCGGTGGCCTCCTCGTGGGTGTCGAAGTAGTGCTCGGAGTCGACCAGGTTGGAGGGCGCCCCGGCGTCGGAGCAGACGACGAGCGGCTGGTCGGTCCACTGCCTCAACTCCCTTTCGAGGAGCGGGGAGACGTGGTTGGGGCGGCCGTTGACGAGGTTGTAGGCCGGCATGACCCCGGCGACCGCTCCGGCGCGGACCGCGTCGCGGAAGGCGCGCAGGTCGTACTCGTGCAGGACGCGGGGGCGCACGGAGGAGGAGGCGGTGTCGCGGTCGGTCTCGTTGTTGTGGGCGAGCCAGTGCTTCAGGACCGGGGCGGTGCGCCAGTAGCGGGGGTGTTCGCCGCGCAGGCCGCGGGTGTACGCGACGGCGATGGCGGAGGTGAGCGCGGGGTCCTCGGAGTAGCCCTCCTCGCCGCGTCCCCACAGGGGGTGGCGCAGGAGATTCACTGTCGGGGCCCAGACGTTGAGGCCGACCCGGTCGTCGCTCCGGCGCTTGGCCCGTACCTCGTCGCCCACGGCTTCGCCGACGCGGCGCACCAGGTCGTCGTTCCAGGTGGCGCCGAGGCCGACGGCCTGGGGGAACACGGTCGCCCCACCCATCCAGGCCACACCGTGCAGCGCCTCCTGACCGGTACGGAAGGCGGCCAGCCCCAGCCGCTCCACCGGCGGCGCGAACTGGTGCAGCATCGCGATCCGCTCGTCGGTCGTGAGCCGCTGGAGCAGGTCGTCGACGCGTGCCTCGAAGGGCAACTGCGGGTCGCGGAAGGGAAGCGGAAGGTCCGTCACGTGCGGGTCCCCTTGGAAAGGTGGGAGGTCTGGCGGAGCCATGGGCTGCCACGGCCCTTCAGAACATCAGCGAGTGATCTTTCGAAGCGCTTCGATGCTCGATGGCCGAACGGCAAAGTGTCAAGAGTGCAAGGGGGTTGACTCGGGCTGCCCGGCTCACAGGAGCCGCACGGGAACGCGGGAAACGTTACGGAAACAGCTCCGAGGAATGTGTGGACGAACCCTTGTGCGGCCCGTCCCCTTCACTTAACCTCGCTGCAACATCGAAGCGCTTCGACAGCACTTCGAGGGTGCTCAGCCGGTGTCTCCGGAGCGTGCCGAGGGTGGCCTGGCCCCCGCGGTCCGTTCCCGGTCCCACCGCCGGCGGTGGCTTCAAGCCGTCACCGCCCGGTCGTGAACCGCTCGATCCGAGCGGTTCCGTCCAGTTACGCCCACCTCAGACTCAGGAGCCGAACGGCGGTCGCCCGCCGGGTGTCGTCCTGGTGCGCCATGAAGGGTTGACGCAATGACGCCGAATTCCTCCCCCGCCACGAACCGGTCCCAGAACGACGCGACCGGCCTCGCCGCCATCACGCCGAACCGCCGGAGCTTCCTCGCTTCGAGCGCCTTCGCAGCGGTGGCCGTGGCGGGCGGCGTACCGCTGCTGGCCGCGTGCGGCGGTTCCGGCTCCGACTCGGGGAGCAGGGAGGGCACGACGACCGGCAAGGCGCTCAGCAAGGTCGTGCCGAGTTACGCCCCCTCCAGCCTGGTGCAGCCCGACGTGGCCAGCGTCAACGGGTCGAGCCCCGGGTTCACCAAGCTGCCCGACCCGCTGGCGAAGTCGGTCAAGTCCGTTCCCGGCAAGGGCTCTTCCTTCCGGGTGATGACCCCGCTGTGGGGCACCGTCCCGAAGAAGAACAACCCGTACTACACGGCGGTGAACAAGGCGGTCGGTGCGACGCTGAACTTCGACCCGCAGGACGGCAACACGTACCAGGACAAGATCGGCGCCGTGCTCGCCGGTGACGACATCCCGGACGTGATGACCATCCCCGGCTGGAACATGCAGGGCCAGATCCGCAACGCCATCACCGCGAAGTTCGCCGACCTCAGCCCCTACCTGGCCGGCGACGCGGTGAAGAAGTACCCGAACCTCGCCAACATCCCCACCGGGGCCTGGCAGTACTCGGTCTTCGGCGGCAAGCTGCGCGGCCTGCCCATGCCCTCGCCGGTCATCGGCAACGCGATCTTCTACCGCAAGGACATCGTCGGCTCGGGCGCGGTCCCGGCCAGCGCGGACGACCTGCTCGCCTTCGGCAAGGAGTACACCGCCCCGAAGAGCAAGGTGTGGGCCTTCGACGACCTGTGGACCTGCATCCAGAAGATCTACGGCGTGCTGCCGGACGCCCCGCACTACTGGCAGCTCCAGGACGGCAAGCTCGTCCACAAGCTGGAGACGAAGGAGTACCGCGAGGCCCTGGCCTTCGCCCGCAAGCTCCACGACCTCGGCTACGTCCACCCGGACGCCGAGGCGAACAAGGACGCGGACTCCAAGATCCGCTTCACCAGCGGCCACATCGTCATGTACAACGACGGCACCGGCGGCTGGAAGGGCATGGTGACCGAACAGAAGGCCGCCAACCCGAAGTTCGACATGCAGGCGCTCGACTTCTTCTCGGCCGACGGCGGCAAGCCGGTCCTCTGGCAGGACGACCCGGCCGGGATCTTCACCTTCCTCAGCAAGAAGCTCCCCAAGGCGAAGATCGAGGAGATGCTCGCCATCGCGGACTTCGCCGCCGCCCCGTACGGCACCGAGGAGTTCATGCTCACCAACTACGGTGTCCAGGGCACCCACTACGAGGTGAAGGGCGGCGTGCCGACCTTCACCGACCAGGGCATCCAGGAGGCCCAGCCCTCCACCTTCCTCTTCCTCGCCTCCCCGCCGCACACCATCGCCTTCCCCGACGAGCCGAAGCTCGTGCAGGACTACGCGGGGTGGATGGCCCGGCAGGCGCCGAACATCAAGAAGCCGCTCTTCTTCGGCATGCAGATCGTCGAGCCCCAGCGGTACGCCTCCCTGTACACGCCCTTCGACGACCTGCAGAAGGACATCCGGCGAGGCCGCAAGAAGGTCAGCGACCTGGAGGCGGCGGTGACGACGTGGAAGCAGAGCGGCGGCGACGAGCTCCGCGCCTGGTACCAGGACATCCTCGACAAGAACGGCTCCGGCAACTGACCGTACGCGGCAGACCGCAGGACCCACGCACACACGGAGAGTGGCCGCCGGGCGCAGTGACGCCCGGCGGCCGGGGCGGAGCAGCACGACATGGGGAGCTCACGGTGAAGCCACGGGCCACGGCGGCGGCCGGCACGGGCCGCGCGGCGGACGGGACCGGTGTCCCGGCCGACGAGGACGGCCGGCACGCCGCACAGGACGGCGGAACGCGGGACGGCGCTCCGCCGGACGGCGGAGTCGAGGACGGGACGGACAGGCCGCGGGCCACCGGCGGGAGCGCGGTTCCCCGCGCGCGCGGCGGCCGGTCCGGCAGGGCGGCGAAGGGCGGCGGACGCCCGTCGTCCGGGCTGCCCGCCGAGGGCATCACCTGGCGGCACCGGCTGCGGCGGGACCGCACGCTGGTCCTGATGACGCTCCCCGCCATCGTGCTGCTGCTGATCTTCAACTACATACCGCTGCTCGGGAACATCGTCGCGTTCCAGAACTACGACGTCTACGACCTGGGCATCACCGGCAGCCCCTTCGTCGGGTTCGACAACTTCACGCGGATCTTCGACGACTACCGTTTCTGGGAAGTCCTGGTCAACACGCTGGTCATCTTCCTGACGCAGCTGATCCTCTTCTTCCCGATCCCGATCGCCATCGCGCTGCTCCTGAACAGTCTGATGAGCGCGCGGGTCAAGGCGTGGGTGCAGGCGATCGTCTACCTGCCGCACTTCTTCTCCTGGGTCCTCGTCGTCACGGTCTTCCAGCAGATGTTCGGCGGTGCCGGACTCGTCGCCCAGTGGCTGCGCGAACACGGGCACGAGGGCTTCGACCTCATGACCAACCCCGGGTTCTTCAAGTTCCTGGTGACCGCGCAGGCCGTCTGGAAGGACGCCGGCTGGGGCGTCATCGTCTTCCTCGCCGCGCTCGCCGCCGTCAACACCGACCTGTACGAGGCCGCCGCGGTGGACGGCGCGGGACGCTGGCGCCGCATGTGGCACGTCACGCTGCCCGCGCTGCGCCCGGTGATCGCCCTGCTGCTGGTGCTGCGGGTCGGCAGCGCGCTCAACCTGGACTTCGAGCAGATCCTGCTCCAGCGCGACCAGGTGGGCGCCGGCGCCTCCGAGATCCTCGACACCTACATCTGGTGGACGGGCATCAAGACCGGTGACTTCGGCTACGCCGCCGCGGCCGGGATCTTCAAGGGACTGTTCAGCGTCGCCATGGTGCTGGGCGCGAACAAGGTCGCCCACATGCTGGGCGAGCAGGGGGTGTACTCCAAGAAATGACGACTCTCCTGGACCTCGAAAAGACCCCGGGCGGGTGGCCCGTGGACACCGCTCCGGCCCGCACCCCACTCCAGCGTCTCCTCGGCACCGAGCAGCGCCCCGCCTGGGAGGACGAGCCGACGAAGGCCGGGCTCGCCTTCAAGGGCTTCGGCCTGGTGGCGATCTGCGCCGTCATCCTCATCCCCATCTGGGTGGTGGTCGTCACCAGCCTCTCCGACACCAAGGCCATCAACGACGCGGGCGGGCTGGTCGTCTGGCCGAAGAGCGTCACCTTCGTCGCGTACAAGGAGCTGCTGAGCGGCGGCGCGGTCACCCGGGCCGCGATGGTCAGCATCGGACTGACCGTCGTCGGCACGGTGTTCAGCATGGTGATCTCGATCCTCTGCGCCTACGGGCTCAGCCGGCGCGACTCGATCGCCCACCGGCCGCTGCTGATGACGCTCATGGCGACGATGTTCTTCGGCGCCGGGCTCATCCCCACATATCTGCTGGTGACCGGGATCGGGCTGAGCGACAGCTACTGGTCGATGATCCTGCCGAGCGCGATCTCCGTCTTCAACATCCTGGTGCTCCGCGGGTTCTTCATGGACACCGCCCCCGAACTGATCGACGCCGCACGTATCGACGGCGCCGGCGAGTGGCGCATCCTGCTCCAGATCGTCCTGCCGCTCTCGCGCGCCGTGGTCGCCGTCATCTCGCTCTTCTACGCGGTGGGTTACTGGAGCCAGTGGTTCAACGCCATGCTCTACATCCAGGACAGCGAGAAGTACCCGCTCCAGATGATTCTCCGTCAGCTGGTGCTCCAGCACCAGGTGCCACCGGGCGCGATGGGGGCGGCGGTGAGCAGCGGGCAGATCAACAGCCTCGCGGTGCAGATGGCCGTCATGGTCCTCGCGCTGATCCCGGTGGCGGTGCTGTCGCCGTTCGTCCAGAAGCACTTCCAGAAGGGGATGCTCACCGGGGCGGTAAAGGGCTGAGCCCACCGCCTTCTCCGCTGCCCCACGTGCCGCGCGCCGGGACCTCCCGCGCGCGGCACGGAGCGTCCCGCTCCCCCTCTTCGCCCGCTCCGGAAGGATTCCGCCGTGCCCGCGTTCCGTTCCGATCCCCGCTCCACCGCCCCGGCCTCCGCCGTGCCGTCGCCGCCCGGGCGCCGCTCGGTGCTCGCCGGGGCGGTCGCCGTCGCCGCGGCGGCCTGTGTGCTGCCCGCCGCGGGTACGGCCTCGGCGGCCCAGCGGTCCTTTGGCCGGCCAAGGACCCAGGCGTACCGCTGGCGCACCGCCGCCATCGGCGGCACCGGGTTCGTCACCGGCCTGATGTTCCACCCGTCGGTGCGCGGCCTGGCCTACGCCCGCACGGACATCGGCGGCGCCTACCGGTGGGACGCCGCGAAGGCCCGCTGGACGGCCCTCACCGACTTCACCGGCTGGGACGACTGGAACCTGCTCGGCGTCGAGGCGATCGCCGTGGACCCGGCCCACCCGGACCGGGTGTACCTCGCGCTCGGCACGTACGCCCAGTCCTGGGCGTCCCCGGGGGCGGTGCTGCGGTCCGAGGACCGGGGCGCGACCTGGACCCGTACGGACCTGGCGGTGCGGCTCGGTGCCAACGAGGACGGCCGGGGTACCGGCGAACGTCTGCTGGTCGACCCTCGCGACAGCGACACCCTCTGGCTCGGCACCCGCCACGACGGGCTGCTGCGCTCCACCGACCGGGGCGCCACCTGGGCGCCCGACCCCTCCTTCCCCGCCGTGCCGGACGCCTCCGGTCAGGGAGTCACCCTGCTGGTGGCGGCCGGGCGGACGGTGTACGCCGGCTGGGGCGACGGCACCGCCTCGCTGTACCGCTCGACCGCGTCGGGCGGGTGGGAGCCGGTGCCCGGCGGCCCGGCGGCCGACGGGGCGACCCGGGTGCCGGTCCGCGCCGCGTACGACGCCGCCTCCCGCGCCTTGTACGTGAGCTGGGCGAACGGTCCGGGGCCCAACAACCAGAGCGACGGCGCGGTGCGCCGTCTCGACACGGTGACCGGTGCCTGGTCGGACGTGACGCCCGTGGTGCCGGGCGGGGCGGACGCGTTCGGCTACGGCGGGATCGCCGTGGACGCCAGGCGCCCGGGGACGGTCGTCGTCTCCACCAACAACCGCTGGGGGCCGGTCGACACGCTCTTCCGCTCCACCGACCACGGCCGCACCTGGACCTCCCTCAAGGACTCGGCGGTGCTGGACGTCTCGGAGACGCCCTACCTGCGCTGGGGCGGGGAGGCCAAGTTCGGCTGGTGGATCCAGGCCGTCGCGGTCGACCCCTTCGACTCGCGCCACCTCCTGTACGGAACCGGCGCCACGGTCTTCGGCACCCGGGACCTGGTGCACTGGGCGCCGGAGATCCGGGGCCTGGAGGAGTCGTCGGTACGCCACCTGGTCGCGCCGCCGACCGCGCGGGGCGCCCGGCTCCTCAGCGGGCTGGGCGACATCGGGGTGATGTACCACGAGTCGCTCACCGCCTCCCCCTCGCGCGGGATGGCGTCGGACCCGGTGTTCGGCACCGCGACCGGCCTGGCCCTCGCGGCGCGCGTCCCCTCGTACGTCGTGCGGACCGGCTGGCCCTCGGGGTCGGACGCCGCGGGCGCGTACTCCCACGACGGGGGCGCCAGTTGGCAGCCGTTCGCGGCCCAGCCGGAGATCGCGGCGTCCGCGCCGGGACCGATCGCGGTGAGCGCGGACGGGACGACGCTGCTCTGGACGTTCGTCCACTGGGACGGCACGAAGTACCCGGCGCACCGGTCCACGGACGGTGGTGCGAGCTGGCACGAGGTGGGGACGTTCCCGAAGGGCGCGACGCCCGTCGCCGACCCGGTGGACTCCGCCCGCTTCTACGCGTACGACACGGACACCGGTACCGTCCACCTCTCCACGGACGCGGGCGCGACCTTCACCGTCTCCGCCACCGGACTGCCCTCCGGTGACGCCCAGTTCAAGATGGCGGCGGCGCCGGGCAGGACGGGCGACCTCTGGCTGTCGGCGAAGACCGGCGGGCTGCACCGCTCTACGGACGGCGGCCGGACGTTCACGGCCGTGGCCGGGGTCCAGGAGTCCCACGCGCTGGGTTTCGGCAAGGCGGCCCCCTCGACGGGCCGTCGCGCGCACGCGGGGTACCCGGCGGTCTTCCAGACGGGGCGGGTGTCCGCGACTCACGACAAGGTGGCCGTGCTGCGCTCGGACGACGCGGGCACCACCTGGATACGCATCAACGACGACCAGCACCAGTGGGGGTGGACCGGCGAGGTGATCACCGGCGACCCCCGTGTCCACGGCCGGGTGTATCTGGGCACCAACGGCCGGGGCATCCAGTACGCCGACCCGGAATGAGGATCGAGAACACCATGCCGTCCCTGCGTGACGCCACCCGTGGCCGCCTTCTCTTCGGCGGCGACTACAACCCCGAGCAGTGGCCCGAGGAGGTGTGGGCCGAGGACGTGGCCCTGATGAAGGAGGCCGGGGTCAACTCGGTGACGCTCGGCGTCTTCTCCTGGGCGAAGATCGAACCCCGGCCCGGGGCAAGGGAGTTCGGCTGGCTCGACCGGCTGATGCGGCTCATGGAGGAGAACGGCGTCGGTGTGGTCCTCGCCACCCCGACCTCCTCCCCGCCGCCGTGGATGGGTGCGCTGCACCCGGAGACGCTGCCGCGCGCGGAGGACGGTTCGGTCGTCTGGTACGGCTCGCGCCAGCACTTCTGCGCGAGTTCACCGGTGTACCGCCGGTACGCCGCCGCTCTCACCGAGGACCTGGCGGCCCGGTACTCCGGCCATCCGGCGCTGACCATGTGGCACATCAACAACGAGTACTGCACGCACTGCTGGTGCGACGAGACGGCGGCGCACTTCCGCCGCTGGCTCGCCGGCCGGTACGGCACGCTCGACGCGGTCAACGAGGCATGGGGGACGGCCTTCTGGAGCCAGCGGTACGACACCTGGGCGGAGATCCTGCCGCCCCGCAAGGCCCAGTACACGCGCAACCCCACGCAGGTGCTCGACTTCAAGCGGTTCACCTCCGACGCCCTGCTGGAGTGCTGCACCGCCGAGCGGGACATCGTGCGCCGCCACTCCCCCGACGTCCCGGTGACGTCCAACTTCATGCCGCTCTGGTCGGGTCAGGACGCGTGGGCGTGGGCCGGGCAGGAGGACGTCGTCTCGGTGGACGTCTACCCGGACCCGGCCGACCCGGGAGCGGGGCAGTACAACGCGATGCTCGCCGACATGACGCGCTCGCAGGCCGGGGGGCCGTGGATGCTGATGGAACAGGCCGCGAGCGCGGTCAACTGGCGTCCGGTGAACCACCCGAAGCCCCGGGGGCTGAACAGGCTCTGGTCCCTCCAGTCGGTGGCCCGGGGCGCGGACGCCGTCTGCTACTTCCAGTGGCGCCAGTCCCGGCAGGGCTCGGAGAAGTTCCACTCCGGGATGGTGTCGCACGCCGGTCCCGAGGGCCGCGCCTTCCGGGAGATCACCCGCATCGGTGCCGAACTGGCCACCCTCGCACCGGAGGTGAGCGGCGCCCACGCCCCGGCCGAGGTGGCGGTGCTGCACGACTGGGACGCCTGGTGGGGCAGCGCGCAGGAGGGCCGCCCCTCCTCGCACCTGGACTACCCGGAGATCGTACGGGCCTGGCACCGGGCGCTCTGGGAGAACGGCACGGCGACCGATTTCGCCCGGCCCGAAGCGGACTTGAGCGGCTACCGGATGGTCGTGGTACCGCAGCTCTACCTGCTGTCCGACGCGGCCGTCGACAACCTGGTCGCCTACGTGGCGGGCGGCGGCACCCTGGTCAGCGGGTTCTTCACCGGCGTCGCCGACGTGGACGACCGCATCCGGCCGGGTGGCATGGACGCGCGGCTGCGGGAACTCTTCTCGATCCGCACGCTCCACGAGTGGTGGCCGCTCGAACCGGACGCGAGCGTCGCCTGCGACGGCTTCCGGGGCCTGCTGTGGTCGGAGGAGCTGGAGGCGGACGGCACCGGCGAGACCGTCGCCGCCTACCGGGGCGGCGAACTGGACGGCCTGCCCGCCGTGCTCCGCAAGGGCGGCGCCTGGTACCTCTCGACCCTGCCGGAGCCCGGTGCCCTGCGCGAACTGCTCGGCCGGGTGGCCGGCGAGGCGGGCGTCCGCCCCGTGATGGCCGCACTGCCCGAGGGTGTGGAGGCGGTACGCCGGGGCGAACTGCTCTTCCTGCTCCACCACGGGCAGGGCACGGTGACCGTGCCGCTGCCGGGCGCGTACGTCGACGTGCTCAGCGGCGCGAAGGCGGACGGGGCCGTGGAGCTGGGGCGTTACGGCGTGGCGGCCCTGAAGCCGGTCGGCGCGCCATGAGCCGGGGCACCTGGGAGCCCCGGCCCGCGGCGCGCTGGGAGGACGCCTTCCTCAGCGGGAACGGGCACCACGGGGCGATGGTCTACGGCGACCCGGCCGACGACCGGGTGATCGTCAACCACCACACCCTCGTCCGCCCCAACGGCAGCGAGCACCTGCGCCCACCGGAGCTGTCGGGCGAACTCGGCCCGCTCCAGGACGCGTTGCTCGCCGGGGACACCGAGGCGGCCGAACGCTTCGGCGCGGGCCGCCCGCTGGTGTGGGTCCAGCCGTTCCACCCGGCGTTCCAGACCCGGGTACGGCGGAGGGGGGCGGAGGCCGGTGGCACCGGGGACGACGGCACCCTCCCGTCCGGCACGGCGGTAGGGCCCGAAGCCGGCCCCGCCCTCTCGCCCTACCGCCGCGAGCTGGACTTCACCTCGGGCGAGGCCACCGCCGCCTCGGGGCCCTGGCGCAGCCGGGTGTTCGTGTCGCGGGCCGACGACGTGATCGTGCAGCACATCACCGGACCCGCGCCGGACCTCGGAGTCACGCTCGACCCGGCCCTCCCCGGCGCCCCGGCGGGCCTCGCGATCGGCCGCTCCACGGTGCTGACGCCGCACGGCGCCCGCCTCGCGATCCGGCTGCGCTACCCGGACAGCGAACTGTCCTGCGTCGGGGTGGCATCGCTGCGCACGGAGGGCGGCACGGTCTCGGTGGACGGCGACGGCGTACGGGTCACAGGCGCCCGGAGCCTGTTGCTGCTCACCCGGGTGCGCCGGGGCCCCGGCGACCCGGATTTCGAAGCCGAGTGGTCGGCCCTGCCGGATGCCGGCTACGCGGAGCTGCTGGACCGTCATGTGCCGCTCCATCGTGCCGCGTTCGTGCGGTGCGGGCTCTCCCTGCACGACGAGGATCCGGCGCGGCCGGATCTCCCGGGCAGCGAGCTGCTGCGCCATCCGGACAGCCCCGCCCTGCTGGAGCGGCTGTTCGCGGCGGGCCGCTACCACCTGCTCTCCGCTTCGGGGCTGTTGCCGCCCCGCCTGACCGGGCTGTGGACGGGCGACTGGAACACCGCCTGGTCGGGGGCGTTCACCACCAACGCCAACCTCAACCTCCAGCTTGCCTCGGCCGCCGCGGCGGACCTGCCCGAGGTGCTCGACGCCCACGCCCGCCTGATCGAGGGCCAGTCGGAGCACTGGCGGGAGAACGCCCGTGCCCTGTTCGGCGCCCGGGGCATCGTCGCGCCTTCCCATTCGGACGGCGAGTCCGGCCACACCCGCCACTTCCAGCGGGCCTATCCGCTGCATCTGTGGACGGCCGGTGCCGACTGGCTGCTGCACCCGCTGCTGGAGCACGCGGCGACCACCGGCCGGACCCCGCGGCTGCTCATCTCGTCCTGTGTCGAAGTGGCCGATTTCTACACGGACTTCCTCACCCGTCGGGGCCCGGACGGCCGTGTGGCCGTGGTCCCGTCGTACTCGCCGGAGAACCGCCCGGCGAACGCGAGTTGGGGCACCGTCAACGCCACGATGGACATCGCGGCGGCCCGTCACGCCCTGACGACGGCGGCGGAGCTCGCCCCCGGCCATCCGGACGCCGACCGGTGGCGCTCCCTCGCCGACCGGCTGCCGCACTACCTGGTCAACGAGGACGGCGCGCTCGCCGAGTGGGCGTGGCCCGGACTGCGCGAGACGTACGACCACCGCCACCTCAGCCACCTCTACCCGGTGTGGCCGCTCGACGAGATCAACCCCTACGACACCCCCGGACCGGCCCGCGCCGCCCACCGCGCGCTGGAGCTGCGGGGTTCGGAGAACGATTCGGCCCACGGCCATCTGCACCACGCGCTGGTCGCGGCGCGGCTGCGGGACGGCTCACGGGTCTCCTCGGCGCTGGCGTCGGTGCTGGCCGGGGACTTCTTCCACGACTCGCTGATGAGCGCGCACTACCCGGACCGCGACGTGTACAACGCGGACGCCGCCCACGCGCTGCCGGCGGTGGTGCTGGAGATGCTGGTCCAGTCGGCGCCGCACCGCCTGGTCCTGCTGCCCGCGCTCCCGGCCGCGTACCCCCGGGGCTCGCTCCGGGGCGTCCGTACGAGGTTCGGAGCGACGCTCGACCTCGACTGGACCTCCGAGGAGGTCACCGCGGTGCTCCGGCCCGCCCGCGACGCCCGGGTCGAGCTGCGCACGGGGCCGCCGCCGGGCGCCCAGGAGGGTGCGGCGGAGCCGGGCGCGGCGTCCTGGATCACGCTCACGGCGGGGGCCGAGCGGGTCCTGACGGTGCCGCGCGGGGAGGCGGCGGACGGGTGAACGGCCCGGCGGCCCGCCGACCGGTGGGCGCCCGGCCGGGCGCGGCGTTCGCGCGACCGGCCGGGAGCGGACGGGCCCACCGGCGCGGCTCACACGGCGGGCACTGGGCCCGTGCTCGCCCGTACCGTCAACTCCGGTGCTATGAGCTCGACTTCGTTCTTGTCGCAGCCGGTGAGCTTGGCCACCACCAGCTCGACCGCCCGGCGTCCCATCTCCTGGGCGGGAATGGCGACGGAGGTGAGCCGCACGGAGGCCTGCGCCGCCACCTGTTCGGGGCAGATCGCGACGACCGAGACGTCCTCGGGCACGGCGCGGCCCTGCTGCTGGAGGAGGTTGAGCAGCGGCTCCACGGCGGATTCGTTCTGGACGACGAAACCGGTGGTGCCCGGCCGTTCGTCGAAGATCCGGGACAGGGTCTGCGCCATGGCCGCGTAACCGCCCTCGCAGGGCCGGTGCAGCACCGTCACCCCGGTCTCGCGCGCCTTGGCCCGGATGCCGTCGATGGTGCGTTCGGCGAAACCGGTGTGCCGTTCGTAGACGGCGGGCGCCTCACCGATCACCGCGACCTCGCGGTGTCCGAGACCGGCGAGGTGTTCCAGGCAGAGCGCCCCGGTCGCCTCGAAGTCGAGGTCCACACAGGTCAGTCCGGTCGCGTCGGCGGGCAACCCGATGAGGGCGGCGGCCCGTTCGGTGTCCCGGAGCACGGGAAGGCGCTCGTCGTGCAGTTCCACGTCCATGAGGATCAGCGCGTCGGCGAGCGAACTCCCGGCGATCCGCCGGACCGCCGCGGGGCCCTCCTCGCCGGTGAGGAGCAGCACGTCGTACCCGTGCGTGCGGGCGGTCGTGGCGACCGCGATGGCGATCTCCATCATCACCGGCACGTACATGTCCGTACGCAACGGCACCATCAGGGCGATGATGTTGGAGCGACTGCTGGCGAGCGCGCGTGCCCCGGCGTTGGGGTGGTAGCCGAGTTGCTGGATGCTCAGCTCCACGCGCTCCCGGGTGGGAGCGGAGATGGACCGCTTCCCGCTGAGGACGTAGCTCACCGTGCTCGCGGAGACTCCGGCGTGCTGGGCGACCTCGGCCAGGGTGACCATGCGCTCTCCCTTACGGGTGACAGTGACAAGTGGGGGTGCGGCAGAACGACGAGAGGGCGGAACGGTTTGGTGAAGCGCTTCGAAACGAGCGACTTCTCCTCCCAATCCCCTTCTGACATGCGAAGATTCAATCCAGGCTAGACGGACTCCCGTGAACTGTCCAGAGAGGTGTCAGAGGCTTGTCGAAGCGCTTCGACATCGCTCGGGAAGAAGTTCAGGGAGCGGGAAGCCCCATGTCCTCGGGCGGCCCGGGGAGCCGGGGGAGCCTCATGGCGCCGGACGGCCGGGCACGGTTCGGAGCCGGGACCGCCACCGGCCCGTCCCCCGCGGCCCGCTGCTCCGGTGGCCTGCGTCCGTACGGTGCCATGGGCTGATCCGTTCCTCGGTCCCCCGTGAGAACAGGGGGGTTCGGACTCGTAGTCGCCGCACGGAACCAAAAGGTTGCCGCCGATGGCGGACCGATTCGCTCGCCTCCGGAAAAGCGGGCCGATGCCGCCTCCGCGGCCCGGCCCGGCCCGGCCCGGCACGGCACGCGCCGGCACGGGACGCGCGGCGCGCGCGGCCAACCGTCTCCGTCTCCCGCTCCACCGGCCCGACCTCGACGGTCCGGTGGCCCTCCTCGAACCCCGGCCCCCGGCAAGCCCGTTCACCAGCGCCCCGGCCCGTCCTTCACCGCACGGCCCGCTCGTTCACCGCCCCTGAGCGGGCTGCTCCGGCTTGTTCCGCTCGTGGACCTCCAGTGCCGCCCGGGCCCGGTCGGTCACCTCGTCGCCACGGCCTTGCGCCCGGCCCACCGCGAGGTCGATCGCCGACCGCACGCGGAAGGCCTCGCCGTGGGCGTAGGAGATGCCGGACGTCTTCTGGCGGTTGCTCACGGAGATCAGGGTCAGACCGGCGCCCTCGTCGTGCTCGTGGTGGAGCCACTTTCCGTATGCCCACTCCCGTCGGCCGCCCGGACCGCTGAACAGCACGCGCCGGTCGGTGACCGCCAACTCCCCTGCCCAGGTGGTCTCCAGATGACTCACTCCCTGCCGGGTGCGCATCTCCACGAGGGACACGGGTGCCACGAAGAGCACGCGCTCACCGGCCTTGCGCGCGGCCCACCGGAAGTCCGTCGCGCTGTACTCCGTGCCCCGCAGCCCACGGACGAAGTCGTGTTCCGCGACGAGGCGTTCGCGGGTGCTCAGCCAGACCGCCAGCCGGCGCCCGTGCGCCTCCAGGGCGCGGCGGCGCTCGTCCTCGCGCCGGCGCTCCTCGGCTTCCTGCCGCGCGACCGCGGCCAGCGCCACTCGCTCCTGCGCCGCGATCCGCGCGGACTCGCGCCGCCGGGCCCGCCACACGATGATCGCTCTGCGCCGCCGCCACACCAGGACGCCAACAGTCCCCAGCACGGCCAGGATCACGGCGAAGCCGAGCAGCGCGTTCCGGATCTCGGTACCGGTCATGTCGTCCGAGACGCGCACGACGAGCTCCCGCTCGGTGGTGTTGCCGTGCGCGTCGGTCAGCCGGGCCACCAGTCGGTGGTCGCCGGGCCGCGCGTGCCAGGTCAGTACCTGGTGCGCGCGTGCCAGGACCACGGAACGCTCCCGGTCCGCGCCGTCGAGCCGCAGCGTGGCGCCTGGTTCACCGGTCACCGCCAGCACCACGTCGCCGTGGCGCGCCCGCTCCTCGTCGTAGCCGAGGCGCAGCGCCGGGGCGACCGTGTCGACGACGAACTCCGCCGAGCGCGTGGTCCCTTCGCGTCCGAACGGGTCGGTCAGCGTCACGGTCGCCCGGTACGACCCGTCCTCCAGCGGAAGGGACACGCTGCCGCGTCCGTCGCCGTCCAGCCGGACGGGCTCCGCCACGCCCCCCGTGGTCACGGTCCCGGCGGATCCGGGCGGCCCGACGACATCGACGCGGGTACGCCCGTCCTCCGGGGCCCCCACCCCCACCCGGGGCCGGAGCGCCTTCAGGGCGACGCGTACGGTCGCGACCGTACGGGTTCGGTTGCCGGCCTCGTCCCGTACGACGGCGACGAGACGGTAGGAGCCGTCGGGCAGGCGGAACGATCCGGTGACCGTTCCGGTGGCGCCGACCGTACCGCTCAGCGCTTCCTTGCGGCCTTCGACCGTCACCTCGTACGAGGCGCCCGCCTCGGCGTGGAGGGAGACCTCGGCCGCACCCGTCTCCGGGTCCGTCGCCCCCAGGGCGGGTGTGCCCGCCTCGGGTGCGGTGCCGTCGACCGTGACGGTGAACTCGTCGCTCGCTTCACTGGTGTTGCCCGCGGAGTCGACGGCCACGACGGTGTAGGCGTGCCCGCCGTCCTCCGCGTCGAAGGTGATCTTCTGCTCCGCCCCGGTGGCGGTGGCGTGGGCGACGACCGAGTCCACCTCGTCGCGCACTTCGATCCTGGACCCCTTCTCGGCCGAGACCACGACGCCGACGCTGCCGCCGGCCCCCGCGTCCGCGCCGCGCGTGGCGGGACGTTCGGGCGCCTCGTCGTCCAGGACCACCTCGGTGTCCGTGCCGGAGTCGCTTCCGCTGCCGCTGCCCGTTCCGGTTCCGGAGCCCGGCAGGGAGCTGTACCCGCATTCCGAGAAGTACCCGAGGTCCCCGCAGACGTACGAGCCGGTGTCGGAGGGGCAGGAATGCCAGCGGTGGCAGCCGTCCCGGTGAGCGGCGGCGGGTGACGCCCCGACACCCAGCACGACGGCGGCGACGAGCAACGCGACCATGGCCATCACGGCACGTCGAAGGCTGATGCGTATCCCCACGCGGCTGGTCCCCCCGGCTCAGCGACGGCATTGTGCACGCCGAAGGACGGGATCCTGTCAGGCGATGTGAAGGAATGGCAAATGAACCGTGGAACACTCGCGTGATCGAGAGGTCGTCAGTCACTGTCCGCAGAGGAGCCGTCCCGGAGCGCGGTCCACCGAGACGCTACGCCCCGTGCCCACAAGGGCTTCACTCCCGTGAAGGTTCGCGGGTAAATGTTCGAATTCATCAACGTTCTCTTACGTTGATCGTTCTCTCAAAGTAACTACATACGTCATGAACATCTTCAGCCGCAGCTCAACGCCCCGACGCACAGCGGACACGGGCGCGGGCACGACGGTCGCACCTCCCGCCGCCGTGCTCCCCCATCCGGCGCTGAAGGGGCTCACCGGGGAGTGGATGATCGATCCGGCGCACAGCAGGATCGGATTCTCCGTGCGGCACGCCATGGTGACGACGGTGCGGGGTTCGTTCGCCGAGTACGAAAGCCTCCTCTACTTCGACGGCAGCAACCCCGCCCGCTCCCGGGCCGAGATCTCCATCGCCACCGCCAGCGTCGACACCGGGGTCGAACAGCGCGACGGGCACCTCGTCGGGCGGGAGTTCCTGGACGCCCAGAGGCACCCGCGGATGGCCTTCACCAGCACCGCCGTGACCCTCCAGGCGCAGGACGTCTACCGCATGACCGGTGACCTCACCATCAGGGGCACCACCAACCCGGTCGACCTGGAGCTCACCTACATCGGCCACGTCACCGACCCCTTCGGCTACGAACGCGTCGGCTTCGACGGCACCACCACCATCAACCGCTCCGACTGGGGCCTCACCTACAACGCCCGCCTCGCCGAAGGCGGAGCCATGGTCAGCGAGCGGCTGCGGCTCCAGTTCGACATCGCGGCGATCCGCAAGCCGATCGACGGGTGAGCGGCGCCCCGCGACGGAACGACGGGGCCGCGGGGGACGGGGAGCCCACGCTCCGGGACCGGGGACACCCCTCCCGGAATCCGTAACACGCGCGTAGCAAAGCGCGCCGTCCCGCGCCCTAGGATCACCCCAACACCCCCACCTGCGGTTCCTCCTGCCGCAGGTGGTCCGTGTTCTCCCTCTCTCACCGACCGGGTACGGCCCTGCCCCGCCGTGTCCGCGACCCCGAAGGCGGCCTGCATGGTCTCTCCCGTACGCGTCTGGCTCAACCGCACGTACGCGGAGAACGTGTTCTTCATCGATCAGTTGCGGCGCAATCCGCAGGGTCGTCCCGTCGAGATCCACGCCACGCACGCCGACCCGGACTCCCCGGTGCTCGCGGCGGCCGACACCTCGGCGCCGGAGCCGGAGAACCTGTCGCCCGCCGCGTACGTCGAGTACGCGCTGGACCAGTGCGCGCGGCGCGGCACCGACGTGTTCGTACCCGTCCTCCACCAGGCGGCTCTGGCCGCGCACCGCGAGGACTTCGCGGCGCTCGGTACGGCGCTGCTCGCGCCGCCCGCCGAGGCGATCGGCCTCTTCGCCGACAAGGCGCTGGCGTACGAGACCGTGCGGCGGGTCGGCGCCCCGGTGCCGCCGTGGTGGCGGGTGCGCGACGAGGCCCAACTGCTGGCAGCGGTGGACGCCATCGAGGCACAGGGCGGCAAGGCGTGCTTCAAGCCGACCGGCGGGGAAGGCGGCGTCGGGTTCCGGATCATCACCCGGGCGCCGTTCTCCATGCTGCACCTGACCGGATTCCCCAGCCCGTACGTGCCGTTGGAGCTGGTGACCAGGGCGCTGCGGCGCACCGAGCGGTCCGTCGACTGGCTCGTCATGCCACGCCTGGACGAACCGGAGGTCTCCGTCGACTGCCTCACCGGCCCCGACGGAGAGGTCCGGTTGGCGGTGGGCCGTACGAAGAACGGCCGACGGCGCGGCTTCACGCTCGACCCCGCGTGGATCGAGCCGGCCCGCCTGATCGCCCGGTCCTTCGGCCTGCACTGGCTGACGAACATTCAATTCCGCATGCACGCGGGCGAACCCGTCCTGATGGACGTCAACACCCGCCCCGCCGGGGGCCTGCACCAGCTCTCCCGGTGCGGCCTCAACGCGCCGTGGGCGGCGGTGCGTCTCGCCCTCGGCGACGACCCCGGCGCGCTGACGCCGGAACTCCTCGGCTCCGACTACGCGGTGGTCCCCGGCCCCCGGCCCCTGCGCCCCGTACTCCCGCAGCAGCGGACCCCGTCGCCGCCGCCCGCGTACGCCCCTCTCCCTCCCGGGTCCGGGTCCGCGGTCGATGAGGGCGTGCTGTCCGTCCTGCCCGTGGGGATCGCGCCGCGGGTGGCGGAGCTGCCCTGACGGCTCGGGTACGGGAGGCCCGGGTGAACCGCCGCCGCCCTTCGCGGACCGGTTCACCGACACGTCCGTGGTTCGTCACGCCTGCCCGGTGGCGTCCGACATGCTGTGACGTCTGCCTCCGCGAAGGCGTCACAACGCGTCAGCCGTGCCCTTCGGACCGGAGACGCCGGACGCCCGGTGGTCAGGCCCGCCGCCCGGCGCGGCGGCTCGCAGAGCCGCCTCGACCCGGCGGTCGCTGGTCATGGTGGCCGTGACGGCCGTCATCGCGAGGAGGAGGGCGGCGGCGCAGTAGAGCGGGGTGCGGATGTCGTAGGCGGTGGCCAGCCAGCCGCCGGTGAAAGCCCCGACGGGGGCTGCGCACATGGCCAGCATGCGGGAGGTGGACGCGACCCGGCCCATGAGGTGGGGAGGGACGATCGCCTGCCGCAGGGAGGGGGCGAGCACCATCGTGGCGCCCATACCGGCCCCGCAGACGGCGAGCGCGAGGCCTGCGGCGTAGGGGTTCCGGGCAGCGGCCAGGCCCAGGACGGCAAGTCCTTCGACGGCGGCCGTGCAGGTCAGCGCGGTACCGGTGCCGAGTCGGCGACCGAGGTGGGAAGCGATGCCCGCACCGAGCAGACCACCGGTCGCCTCCGCCGTGAGGAGCAGGCCGAAGCCGTGGGCGCCGATGCCGAGACGCTCGTGTGCGAAGAGGGCGAGGACGGTCTCCACGGCGAGGAAGGCGACATTCCCGACCGCCGGGCGGAGCGCGAGCCCGAGCAGCAATCGGTCCCGGAAGACGTAGGAGGCCCCGGCCCGCGCCTGCCGGAGCAGCGACTCGCGGACCTCCGGCACGGGCCGCGGTGCGGCGGGCAGGGTGCGTACCAGCAGGGCGGAGAGCAGGAACGACACCGCGTCGGCGAGCAGCGGTACCGCCCGCCCGAGTGCGAGCAGCGCGCTCCCCGCGGGCGGGCCGGCGAGGCCGGACATCGCGGTCTGGGCGCCGCGCAAGCGGGAGTTGGCGCGCTCCAGGCGTGCGGGGTCACGGCCGAGCAGATCCGGCAGACAGGCGGTGGCGGCGGTGTCGAAGAAGAGTCCGCCGAGGCCGAGGAGGAAGGAGACGGTCGCGAGCAGCGGAATGGTGAGCACGTCGAGCACGGCCGCCGCCGCCGGTATCGCGAGTAACGCCGCGCGCGCCGCGTCGGTGACCCACATCGTGCGGCGGTGGTCCCAGCGGTCCACCAGGGCGCCGCCGAGCACCCCGAAGAGCAGCCAGGGCAGCGTCCCGGCGGCCGTGACGACGGCGAGCGCCATCGGGTCGCGCGTCAGCGTCAACGCGATCAGCGGCAGCGCGGCGTGTGACACCCCGTCACCGAGCGAGGACACCGTCTGCGCGGTCCACAGCCGCCCGAACCCGGTCACCGACTTGCCTACGTCTGCGCTCACTTGGCGTCTCCCTCGGTCCGCTCGCGCGGTGCCGGACGGAACAGCGCGAAGACGAACGACGCGTCCGGCAGCGACGGATCGGACAGCTCCCGGTACTCCTCCGCCAGCGCCTGCAACCGCGCCCCCAGTTCGGTGAACTGCTCTTCGGTGAGCCGCAGATGCGCCATCCCGATGTGCCGCTCGCCGTCCACCGGTGCCGCTTCCAGGTCCGCCACCGCGTGGCGCATGAGCGCGTCCGGCCCTCCCCGGCCCGGATCCGGCAGCACGATCGCCCGCGCGGCCATGGCGTAGTACCGCTCGGTGACCCCCCGGACCTTCCGGGTCCGTACCACCTTCACCAGGCCGGCCCGCTCCAACAGCCGTACGTGGTAACTGGAACTCCCCTTCGCGAGACCCACCCGCTCGGCGATCTGGGTGATCGTCGCGGGCTCGAAGCGGAGCACCGCCATGATCCGGTGGCGGGTGAGGTTGGAGACGGCGCGCAACTGCTCGTCCGTCGTGACGTGAAGTGCCTCGGGAAGCTCGTCGGTCGGCATGCGAGCAATGGTCAACGATTCTTGACCATTGGGCAAGGGGTATTCCACACGGACTTCCCCTGAACCCCCGCGCCGCACAGCCCCCGGCCCGTTCCAGCGCGGACGCGCCTCTCGACCAGGCACGACCCCTGTCCGGCCGGGACCACCGTCCACCCGGGCGCGAGGTCCCGAAAAACGCCGCCGACGGTGGCGCCGACGGCACCGGGGGCGACCGCGTACTCGGAGACCGCGGGTGCCGACCCGCGAGTCGGGGAGCGGGCCGGTCCCCGGCCGTCTCCGGCGTCGAGGGCGCCGGCCGCGCACGATCCCGGTGCCGCCGACCGCCTTCGCGTCACGACCAGACGAGTCGCCCTCGGTCGACCGCGCAGACCGGATGGTTCCCGTGGGCGATCTTCGTCAGCATCTCCGCCACGGAGTCGAAGTAGTCGGCCAGTGACGCGTACTCGCCCGTGATCGTGGGCTCGCCCACGAACCACCTGCCGACACGTCCGTCCCGCGCGTCGACGAACTTCCCCATCCAGCCGTCCTGGTCCGACAGGAACGGGATCCACTCGTTGCGCCAGAACGGATGGTCCGGCTGGTCCGGAGGGTCGAATCCACCGGGCCTGGAGCGGTTCGCGTAAAGGTTCTCCATGGCTCGGATCCCCAGAAAGAAACTGCCCTCGTCCGGGAACCCTGCGAAGCCGCAACACGCCACGTCGTCGTCCACGTCCTCCTCGGGAAGATCGAGACTGTTCCGCAGCAGCCACGCCCGCAGATCCCGAGGGAGAGGGATCCCCATCCGTTCCTCGGCGACCGCAAGCCTCTGCTCCGTAGCGGGCCCCGGTAGATCCGCGTGTTCGGCCGGGGCGTGCCGCTCAAGAAGATCCATCACGCGGGACCAGCTCTCCACCACGCGCATTTTTCCTCTGCCTCTCTGTACGGATGACCGGATGACCCGGACGAATGCGCCGCCTGCGGGTCACCGCTCGAAGCATACGAAGCGTTCCGGGCGTCGGCGCCGGGCACCCGGGTCCCGAAGCGTGGGTGCGGGAAGGCCGCGCCGGGAAGCGCCGACAGCACCCGTCCTGCGGACACCTCGGCCCACCAGTCGGCGCGTCGACTTGTCGGCCGGTGTGCCGTGGGCGCGTTCTGGCCGGGACGCCGACATCGATCACCGGTGAGTTGTCCGGTGAGCATCTCTATAGTCGGATTGCGAAGCCGCGTTTCGGCCCTTGTGTGCGAAGTCCGTGTCAGCGTTTCGCCCTGCCCATACGGTTCGGTAGCGCAGGAGCCGGGGCTGTCGGGACGCGCACTCCGGAATGTCGGACGGCGGGGGATTCGATGAGTGTCCGGAGTGTGTTTTGCGGTCGGAGCAGCGTGGTCTTCGTCCTGGTCATGTCGCTCGCGATGTTCGGGCTGACGTCGACGGAGTCGTTTCGCAGCGTGGCCGCGGGCCCGGACGCGGGAACGGCGGCGACCGGTCCGGAGGGTTCGGAGGGCACGTCGTTCGACCCGAACCAGATCAAGGACATCAAGGCGGCCGACCCTGGCGCCGGAGTCCATGTGATCGAGGCACCGAAGGCGAACAGCACCGGGGACGCGCGGCTCGCCTACCCGTTCGAGGTTCCCGCGGGGCGCGGCGGGCTCAGCCCCGATCTGTCGCTCGCGTACAACTCGGCGGCCGGTAACGGGTGGACGGGTGTCGGCTGGGACGTGAGCACGACCTCGATCACGGTGGACACCCGGTGGGGTGTTCCCCGTTACGACCACGCGGTGGAGACCGAGTCCTATCTCCTGGACGGTGAGCAGCTCACTCCGGTGGCACACGGCGGGGCACCTCGGGCCCGCACGACGGAGACGGTGTTCCACCCTCGTACGGAGGGCCGGTTCGACCGGATCGTCCGGCACGGCGACGCCCCCTCGGACTACTGGTGGGAGGTCGTCGACAAGCAGGGGCGGCGCACCGTCTACGGCGGGGCGGAGAACACCACCCTGGCCGACGACTCCGGCAACATCGCGGTGTGGGCGGTGAACGAGGTACGCGACGGGCACGACAACCTGCTGCGCTACCACCATGTCCGCGTCCTGGACGGCGGCGTGGCGAACGCCACCGTCCAGGGGTGCGCGCTGTATCTCCAGCGGATCACGTGGACGGGGCGTGGTGACACCGAGGGGCGTTACTCGGTCACCTTCGTCCGCGACCGCGAGCGGGGCGAGCCCCGCCGGGGCGACGTCCAGATCGATGCCCGGTTCGGGTTCAAGAAGGTGACTGCCGACCTGTTGCGCCGGGTCGAGGTCCGACTCGACGACCAGCTGATCCGCGCCTACGAACTCAGCTACCGGACGGGTGCTTTCGGGAAGACACTGCTGCGGTCGGTCTCACAGTTCGGCGAGGACGACCGCCTTTTCCACACGCATCGGTTCGACTACTTCGACGAGGTGCGCGACGCGTCGGGAACCTACACCGCGTTCGCGACCGCCGAAGGCTGGACGGTCCCCGACGACGGACTCGGCGTCGACATCCGGGACGGGGAAGCGAGCGCCCTGTCGTCCAGTACGTCGGTCGGGGCGGGTGGCCACCTCTATGTCGGCTACAACCCGGGCGCCCCGGTCAAATCCGGATCCGTGGGGGTGAAGGTCGGCGCGAACGCCGGAGCGTCCGACGGGCTGGTGGCCTTGCAGGACGTCAACGGAGACAGTCTGCCGGACAAGGTGTTCCGAAAGAACGGCGAAGTGTTCTACCGGCCGAACCTGTCCGGTCCCGCCGGGCAGCAGAAGTTCGCCGACACACCGGTCGAGCTGACCGGGCTGCCCGGTCTCTCGCGGGAGACCACCTTGTCCGGCACCGCCGGCATCGAGGCCTACGCCGGTGTCAACGGCCAGCTCGACTACGTGTCGACCACGACGACGTCCGACCGCTACTTCACCGATGTGAACGCCGATGGCATCGCCGACCTGGTCGACAACGGCGGGGTGCTGTTCGGTCGCCTGGACGCGAACGGCAACCCGGTCTACAGCGCCGACAGCGGGGACACCGCCGTCCCCGTGGGGTCGGGCGCCACGACCGGCACGATCGTCGGTGACCAGACCGCGGCGTTCGAACGCGCGGTGGACGCCTCGCCGCTGATGGACAGCGTGCGCCGCTGGGTGGCGCCCTACGACGGCACCGTACGGATCGAGGGCGCGGCACGACTCGTCGAGGACACCGGCCGGCAGCGCGCGGAGTACGAGAAGGCCGACGGCGTCCGCGTCACCGTCCAGTACGAGGACACCGAGCTGTGGGAACAGCGGATCGGCCCTGACGACTACCGCGAGTTCGCCCCGTCCGGTGTGGATACCCTCACGGTGCGCAAGGGCGACGCGGTGTATTTCCGCGTCCAGTCCGTTCTGGACGGCATGTACGACACCGTGGCGTGGGAACCGAGGATCAGCTACACCGGAATGCCGACGGGCACCGACGCGAACGGGTTGAGCACCACGGTCTTCGACGCGCAGAGCGACTTCACGGTGGCCGGGCGGGAGTCGTCGGTCACCGCACCCCTGACCGGAACCCTGAGGATCACCGGCGACGTCGTGAAGTCCGCGGCAACCTCGGACAACGTGACCGTGCTGATCACACGCGAGACGACCGACCTGCTCGGCAACCCGGTCACCAACGAGCTCATCCGCAAGAGTGTGCCGGCGGCCTCCACCGGCACGACACCGATCGACATCAGCGTGGCCGTGACGGCCCGTCAACGGCTGTCGTGGAAGCTGCTGGTGGACTCTCCGATCGACGCGAACACGCTGCGCTGGACACCGAAGGCGTACTACACGAAGGCTGACGGACTGGAGTCCGTGCTCGACGCCGACGGCAACCCGACGGTGGTCATCGAGCCACCGTACGAGTTGAACCTCTACCCCGTGGACACGCTGACCGGACCGCAGGGCTCCTGGACCGCACCGCGCACCGGCACGCTCGTCGTCGAGCCGGACATCCAGCTGAACCAGAACACCGAGAACGCGCGGGTCTTCCTCACGGTCAAGAAGCGCAACTCTCTGGTCGGCAAGCGAAGCATCGATTTCACTCTGGGTGCGGGAATACCCTCGTTCCTGACTCGACTGAGCGTTCCGGTCACTCAGGGCGACGAATTGTTCTTCGACCTGACCACGACCAACACCAAGCTCGTCGGTCTGCTGAAGTCACAGACGATGAAGGTCGGCTACGACGGAGCGAACTTCCAGCAGGTGCCGAGCGCCATGCACGCGCCCGCCGTCCAGGGCGCGTTCGCGCAGCCGTACCGCGGATGGGGCGTGATCGGCTATCAGGGCAACCGCGACAGAGCCACCCGCCCCATCGCGCAGGATGATCTGGTCCTGGACCAGAGTTATCTGGACGCGCTGCCGAAGGCCCCGGTCCAGGACGATCTGGCGGGTTTCACCGCGGACCCGAAGGTGCCGGCGCCGAGGATCACCGTGTTCGCCCCCAAGCCGTCCGAGGGGCGGTGGGTCGCCTCCGACGACAGCACCTGGGTCGGGGGGTCGGCGGCGGCTTCGTCACGGCTCGGGCTGGACACCGTCGACGTCGTGACCGACGCGGACCTGGCCGGATCGACGGGGCCGATCCGACGGGGGCGGACCCAGCAGATCTCCACCACCCTGACACTCGGCCAGTTCGGTGGCAGCGGTGCCATCGGCACCACCACCAGCGAGGTCGACTTCCTGGACGTCAACGGTGACCGCTTCCCGGACGTCGTCGGCGCCAAGGAGATCCAGTACTCTGACGTGGACGGCGGCCTCGGCAGCACCCGCGGCTCCCTCGGCGGAAACGTGCGCGAGTCGAACTCCGTGTCCGGCGGCGTGTCCTTCAGCGCGGGCAGCCCGGTGCGCACCCAGGCCACGGCCGGCGGCACCGATGCCCCCTCCGGCCAGGCGTCGGCGGCCACCGCGCGTACCGGTACCGAAATGCCCTCCCTGGGCATCGGCGGCAACCTCGGCGGTGGCGAGTCCGACGCCACGTTCGATCTGACCGACATCAACGGCGACAGCCTCCCCGACAAGGTGTACGCGAACGGCGACGCCCAGCTGAATCTCGGGTACCGGTTCGCCGCGCGGGAGCCGTGGGGCAGCGGACCGGTCAATGACGCTTCCACCCGCAACACCGGTGTCAACCTGGGCTTCAACCTCGACAACTACGGCTTCGCGGGCGGTGTCTCCGCGACCGTGGGGACTTCCCGGACCAACGCCACTCTGGCCGACGTCAACGGTGACGGGCTGACCGACCGTGTCTTCACCGACGGCACCGATCCCGTGGAGGTCGCGGTCAACACAGGTGCCGGCTTCACGGCGCCGACACCGTTCCGGGGCTCGTTCAGTGACATCGCCGTGGACAGCAACGCCACCCTCGGCGCCGGCGCGTACTTCACCTTCGGGTTCCCCGTCGGCGCCGGCAGCATCGTGTTCAACCCGGGCGCCGACGTGTCCACCGGCATCGGCCGAGCCGAGGTGGCGCTGCGCGACATCAACGGCGACGGCCTGGTCGACCACGTCAAGTCCACTCAGGACGGCGAACTGCTGGTCGCGCTCAACAAGACCGGCCGCACCAATCTGTTGCGCTCGGTCAGCCGTCCGATGGGCTCACGCATCGACCTGGACTACACCCGGTCGGGCAACACCGCCGCCATGCCGGAAAGCCACTGGGTGCTGTCCCGCACCACGGTGTTCGACGGTTTCGTGGGCGACGGCGCCGACACGAGCCTGACGACCTACCGCTACGGGCAGGGCCGTTACGACCGGGCCGAGCGCGAGTTCCTCGGCTTCGGCCAGGTGGTGACCGAGGAGCGCGACCCCGGTGCCGGCGACTCCCTGCTCCGTGCGGTGACGAACGACTACCGCACCGACGGATACGTGAGCCGAGGCCTGCTCACCCGCTCGCTGACCGAAGACGGAGCGGGCCACCCGTACCGCGAGACGGTCAACACCTATCGGCTGCAGGACCTTTCCTCCGGCGCGGAGGCCGAGCCGACGAGCCGCACGGCCACCGTCTTCCCGCAACTCGTCCGGGTCGAGGAGAGGTACTACGAAGGGGCGTCCCCAGCGGCCAAGTCCACCTACACCGACCTCTCCTACGACGCCTACGGCAACGTCACCCGCACGTTCGACGCCGGCGACGAAGGAACCGCGGACGATCTGGAGACCACCTACGGATACACCGCGTCCGACCCCGAATGCCGCGACCGCAACATCGTCGGCACGGCGAACCTCGTGCGGCAGAAGGGTTTTGCGAGCGGCACGGTGCTCCGGCACCGCGAGACCACCGTCGACTGCGCGACCGGCGACGTGCGCCAGACCCGCGAGTACCTCGACGACGACACCCCGGCCGTCTCGGACCTGACCTACCACCCGGACGGGAACCTGAAATCGGTGACCGGCCCGCCGAACGCCCGCGGCCAGCGCTACGAGCTGGACTACGGCTACGACACGGTCGTCGGCGTGCACGTGGAGTCGGTGGAGGACAGCTTCGGCTACCGGTCGACGTCGACGCACAACCTGAAGTACGGAGTACCCGAGCGCAACACCGACCAGAACGAGCAGTCGATCGACATGTCCTACGACAGCGTCGGCCGCCTGGACACGGTGACCGGACCGCTGGAGCAGGCCGACGGACTGACCACGATCGATTTCGACTACCACCCCGAGGCCACGGTCCCGTACGCCACGTCCAAGCACCTGGACCGCACATCGTCGGGTGTCCGCGCGGACACCATCGACACGGTCACCTTCAGCGACGGCCTCAAGAGGGTGCTGCAGACGAAGAAGGACGCCTCGGTCGCCGCGTCGCCCGGCGCCGTACCCGCCGAAGCGATGACCGTGTCCGGCCGGCTCACCTTCGACGCCCTGGGCCGCACGGTGGAGAAGTACTACCCGGTCACCGAAGCGAAGGGGGCCGCGAACACGACGTTCAACGCCTCGTTCGACACCGTGGCACCCACCAAGGACACCTTCGACGTCCTCGACCGGTCGGTGAGGACGGTCCAGCCGGACGGAACCACCACCAGCACCGCGTACGGATTCGGCACCGACCGGGCGGGAGCGACGCGGTTCGAGCAGACCGTGACCGACGGCAACGGCAAGGAGCGCCGGACGTACACCGACCTCCGGAACGCGACGACGGCGGTCGAGGAGTTCAACGACTCCTCGGCCGTGTGGACCAGCTACACGTACGACCCGGTGAACCAGATCACCGCGGTCACCGACGACAAGAACAACGTCACGCGCGCCCAGTACGACGGCCTCGGCCGGCGCACCGCGTTCGACAACCCGGACGCCGGTCTGACCACCACGCGCTACGACCTGGCCGGGAACGTCACGGCGAAGACCACGGCGAACCTGCGGGCGGCGGACGCATCCGTGGAGTACGACTACGACTACTCCCGGCTGAAAGCGATCCGTTACCCGACCTTCCCCGGCAACGACGTCAGCTACGCCTACGGCGCACCGGGTGCGGCGGAGAACGCGGCTTCGCGGGTCACCGAGGTGCGCGACGCCGCGGGAACGGTCGAGCGCGCCTACGGTGCCCTGGGCGAGATGACCAAGGAGACGCGCACGATCACCGCGGTCGACGGAGCTCCACGGACCTACGTCACCGAGTGGCGCTACGACGCGTTCAACCGGGTCCTGCGGATGACCTATCCCGACGGCGAGCAACTCGCCTACGCCTACGACTCCGGCGGTCTGGTCACGCGGGCGACCGGGACGAAGAACGGAACCGACTACACCTACCTGGACCGGCTGGACTACGACAAGTTCGGGCAGAAGGTCCTTCAGCAGACCGGGAACGGCGTGCGCACGACCTACGCCTACGACGCCGAGGACCGCCGGCTCGCGGAGCTGAGGTCGAAGACTCCCGACGGGACCTCGTTCCAGAACCTCGGCTACACCTACGACAAGGTCGGCAACGTCACCTCGCTGGTGAACAACGCGCCGCAGGGCGGGGCCATCGGCGGCCCGAGCAGCCAGACGTACGGCTACGACGACCAGTACCGGCTGACGTCGGCGTCCGGCCAGTACACGGACAAGAACAACGCGGTCAACACGTACACCCTGACCCTGGGATACGACTCGATCCACAACACCACGCACAAGTCCCAGACCCACGAGATAACCGGCGGCGTCCCTGCATTCCCCACCGTCAGCGGCCCGGCCGGCCCGATCGAACCCGTCGACGACCCGTCGAACCCGGCCGACGTCCAGGACCGCACCAGCTACGACTACACGTACACGTACGGAGGTTCCCAGCCGCACGCACCGGACAAGGTCGGGCCGATCACCCAGGCGTACGACGCGAACGGGAATCTGACCGACACGGTCAACACCGCCTCCGGCGACAAGCGGCGTCAGTACGTGTGGGACGAGGAGAACCGCCTCGTCTGCAACCAGGACGCCGCTTCCACCCCCGTCGCCCAGGACCCGAGCGGCTGCGTGGGCGCCTCCGCCTCCTACACCTACGACGACAAGGGCGACCGCGTCGTCAAGCGGGGGGACGGGCTGTCGCTCTACCCGAACCGCTACTACAGCGAACACGACACGACCGGCTACAAGCACGTCTTCGTCGGCGACAGCAGAATCACCACCAAGACCGTCGCGACCAACGGGCCCGAAGACGAACAGCAGTTCTTCCACGCCGACCACATCGGCTCTTCCGGATACGTCACCGACGAACAAGGAACGGTCACCCAGCACCTGGAGTACTTCCCCTACGGCGAGACCTGGGTGGAAGAACAGACGGGACAGGCGAACACCCCGTACCGGTTCACGGGCAAGGAACTCGATGCGGAAACCGGCCTGTACTACTACGGTGCCCGCTACTACAACCCGAGAACCCAGCTCTGGGCGAGCGCCGACCCGGCGCTGTCCGACTACCTCGACGGAGAGATGGCGGGCGGCATCAGGGAACCACGCAATCTCGCCGCGTACACATACACGTACGACAACCCCGTCAAGCTGACCGATCCGACCGGCAAATGGCCCTCCTGGAAGACCATCGGTCACACCACCCTCGACGTCGTCGGCATGGTCCCGGTCGTCGGAGAGGTCGGTGATCTGGCCAACGCGGGCTGGTACACGGCAGAAGGCGACTACGTCAACGCCGGGCTCTCCGCGGCCTCCGCCATTCCTGGCGCCGGCTACGCGGCGAACGCAGCAAAGTACGGCAACAAGGCGCTCGACGCGGCACAGGCAGCCAAAGCCGCGAGCAACGCGACCGACGCCGCCAAGACGGCCAAAGCAACCGAGAACGCACCTGTGCCCAAGGCGGCCGACAGCCCGCCCGCCCCGAAGCCCTCGGGCGACGGGGCCGCCCCGAAGGCAGCCGGCAGAGGGGGCGAAACCTGCAACAGCTTCACCCCTGACACACCTGTCGTCATGGGCGACGGCACCCACAAGACGATCGAAACGGTCCGCCTCGGCGACCAGGTCGTCGCCACCGACCCCGTGACCGGAGAAACCGGCCCCCGCACGGTCACCGCACTCATCACCGGCGAAGGCCAGAAAAACCTGGTCGAGATCACCGTCACCAGCCCCGGCGGCCACTCCGGCAAGGTCGTCGCGACGGACAGACACCCGTTCTGGGCACCTCGACTCGGCAAGTGGCTCTACGCCAAGGAGATCACCCCCGGAACTCTGCTGCAGACCGGCAGCGGCTCCTACGCACAGGTGAGCGCCGTACGCGCGTGGACCCAGCACAAGAAGGTCCACAACCTCACCGTCGACGACCTGCATACGTACTATGTGCTGGCGGGGGCTACGCCGGTACTCGTTCACAACAGCAACTGTCCGACGGCATCGAAATACGAGGACATCACTAGCCCCGGCGCCCGCATGCTGAACAAATCGACGGATGTCGGCCCCGTGGATTTCGGGAAGAACCTTGAGGCCAATGGGTGGGCTCGCACCGACAAGGGTCCGAACATCATGTACGAGAAGGACGGGGCAAGGTATTTCCTTCGAGGCAAGGCCAATAGTCACGAGGGGTGGACGGCGGACTACTACAATTCGGGGTCCAAAAAGGCCGACATCAAGATCAGGCTGGGTGAGGACTGACGGCAGAGGCGGATTCGATCGTGATCGATCGCAACGACTACCTGGATGTTCGCTCCCGTGGCGCAGCTACCTTCGAACTTGACGCCAGGTTGCCCGAACAGGTTTTCAAGGAGGGTGCCGGGGGCTCGCTGTTCTGTGAGTTCGATGCGGTACTCACGCCGGAGTTCTGGCCGGCGCTCTGCGCGATGGCCCGGTGGCATGGCGATGCATACGTCGAACTGTTGGTTCTTGAGCCGGATTGCGATGCGTTCTACCTCCCGGAGTATCGGATGTACCCGGCGATGTCGTTGTCCGTCGAGGCTGACGTGGATGACTACTGGGCCGCGATCGGTTACGAGCCGGACGGCGACATCATGGGGTCGATCGCGATCTCGGCGAACGTCATCGCTGTGACCGGACCTTCCGGAAGGTGGGGGTGCTGGGGTGAAAGGGATCCTGAAGTCGCAGTTTTCCGGGGTTTTCCGAACGCAGCTGCACGGAATGGGTGGTGCGCGCAGTTCGGACCCTTCCTGGAGGTGTCAGGCGCGTTGGAGTCGTATCTTCCGCTGACCTTCGCGGGTCGGACGGTCCCGGACGAGTACGCCGCAACTCTGACCGCCAACTATGGCCCTACGGGCGGTCGAGGTTTCTCGCCGAGTTCTACGATCCGGCCCAAGTGTTGAGAATCACACAGTAGGATGTTTCTGCAAATGTGAAGCTCCGCCAGGTGCGTCCTGGCGGGGCTTACCGCTTCTCATCCCGCTGCAACTCTTCCCAAGGCGCCATGACCATCCGGGCACGCTAGCCCCGACGAATCGCGCCAGTCAGCCGCTTCCCCGCAACTCCCTGCCCCCCTCTGCCTGCCAGCGGCCAGGCGCCCCCTGGCGTACGCCTGGATCCTTGGCCCGTTCGATCCGCCGCCCTCCCGCCCGAGTACGTGACCGCAGCAGACCTTCCCCACTCCGGACACAACGAAAGAGCCGGCCAAAGCGACAAACTGTCGCTTTGACCGGCTCGATCTGGTCGGTTGACCGCTGGTGTCCGAGGGGGGACTTGAACCCCCACGCCCGATAAAGGGCACTAGCACCTCAAGCTAGCGCGTCTGCCATTCCGCCACCCGGACAAGGTGTCTGTCGTTCGCGGTGTTTCCCGCTCCGACAAAGAGAACTCTACCAGGGGTTTGGACCCCCGATCACCCCTGTTTCCCGTGGTCAGTGCGGTGCGGGGTGGCGCGGTGACCGTTTCCGGCGCCGCCGGGCAGGTTTCCGCACGGTGTGTCACCGGGCCCGCACCCACCGTCGCGCGGGCTACCTTCGCGGTCATGAACGTCCGGTACCACCTGCGCCCTTTCGCTCTCTCGGACCTGCGCGAGCATCTGCGGGACACCTTCTGGTTCGCTCCGGCCGCCGGGCTCCTGGGTGCCTTCCTCCTCTGGTGGGGCGTCTCCTCGCTGGATTCGGCGATCGTCGCGCACCTGCGGGTCGACAAGGCGTACCAGGAGCTGGGCGATCTCGCCTCCTTCGCCAACGACGCGCGTACGGTCGTCACCACCGTCAGCGCGGCGATGATGACCTTCATCGGTGTCGTCTTCAGCATCTCGCTGGTGGCCGTACAGATGGCGAGCGGGCAGCTGACGCCGCGCATCGTCCGGATCTTCGTGCGGAGCCGGATCACCAAGCTCACCCTGACGGTGTTCCTGGCGACCTTCGTCTTCTCGCTGCTGGTGCTGACCTCGTACGAGAGCGAGACCGAGATCCCGCGGCTGACCTCGGTGCCGGTGCTGCAGAGCCTGCTGACCCTGGCGATGGTCGCCCTGAGTCTGCTGCTCTTCATCACCTACGTGTCGTCGACCCTGCGGCTGCTCCAGGTCGGCCCGGTCGTCGACCGGATCGCCCGCGACTCGCTGCGGGCGCTGGAGCACCAGCCGAGGGAGGAGGAGCGCGAGGGGGCCGTCGGGTCCTCGGGTCCGCCGCCGCTGCCGCCGGAGACCGGCAGGGTGGCGTACGGCGGCCGGGCGGGGGTGCTGCGGGACGTGGACGTGACACTGCTCGTACGGGCGGCACGGCGACACGGGGCGGTGCTGCGACTGCTCCCCCGCACGGGGGACTTCCTGGTGCCGGGTATGCCGCTGCTCGCGGTGCACGGCGACCAGCACATGGGACCAGGCTCCGGCTCCGGTACCGGCTCCGTCCCGGACGACGCCGTGTCGGTGGGTGTCGAGCGCACGCTGCGGCGTGATCCGTCGTTCGGGCTGCGGCAGCTCACGGACATCGCGCTGCACGCCCTGTCCAGCTCCGTGAACGACCCGACCACCGCGGTGCAGTGCCTGGACCGGATGGTGCAGTTCCTGGCGGCGTACGCGCACCGGCCACTCGGTACGGTGCGCCACCGCGACCACCGGGGCGAGGTACGGCTCGTCCTGGAGACGCCGGACTGGACCGATCTCGTGGATCTGGCGTTCGAGGAAGTCAGGCTGTGTGTTCCGGAGGCGGGCCCGCAGGTCGTCAGGCGGCTGCTGGCCGGCTTGGACGACCTGCTGCTGTTCGTGCCCGAGGAGCGCGCGGCACCGCTGCTCAGACACCGCGCGCTGCTGGTCCTTGCGGTGGAGCGGACGTCGCCGGGGCACGCCGAGCGGACGTTCGCGCTGGTCCCGGACCGGAAGGGCATCGGCTGACCCGCCCCGGACCGCCGGAAGGGCCGGCCACGCTCCGGCCCGCGGCCACGCGGTGGGTCAGCCCTTCTCGCGCTGGTGGTACGTCCGCCGGGTGTGTTCGGTGTGCGCCCGCATCGCCTCGGTGGCGCGCCGCTCGTCGCGGGTGGCGATGGCGGCGATCAGCTCGCGGTGCTCGATCCAGGACTGCTTCCCGCGCCGGCGGGCCACCGGGGTGTAGTACCAGCGGACCCGGCGTCCGACCTGGGCGGCGAGCGCCGACAGCACGACGTTTCCGGCCAGCTCCATGACCTTGTCGTGGAATTCGGCGTTCAGCGCGACGGCGAGGTCCACGTCGTCCCCGGCGACCGCCGCCTCGCCCCGGTCGCAGAGCTCCTCCAGCGCCGCGACGCCGTCCGCGTCCGCGTGGGCGGCGGCCAGCCGGCCGGCCTCGGCCTCCAGCAGGGTGCGGACCGAGAGCAGCTGGTCGGCCTCCTCCTCGGTCGGTTCGTGCACGAACGCGCCCTGCGCGGGGCGCAGGTCGACCCAGCCTTCGGTGTTGAGCCGCTGGAGCGCCTCGCGTACCGGCTGCCGGGACACGCCGAGCTGGCCGGCAAGCTCGCTCTCCACCAGGTGCTGACCGGGCTGGAGAGCGCGGATGGTGATGAGTTCGAGCAGCGCGTCGTACACGCGTTCACGCAGCGGGCCCGGTCGTTCCAGCTTCGGCACGGCCCCCTGCGGCAGTCCGTCAAACAACATCGCGCTCCCCCTCCGGGCGGCGAGTAATTGCTTATCGTCTACAGTCTACCGACCAAGATCCGCAGGAACATATCTGTCTCACGGACAGCGGATGACCTGGCCCGCGTAGGAGAGGTTGCCGCCGAAGCCGAAGAGCAGCACGGGCGCGCCGCTCTCGATCTCGCCCCGTTCCACCAGCTTGGACAGGGCCATGGGGATGGACGCCGCGGAGGTGTTGCCGGAGTCCACCACGTCCCGGGCGACGACCGCGTTGACGGCGCCGATCTTGCGGGCCACCGGTTCGATGATCCTGAGGTTCGCCTGGTGGAGTACGACGGCCGCCAGGTCCTCGGGGGCGATACCCGCCTTCTCGCACACCCGGCGCGCGATCGGCGGCAGTTGCGTGGTGGCCCAGCGGTAGACGGACTGGCCCTCCTGGGCGAAGCGCGGCGGCGTCCCCTCGATGCGTACGGCGTTGCCCATCTCCGGGACCGAGCCCCACAGCACGGGGCCGATGCCCGGTGCGCCGTTCTCCTCCGGGTCCGCCACGACCACGGCGGCGCCCGCTCCGTCGCCGACCAGGACGCAGGTGCTGCGGTCGGTCCAGTCGGCGATGTCGCCCATCTTGTCGGCGCCGACCACCAGGGCGCGGGTGGCCGCTCCGGCACGGATCGCGTGGTCGGCCGTGGCGAGAGCGTGGGTGAAGCCCGAGCAGACCACGTTGATGTCCATCACCGCCGGTGAGCCCATGCCGAGCCGCGCGGCGACCCGCGCCGACATGCTGGGCGAGCGGTCGATGGCCGTGGAGGTCGCGACGAGGACGAGATCGATGTCGGAGGACTGGAGTCCGGCCGTCGCGAGCGCCTTGGCGGCGGCGTGCGCGGCCAGTTCGTCCACCGGCTCGTCCGGGCCCCCCAGGTGACGGGTCCGGATGCCGACGCGGCTGGTGATCCACTCGTCGCTGGTGTCGACCATGGCGGCAAGGTCGTCGTTGGTCAGCACCTTCGCGGGCTGGTAGTGGCCGAGCGCCACGACACGTGAGCCGGTCATGTACGGGTTCCCCTCGCTACGTATGGCAGGAACCATCCAGTCTTGGTCGCTACTGTCCGGTAGGGGGGCACGTGATCCGACAGGAATACGGACCGCGGGTTGGAGCCTTGGCGACAGGCGTGCTCCGGACGGGCGGTGCCGGGCCGCTCTCCGTCCTGCCGGACCGTCAGGTTCCTTGCGGTGCCGGGCGGCGGGCCCACCGGTGGCGTGTCCACCCGTGCGCGGTACGGAGGACGGGACCTGAGTGTGCGGGGGCGGGGCCTGCGGCCCCCGGCACGTGTGGCGGACAATGGGACGGTGGAGGTGACCGCGGCCGGGCCAGCGCCGGGAGGGCGGGCACCGCCGCCGCGCAAGGGCCGCCGAGGCCTCCCCACGTACAGGAATCGGGTCTGAGCCATGGGACGGGTCACCGAGCGACGCCGCACACTCCGCATCCGGGACGGGGCGGTGTCGACCCGCGCCGACACGCTCGTCGCCGAGGAGCCCCTGGAGATCCGTCTCAACGGCAAGCCGCTCGCCATCACGATGCGCACCCCGGGCGACGATTTCGCGCTGGCGGCGGGGTTCCTGGTCAGCGAGGGGGTCGTCGGGGCCGGGTCGGAGGTCCGGTCGATCGTCTACTGCGCCGGCGCGACGGCGGACGGCGTCAATACGTACAACGTGGTGGACGTGCGACTGGCACCGGACGTGGTGGTCCCGGACATCACCCTCGAACGCAACGTGTACACGACGTCCTCGTGCGGCCTCTGCGGCAAGGCCAGTCTCGACGCGGTGCGGACGACGACCCGGCATCCGGTCGCCGACGAACCGCCGGTACGGGTCACCCCGGCGCTGCTCTCGGTCCTGCCGGACCGGCTCCGCGCGGCGCAGCGGGTCTTCGACCGGACCGGCGGGCTGCACGCCGCCGCGCTCTTCTCCGAGGAGGGTGAGCTGCTCGACGTCCGGGAGGACGTCGGCCGCCACAACGCGGTCGACAAGCTGGTCGGGCGGGCGCTGACGGACGACCGGCTGCCGCTGTCGCGGTCGATCCTGCTGGTGTCGGGGCGGGCCTCGTTCGAGCTCGCGCAGAAGGCGGTGATGGCGGGGATTCCGGTCCTGGCCGCGGTGTCGGCGCCGTCGTCGCTCGCCGTCGACCTGGCGGCGGAGAGCGGGCTGACCCTGGTCGGTTTCCTGCGGGGGCCGTCGATGAACGTGTACGCGGGCGAGCACCGGATCGCCCTGGGGGCCCCGGTCGCCGGAGGCTGAGGGCGCCCGCCGTACGGACGGGGAGCCACGCCGCGTACCCGCCCCGGATCGCACCGCACGTACGCACCCGGAAACGACGGGCGGGGCCCCGGTCCTCCGAGGCCCCGCCCGTCGTTCCTGCCTGTCCTTCCCGCCCGTCAGCTCGCGGCGGCGGCCACGCTCCCGGCGGCCACACCGGTGACCGGCCGCTCCGGCTCCTCGGGATCGCGGGAGCGGCGTTTGGCGATGACCGCGCAGACCATCAGCTGCATCTGGTGGAAGAGCATCAGCGGCAGGACCGCGAGGCTCGCGTGCGCGCCGAACAGGACGCTGGCCATGGGCAGCCCGGACGCCAGGCTCTTCTTCGATCCGGCGAACTGGATGGCGATCCGGTCGGCGCGGTCGAATCCGAGCCGCTTGGCTCCGTACCAGGTGACCGCCAGCATGACGGCGAGCAGGACCGCCTCGGCCGCCAGCAGCGCGACGAGTCGCAGCGGGGTCACCTGGTGCCAGATGCCGGCGACCATGCCCTCGCTGAACGCGGTGTAGACGACGAGGAGGATCGAACCGCGGTCGACGTAGCCCAGGATCTTCTTGTGGCGGCCGAGGAAGCCGCTGGTCCAGCGGCGCAGCAGCTGTCCCACGACGAAGGGGACGAACAGCTGCAGGACGATCTTCACCAGGGAGTCGGCGGAGAAGCCTCCGGCCGAGCCGCCGAGCAGCAGCGCGGCGAGCAGCGGGGTGATCACGATCCCGGCGATGCTGGAGAAGGAGCCCGCGCAGATCGCCGCAGGGACGTTTCCGCGCGCGATCGAGGTGAAGGCGATCGACGACTGGATGGTCGACGGCACCAGGCAGAGGAAGAGGAAACCGGACTGGAGCTGCGGGCTCAGGACGAAGGGCACGAGCCCCTTGCTCGCCAGTCCCAGCAGCGGGAAGACCACGAAGGTGGAGCAGAGCACGGTCAGGTGGAGCCGCCAGTGGCGCAGGCCGTCCATCGCCTCGGCCGTGGAGAGCCGGGAACCGTAGAGGAAGAAGAGGAACGCGACCGCGGCGGTGGAGGTGTCGCCCGCCACGTCGGCGGCGGTGCCCGACGCGGGGAGCAGCGCGGCGACCACGACTGTCCCGATGAGCGCCAGGATGTACGGGTCGACGGGCAGCCAGGACGGCAGCCTCAGGGTGCGGGGGCTCATGTGCTCCACGTTCGTCTCACGGTCGAATGTATACAGTCGCCATTCTGCTCCTGCCTCGCCCCATCGGGAAACCCGCATACCGAACTCACTGTCATCACGGATCGCGATAACCTGTCCTCCATGTACGATCCCGCGCAGCTCCGCACCTTCCTGGCGGTCGCCCAGACGCTGAGCTTCACGCAGGCCGCCCGGCGGCTCGGCGTCCGGCAGTCCACGGTGAGCCAGCACGTGCGGCGGCTGGAGGAGGCCACCGGTCGGCAGCTGTTCACGCGGGACACCCACCGGGTGGACCTCACGGAGGACGGCGAGGCCATGCTCGGGTTCGCCGGAACGATCCTGCGGGCGCACGAACGGGCCTCCGCGTTCTTCGCCGGGACCCGGCTGCGCGGCCGGCTGCGCTTCGGCGCGTCGGAGGACTTCGTACTGACCCAGTTGCCGGAGATCCTGGAGGGCTTCCGCAAGGAGCACCCGGAGGTCGACCTGGAGCTGACCGTGGAGCTGTCCGGCTCGCTCCACCAGTCGCTCGCGGCCGGCCGTCTGGACCTGGTGCTGGCGAAGCGGCGGACCGGCGACACCCACGGGGAGCTGGTCGGGCGGGACGCGCTGACCTGGATCGGGGCGCCGCAGCTGCGGATCGACCCGGAGCGGCCGTTGCCGCTGATCGTGTTCCCGCCGCCCGGCATCACCCGGACCCGCGCGCTGGAGGTGCTGGAGCGGCACGGCAGGTCCTGGCGGCTGGCGTGCACGAGCACCAGCCTCAGCGGACTGATCGCGGCGGCCCGCGCCGGGCTGGGCGTGATGGCGCACACCCGGGGCCTGATCCCGCCGGGTCTGGTGGAGGTACCGGCCCGGGCCGGGCTGCCGGACCTCGGCGACGTCGACTTCGTCCTGCTGCACGGCCACCGCCGGGGCGGCTCGCCGGAGGCGGCGGACGCCCTGGCCGCCGCGATCCTGGCCGGCGGGGACCGGCTCCACCGGGGGTTCGGCGGTCCGGGCGACCCGTCGGCCTGAGGCCGCGCGCCGGGACCGCGGGACCGCCGGGACCGCGAGGGGCCGGCTCCGCTCGGCCCGGCGGACGGACCGGCGGGCCACGCCCGACGCCCCTGCGGTGGCGTTGCCGGGCGCCCGGTCGGCGCCCGCGCGGGGTTCCCGGCTGTACAGATTCTGTGCAGAAAGGGCGGTGTGTGCTTACTCCAGGGTCAGAAGTCCGCCCGAGCCTTGCCCATCTGGCCGGATTTCGACGCATGCCGGGCGCGCGGGGCTCGCGCGGGCGGGCCTTTTCCCCTCCCAAGGGCCCTCGGGTTGGGGTAGCGTCGCGGCGCTGTGCGGAGCGCCGTAAGGAGCAGGTCATTGCGCGAGTTCACCGTCCCACCCATGGCAGCCGCACGACGTCCGGTCGGGGGCCTCGCCGATACCGTCTTCGAGCAGGCGCACGACGATCCGCAACGGGTGTCGTTCGGCCGGAAGGACGCGGACGGGCAGTGGCGGGACGTCACCGCCGAGGCCTTCCGCGACGAGGTACTGGCGCTCGCGCGCGGGCTCGTGGCCCACGGCGTCCGCTTCGGCGACCGGGTCGCCCTCATGTCCCGTACGCGGTACGAGTGGACGCTCTTCGACTTCGCCCTGTGGACCCTCGGCGCCCAGTCCGTGCCCGTCTACCCCACGTCCTCGGCCGAGCAGGTCCTGTGGATGCTGCACGACGCCGAGGTCTCCGCGATCATGGTCGAGCACGAGGACCACGCCATGACGGTGGGCTCGGTGATCGACCGGCTGCCCCGGCTGAAGCGGCTGTGGCAGCTCGACGGCGACGCGGTCGCCGAGTTGATGGAGGCGGGCACCCGGATCGACGACGAGGTGGTGCACCGCCACCGGCGTGCGGTGACACCCGACTCGGTGGCCACCGTCGTCTACACCTCGGGGACGACCGGCCGCCCGAAGGGCTGTCTGATCACCCACGCCAACCTGATGTTCGAGGCCGACACCATGGCCCAGCGGTGGGAGCCGGTCTTCCGCTCCAGACCGGGCGACGAGCCGTCCACCCTGCTCTTCCTGCCGCTCGCGCACGTCTTCGGCCGCATGGTGGAGGTCGCCTCGCTGCGCAACCGCGTGACCCTCGCCCACCAGCCGGAGCTCTCCGCCCACGCGCTCATGCCGGACCTGGAGTCGTTCCGGCCGACGTACGTGCTGGCCGTCCCCTACATATTCGAGAAGCTCTTCCACGGCGCCCGCCGCAGGGCCGAGACGGAGGGGCGGATCGGCCCGTTCGACAAGGCGGTGGAGGTCGCCGTCCGGTACGCGGAGGCGCTGGAGCAGCGGACTTTCGGCACCGGCCCCGGCCCGTCGGCGGGCCTGCGGATGCAGCACCAGTTCTTCGACAAGGTCGTGTACAAGAAGTTCCGCGACGCGATGGGCGGCCGGATACGGCACGCGATGTCCGGCGGCTCGGGCATGGAACGCCGGCTGGGGCTGTTCTTCGCGGGCGCGGGCATCGAGATCTACGAGGGGTACGGCCTCACCGAGACCACCGCCGCCGCGACGGGCAACCCTCCCGGCCGGGTCAGGTACGGAACCGTGGGCCAGCCCATCCCCGGCACCACCGTGCACATCGCCGAGGACGGCGAGGTCTGGGTCCACGGGGGCCAGGTGTTCGCGGGGTACCTGGGCAATCCCGAGGCGACGGCGGCGGTGGTCCACGACGGCTGGCTCGCCACGGGCGACCTCGGGGCGCTGGACGAGGACGGTTATCTGACGATCACCGGGAGGAAGAAGGAAATCCTCGTGACGTCGGGCGGCAAGAGCGTCTCCCCCGCCGGGCTGGAGGAACGGGTGCGGGCGCACCCGCTCGTCGCCCAGTGCATCGTGGTCGGCAACGACCGCCCGTACATCGCCGCGCTAGTGACGCTGGACCAGGAGGCCGTGGAGCACTGGCTCGCGATGCAGGGCCGGGGTCCGCTCCCGCCGGCCGAACTCGTCCGCGACCCGGACCTGGAGATGGAGGTGCGCCGCGCGGTGGTGGCCGCCAACACCGCCGTCTCGCAGGCGGAGTCGATCCGTACGTTCCGCATCCTGGCCCACCGGTTCAGCGAGGAGCGCGGCCTGCTGACGCCGTCGCTGAAGCTGCGGCGGAAGGCGATCGAGACGGCGTACTCGATCGAGGTGGACGCCCTCTACGGCTGAGCGCGTGCTCGTCGAGCCCTGTCCTGCCCCCGCTCCCGCTCCCGCTCCTGGGCCCTGCTCCTCGGTCCGATCCCGCTCGGCCCGCCCTGCCCCGCCCCGGGAACGTGGGGGAATCGCGGGGAAGCGGGGGTTGCGGAGACGGGTTGCGGAGACGCGAGGCGCGATCCGGGAATGGATCAGTCGCGCCGTTCGTTGTTCTCGGGAGTAATGACCACCGACGTAAGGATCGACTGCTCGTGAGCAAGGTCCCCTCCCTCAGCCTCAACAACGGCGTCGACATGCCGCAGCTCGGTTTCGGTGTCTGGCAGGTTCCGGACGACGAGGCGGAGCAGGCGGTCGCCACCGCGATCGAAGCCGGCTACCGCAGCATCGACACCGCTGCGATCTACGGGAACGAGTCGGGCACGGGCAAGGCCATCGCCGCCTCCGGTGTCGCCCGCGACGAACTCTTCGTCACCACGAAGCTGTGGAACTCCCACCAGGGCTACGACGCCACGCTGGCGGCCTTCGACACCTCCCTGGACAAGCTGGGCCTGGACTATGTCGACCTGTACCTGATCCACTGGCCGACGCCCGAGAAGGACCGCTACGTCGACACGTACCGGGCCTTCGAGAAGATCTACGCGGACGGCCGCGCGAAGGCGATCGGCGTCTCGAACTTCCTGCCGGAGCACCTGGAGCGGCTGATCGGCGAGACCTCGGTGGTCCCGGTGATCAACCAGATCGAGCTGCACCCCCAGCTCCAGCAGGCCGAGTCCCGTGCCACCCACGCCAAGCACGGCATCCTCACCGAGGCGTGGTCCCCGCTCGGCTCCGGCCGGGGCCTCCTGGAGGTCCCGACGGTCGTCGCGGTCGCCCAGAAGCACGGCCGCACGCCGGCCCAGGTGGTGCTGCGCTGGCACCTCCAGCTCGGCAACGTCGTCATCCCGAAGTCCGTGACGCCGTCGCGGATCGCCGAGAACATCGACGTGTTCGACTTCGAGCTGGACGCGGACGACCTGGCCGCGTTCGCCGCGCTCGACGAGGGCAAGCGCCTCGGCCCGAACCCGGCCGAGTTCAACTGATCCCTCCGGACACGCGGCTCTCGGCGCGCGGGTCCGGCTCGACGGCGTCCCACGGCTGCGGCGGTGGGACGCCGTCGGCGTGTCCGCGCGGTCGGCCTGTCCGCGGCGTTCGGCGTTGTCCTGTCCGCGCAGGTCCCTACTCGGCCTCGTGGGCGGTCGCGGCGGCGGCCACCCGGGCGGCCAGGGCGAGGTCCTTCGCGGTGACCGCGCCGCCCGCGTCGTGGGTGTGCACGGCGAGGGAGACGGTGTTGTACCCGAGCGTCAGGTCCGAGTGATGGTTCAGTTCGTCCTGGATCCGGGCGACGTGCAGGGTGAACGCGGCGGCGGCGAAGTGCGACGGAAGCCGGTAGCCACGCGTCAGCCGTCCCCCTTCGTGCTTCCATCCGGGCAGTTCGCCCAGGCCTGCCTCGATCTCGGTGGGCGTCAGCGGTTCGGCGGGCATGCGTGGCTCCTTGTCGGGCGGTGCGGGCCGCGGTGCGGCGGACCGGGGCCAATGGTTCGGGACAGCGGTTCGGGACAGCCGGACGGCGGTTCGGGACAGCCTGCGGCGGCGGTCCGGGACGGCCGGCGCCGTGCCGGGCCTCCGCCGACTCCGGTCATGATCCGCCGGACGACCCCGTGGGGACGCACCCGACACGGCACCGCACCCACGGCCCTCCGCAAAAACGCGCTGGGCGGCGTCGCGGATCCGGGCTAGGGTGCGCCGATGCCCACGCACCCGCCCCACCTGCTCACCGCGGTTCCCTTGACGACACCACGCCTCGCCCTGGAACCGCTGGCCGTGGAACACGCGCGGGAAGCGGTCTCCCTCTTCGACGACGTCCGGCTCCACACCTGGACCGGCGGGTCGCCCAGCACCCTCGCGCAGCTCGAAGCCCGGTACGAACGCCAGTCGGCGGGCCGGTCGCCGGACGGCACGCAGGGCTGGCTCAACTGGATGCTGCGCAGGACGTCGGACGGGGTGCTGATCGGCACGGTCCAGGCCACGTCGTACCGCAGGCAGCCGAGCGAGGAGGCCGTGGAGGCGTCGCTCGCGTGGGTGGTCGGGGTCGACCACCAGGGCGCGGGCCACGGGCGCGAGGGAGCGCTCGCCATGGCGTCCTGGCTGCGGGCGCGGGGCGTGGCCGGACTGGCCGCGTACATCCGACCGGGGCACACCGCCTCGGCTGGCATCGCGCGGGCGGTCGGGCTGCGGGCGACCGACGTGGTGCGGGACGGCGAGGTCCGGTGGAGCGACTCGGGGAGGTAGCACGCCGCACCGGGACGCCGTCCGCCGCACACGCGACACCTCGCCCGGCGCCCCGCCCAGCCGTGCGCCCCGCCCAGCCCGGCGCCCGCTCCGCCGTGCGGCCGACCCGGCGTCCTCCGCCTCAGGCGGCCGTCTGCTTCTCCTCCTCCGTCTCCAGGTGCGTGGCGACGAGTGCGGAGAACTCTTCCGGCGTGGCGATCCGTATGCCGAGGCTTTCCGCCTTGGTGCGCTTCGAGCCCGCTTTCTCCCCGGCGACGAGCAGGCTGGTGCGCCCGGAGACGCTGGACGAGGACTTCCCGCCCGCGCGCTCGACGAGCTCGTTCATCTGGTTGCGGGAAAGCTTCTCCAGCGCTCCGGTCATCGCCCCGGTGACCACCACCGTCATCCCGGCCAGGGGCAGTCGCGACGCCTCGTCCGCGTCCGGGCCGCCGGCCCCGTCGGTGGCGGTGGCGGTGGCCGTGGCCGATTCCTCCGCGCCGGGCTCCGGCGGCGCAGTGGCGCCCGGCTCCGTCATGTTGACGCCCGCCTTCACCAGCCTCTCGATCAGCGGGGCGAGTTCCACCAGTTCGGCGACGACGGCCGAGGCCTTCTCCGGGCCGATGCCGTCGACCCGCTGAAGCGTCTCGGCGTCGGCGGCGGTGATCCGGTCCATCGTGGCGAAGTACCGGGCGATGCGGCGGGACATGGAGCGGCCGGTGCCACGTATCCCGAGGGCGCAGAAGACCCGGGAGAGCGGGCGGGCGCGCGCCGTGTCGAGGGCCGCGAGGAGATTGTCGGTGGAGGTCTCGCCCATGCGCTCCAGGCCGAGCAACTGCGCGCGTTCCAGGGTGAACAGGTCGGCGAGGTCGTGGACGAGTCCCGCCTCGACGAGCTGGACGACCCGGGTGGCGCCCAGGCCCTCTATGTCGAGCTGGTCCCGTCCGGCGGCGTACGAGAGGGAGGCGACCAGGCGGCAGTCGCGGCCCCGGACGCAGCGCCAGCGCTGCTCGCTGGTGTCGATCGCGGAGCCGCACTGCGGGCAGGTCTCCGGGAACTCGATCGGCTTCTCCTCGCCCGTCCGCAGGTGGACGGCGGGGGCCTCCACACGCGGGATGATGTCGCCGGCCTTGTGGACCATCACCATGTCGCCGAGGCGCAGGTCGCGGCGGGTGATGTCGGCGGGGTTGTGCAGGGTGGCGAAGCCGACCGTGGAACCGTCGATCTCCACGGGTTCCAGCACGGCGCGCGGGGCGATGATGCCCGTGCGCCCGACGTTCCACTCGACGGAGAGCAGCCGGGTGACCTTCTCCACGGCGGGGAGTTTGTACGCGATGGCCCAGCGCGGTGCGCGCGTGCCGTTGCCCGCGTCGCGCTGGTCGGCGGCGTGGTCCGCCTTGATGACGATGCCGTCGATGCCGAAGGCCAGCGAGGCCCGGAGCGCGGCGATCTCCTCGACCCGGGCGAGCACGTCCGCCACCGTCTTGAGGGTGCGCGGGGCGACCGGGGTGTCCGCCGCCGTGTGCACGCCGAGGCCGGAGACGTACCCGAGGAGCTCGCTGTGCGGCAGTGCGGCCAGCCGCTCCTGGAGTTCGCCGGAGTCCGGGAGGGGGAGCGCCCCGTACGCGAAGAAGGTCATCTCGACGCGGTAGGGCCGGTCCTTGGCGCGCAGGGTGCCCGCGGCGCCGTTGCGCGGGTTGACGAAGGGGGACGCGCCGTGGGCGGTGCGGACCGTGTTGGCCTGCTCGAACTGCTCGGTGGTCATGAGTATTTCGCCGCGCAGTTCGACGGTGACCGGCGCCGCGAGCTCCTCGGGAAGTCCGAGGACGGTCCCGATGGCGTGCGAGACGTCCTCGCCGGCGGTGCCGTCGCCGCGGGTGACGAGCCTTTCCAGCCGGCCCGCGCGGTAACGGGCGGCTACGGCGAGGCCGTCGAGCTTGGGCTCGACGCTCCACGCCTCGACGGGTCTGCCTATGCGGCGCTCCAGGGAGGCGGTCCAGGCGGCGAACTGCTCGCCGGAGAAGACGTTGTCCAGCGAGAGCATCGGAGCGGTGTGGGGGACGTCCCCGACGGCCGCGCCGCCCGCGACCTTGCCGGTGGGCGAGGCGGCCAGCACGTCGTCGGGGTGCGCCGCTTCGTACGCGGCGATCGCGCGCGCCAGGCGGTCGTACGCGTCGTCGTCGAGCGCGCTGTCCCCGGTGGCGTAGTACGCGGCGGCGGCGCGGGTGGCCTCCTCGACGGCGGCGGCGTAGGCGGTGGCGTCGGCGAGCGCGACGGCTGAGTTCGTCATGACCACCATCCTGCCGCCCACCACTGACAGCGGCCCCGCGAGCGGTGGCGGCAGGTTCCTGCGCCCCAGAAGATCACCTCCGGCTGCCGGCGGGCGGGCCGTGGCCCGGCCTGTCCCGGTATAAATGCTGCATGACTGCCGATGTGTCACCTCCCCTGCGTCCCGCGACCCTGGAGGACGTTGCCGCGGTGGCCGGTGTTTCCCGGGCCACCGTCTCCCGGGTGATCAACGGCGCGACCACGGTCGATCCGGTGCTGCGCCAGGTCGTCGAGGAGGCGGTCGTCGCCACGGGGTACGTACCGAACCGCGCGGCGCGTTCGCTGGTGACCCGGCGCACCGACTCGATCGCACTGGTGGTCTCCGAGCGCGAACGCCGCACGGCGGCCGAGCCGTTCGTCGGGCGGATGTTCTCCGATCCGCACTTCGGGCGGGTCGTCACCGGTCTGCTGGACGTGCTGCGCCCGGCGGGCATCCAGATGGTGTTGATGCTGGCGGACGACGCGGTCTCCCGGGGGCAGTTGCTGTCGTACCTGCGGCAAGGGCACGTCGACGGGGTGGTGTTGATCTCCTCGCACGCCGACGACCCGTTGCCCGGTCTGCTGCACGGGACCCGGCTGCCCGCCGTGCTGGCGAGCGCTCCGGCGCAGCCCACGCCGCTCACGCACGTGGAGGCCGATCAGCACGCCGGGGCGGGGCTCGCGGCGGACCATCTGGTCGCGCTGGGGCGCCGGCGGCTGGTGACGGTGGCAGGTCCGCAGGACCGGCCCGCAGGGCGGGCGCGGCTGAGCGGGTTCCTGGAGGCCCTGGCGGCGCACGGGATCACGGACGTGCCGAGCGCCGAGGGCGACTTCACGCACGCGGGCGGGGCGTCGGCGATGAAGCGGCTGCTGGGCGAGCGTCCCGATCTGGACGGGGTGTTCGTCGCGTCGGACCTGATGGCGCTGGGCGCGCTGCCGGTCCTGCTGCGGGCCGGTCTCGACGTGCCGTCCGACGTGGCGGTGGTCGGGTTCGACGACAGCAGCGCGGCACTGGCCTGCGATCCGCCGCTGACGACGGTGCGCCAGCCGGTGGAGGAGATGGCGGCCGAGATGGCTCGCCTGCTGCTGCGGCAGATACGCACCTCCGAGGCGCCCGCGCCGTCCGTCGTGTTCCCGCCGGTGCTGGTGGGCCGGGAGTCGGCCTGAGCTCTGTGCCGGGCCGTCCGGGGCCCGGCAGCCGTGCGGTACGCGTCGCGGTCGGCCGCGCGGCTGACGGGACGTGCCGCCGTCAGCCGCGCGGCTGGTGGACGGGCCCGGCGCCGGGGTCCGGCAGCGTGGTGTCCACGGCCCGCCCTTCCGCCTCGCTCCGCGCGCCCGGCAGCGGCCGGTCGGCGTACGGGAGGCCGGCGACGCCCTCGGGGCGCAGCGGCACCTGGGGCCCGGAGGGCTCCCGCAGCCAGCGCCTGAGTACCCGGTGGACGGCCTCGGCGCCGACCGGACCGGTGTGCGGTGCCGTGCCCCGGGCGCCCGCCCCCGCCGTCCCGGACGCCGTCGCTTCGGCGGCGAGCACGTCGAGCGGGTCGGTCATCTCGCGCGGCCACAGCAGGAACGGCCGTGACTGCGGGCCGCCGAGTCCGCCGTGCGAGCCGATCTGCTCCTCGAAGGCGTGCACCTGGTCCGTCGCGGGGTCGTACATCGAGTTCACCATGACGTCGGCGACGTGCGGGAACGTGTCGGTGCGGCGTATGGCGTCCGCCGCGCCGGGGCCGAAGCCGGTGAGGGGGCCCTCGTCGTCGCGCAGGTCGGCCACCGGCACCTCGGCGCCGCCGGCTCCGAGGACGACCGAGCCGTGCCGCTCGCTGCGGACCAGCAGGAAGCCGATTCCCGGATGGTTCGCGAGGGTGCCGAGCAGGGCCGGGTGGCGGCGGTCGATCTCCTCGCGGGAGGCGCGGCCCTCGATGCCGGGGAACGAGATCAGGCCGAGGTTGCCGGAGGCCAGGACGACCGGGTCCGAGGCGGTGACGGCGGCGGGCTCCGCCTCCGTCTCCTGCACCGGCCGGTGCAGCGCGATGCGCACCGCGTCGCGGGCCTCGGAGGCGCTGAGGGTGCGCTGGGCGCGCCGGGGCACCGGGAGGCCGCAGCCCGCCCGTACCAGGTCCTTCAGCGTCAGTCCGTACCGTCCGGCGAAGGTCTCTCCGAGGCTCTGGCCGTGGTCGGAGAGGAGCACGATCCGGTACGCGCGCGGCGTGTGGTCGGTGATCTTGGTGATGAGGGCGAGGGAGCGGTCGAGCCGGGCGAGGACCTTGTCGGCGTCGCGGCTGTACGGCCCCGAGTGGTGGGCCACCTCGTCGTAGGCGACGAGGTCGGCGTAGACGGCGGTCCGTCCGGCGAACATGTCGCCGATGACGGCGGCGACCACGACGTCGCGTTCGAGGACCGTCGCGAAAGCCCGTATGAAGGGGTAGAGGCCGCCGCGTTTGATGCGCGGGGTCTCCTTGCGCAGCCTCGACCGGGTGGACTGGCCGATCTCGCGGCCGACCTCGGCGACGAAGGAGAGCGCGGTGCGGACGGCGTTGGCCGGGTCGGAGAAGTAGGCGAAGTAGCCCGCGCGCGACCTGCGGCCCTTGCCGCGCCGTCCGGCCATCGACAGGACGAGGGCGAGCTGGTCGGCTCCCCCGCTGAAGAGGTTGCCCCGGCTGGCGCCGTCGAAGGAGAGCAGACCGCCGTCGTGGGTGCGCGCGAGGGCCCGGCGCTGGAGTTCGAGGGCGCTGGCGGGGCGGCTGGAGACCATCACGGTGCCGGTCTCCTTCTCGTACCACCGGAAGGCCGGGACGTCGTGGTTGGTGCCGTGCAGGAGGGCGAGCTGGCTGGCTCCGGTCTGGCTGGACCAGTCGGTGCGCCAGGGGGTGAGCCGGTGGCCGCCGGGGTCGGCGAGCCAGCCGGCCACCGTGGGCATCAGTCCCGCGGCGGCGGCCCGCGTCAGGACGTCGTGGCCGACCCCGTCGAGCTGGATGAAGACCGTGCCGGGCGGTTCGCCGCGGCCGTCCCCCGCGTCGCCGGGGACGCGCCTGCGCCGCCGGTCGGCGAGGCGGGAGAGCCGCCGCCGGTAGGCGTCGTCGTCCCGGACCGCGAGTGCGGTGGAGGCGGCCGAGGCGACCGCGGACATCACCGCCGCGACGACCACGGCGGTCTCCGGGTTGGCCGTGCCGCGCCCGTCCGGGATCAGCCGGAGGGCCACGATCAGCAGCGAGCCGTTGAGGAAGAACACCAGCGCGCCGAGGACGAACGCGGGGACCACCAGCAGCGCCCGGACCAGGAGGGGCCAGACGAGGGCGGAGAGCAGTCCGAAGGCGCCCGCTCCCCAGGCGGCGGTGAACGCGGTCTTGGTGATGGTGTCGCCGTTGTCGGACTGGAGCTGGAAGTCGGGGAGGACGCCCGCCAGGGCGAGCATCGTCAGGGCGGACACCGCCCACACCGCCGTCACCCGCAGCAGGGCACTTCCCGCCCTGCGCCATCGCCCGGCTCCCACGCCCGCTCCGCCTCTCCCGCGTCCGGGCCGGTCGGTCCAAGGCGTGCCCCGGGACACCTCCGGGGCCCGCCCACCAGCTTCGCACAGCCTTTCCCCGTCGTCGGTGGTCCGGTCCCCGGGCACAGGTGTACGCCCGGCGCGAGGGGGCAGACCCCGGGTCGGTGCCCGGCACGGGAGGCATAGGCTCGTACGGGCTTCCCGCACGCGGACGCGCGACCGCGCGGCGGGGCGAGGCGGGGCACGGAGAGCGGAGAAGAGGAGGCGGGACGCCGGTGGAGGTCACCTGGTGGGGTCATGCCACCTGCACGATCGAGGACTCCGGGGTGCGGGTGCTGACCGACCCGCTCTTCGTCCGCCGGTTCGCGCATCTGCGCCGCCGGGGCGGGGCGGTCCCGCCGCCGTCGGCGGCGCTGGCCGACGTGGTGCTCGTCTCCCACCTCCACTCCGACCACCTGCACCTGCCGTCGCTGGCCCGGGTCTCCCCCGGTACCCGGCTGATCGTGCCGGGCGGCACGGTCCGCGCGGTGCCCGGTCTGCGGGTGGTGCGGCGGATGCGCGATCTGCGGATCACCGAGGTGGCGCCCGGCGACACGGTGCGGATCGGCCCGGTGACCGTACGCGCGGTGCCCGCCGAGCACGACGGCCGGCGCCTCCCGGTCGGCCCGCAGCGGGTCGCGGCGCTCGGTTACGTGGTGGAGGGCGAGGCGCGTACGTACTTCGCCGGGGACACCGGCCTGTTCGAGGAGATGGCGAAGGAAGTGGGTCCGGTCGACGTGGCACTGCTGCCGGTGGGCGGCTGGGGACCGTATCTGGGTCCCGGCCATCTGAACGCGGCCCGGGCGGCCGAGGCCCTGACCCGGCTCACGCCCCGCTCCGCGGTGCCGGTGCACTGGGGCACGTACTGGCCGGTCGGGATGGACGGGGTCCGCCCGCACGAGTTCCACTCCCCCGGTGCCGAGTTCGTACGGCAGGCGGCTCTGCTGGCGCCCGAGGTGGCGGTCCATCTGCCGGCGCACGGCGAGCGGGTCCTGCCGGAGGTCCACCGGTGATCATGGACCAGCTGGCGCAGCTGCCGACCGAAGGGACCCAGCAGGCCGTCGGGTATCCGACGCTCTTCGCACTGGTGGCTCTGGGCTCCCTGGTGCCGGTGGTGCCGACGGGGGCGCTGGTGAGTTCGGCGGGCGTGGTGGCGTTCCACCAGACCTCGCCGCTCTCGCTGCTGTTCGTCTTCCTCACGGCCGCCACGGCGGCTTTCCTCGGTGACATCTGCCTGTACTGGCTCGGCAAGCGGGGCGTGCACTCCAAGAACGGCTCGAAGTGGCTGAAGGTCATCACCGACCGGGCGGCCCCGGAACGGCTGGCGCAGGCGCAGCGGAAGCTGGACGAGCACGGGGTGATGGTGCTGGTGCTGTCGCGGCTGATACCGGCGGGCCGGATACCGGTGATGCTGGCGTGCCTGCTGGGCGAGATGCCGCTGCACCGGTTCGCCCGGGGCGACGTTCCGGCCTGTCTCGCCTGGGCGGCCACCTACCAGCTGATCGGCATCCTGGGCGGTTCGCTCTTCCCGGAACCCTGGCAGGGCGTGGTGGCCGCCGTGGCGCTGACGCTGCTGATCAGCGGGGTTCCCGCCGGGTGGCGCGGGTTGCGGGCCCGGTTCGGGCACTGATCCGGGCGCCGAGGGCCACCGGGCCGCGCCGTCAGGACGCGCGGCTCGCTGTCCTGGGTTGTTCCGCCACGTGAGAGCGCGCGGCCCGCTCCCCTCGGATGTTCCGCCCCGTCAGGACGCGCGGCTCGTTCCCCTCCCCGCCTCCCGTGCCCCGGCGTACGCGACCGCCGCCGCGGCCACGTCCAGAGCGGCGTGCCCGGTGGACTTGAAGACCGTCAGCTCGGCGGCGGTGCGGCGGCCCGGGTGATCGCCGGAGAGGACGTCGCCGAGGAGGGTGGCCCGGCCGGGCGGCAGGCCCTGGAGCTCGTGGGCGCCGGCGGGGAGCGGGGCGGAGGCTGCTCCGGCCCACTCGACGAAGAGCGATCCCTCCTCCACGGTCCGGGCGTCCAGCTCCGGCCCGTGGGAACCGCCGACCGAGGAGACGTGGGCCCCTTCGGCCAGCCAGGAGCGCCGGAGCACCGGTTCGCGCGCACCGGTGCAGCAGAGCACCGCGCCGGAGCCGCGTACGGCGCCCTCGACGGTGTCGGCCGTGGCGCGCGGGTGTCGGGCGGCGAGGGTCCGGGCGCGCTCCGGGTCCCGGCCGCCGACCACGACGGGGGTGTCCGGGTCCTGCCGGGCGAGCAGGTCGAGCTGGGCGGCGGCCTGGACGCCGGTGCCCAGTACGGCGATCCGGTTCAGGTCCGGGCCGGCGAGCGCGCGCAGCGCGATGGTCGCGGTGGCGGCGGTACGGACGGCGGTGATGCTCTCCGCGTCCATCACCGCAAGGGGCCTGCCGTCCGTCTCGTCGAAGAGGGCGACCACGCCCCGGTGGGAGCTGCGTCCGGGGTTCGCGGGGTCGGCGAAGACGGAGACGAGTTTGGCGGCGAGGCCGAGGCCGGGGACGTACGCGGGCATCACGCCGAGGAGCCCCGCCGGTGCTTCGGCGGCGATGCGCGGGGGCGCGGAGACCGTCCCCCGGGCCACCTCGACGAGCGCGTGGGTGAGCGCCTGCGCGAGCCGGTCCGGGTCGAGTCCGGCCCGGGTCCGCGCCGCGTCCAGTACGAGTACCTCGCCGGTCATGCGTCCTCTCCTCCGTGCGCCCGCTCCACCGGCTCCGCCGCCTCCGGCTCCGCCTCCACGCCCAGAATCTCCGCGAGGGCGGCGGTGGCGTCCAGCAGGGCCGCGCGCAGCGCGGTCAGTGACGGCTCGTCGAACTCCGCGTCGGGTCCGACCACGGTGAGCGCGCAGAGCGGCCTGCCGGGGCCCGCGAGCACCGCGCGTCCGACGGAGGCGACCAGGGCCTCGTTGCGGCCCCGCTCGACCGCGAAGCCGGTGCGCTCCGCCCTGGCCAGGTCGCTGAGGAGTCCTTCGGGGCCCTGCATCGGGTGTCCGGCCTCCGCGGCGGGCCGCAGATAGGGGGCGCGTGCTCCGGGGGCCAGCGCGGCGACCAGGGCCAGCGGTCCGGCGAACCGGTGCACGGGCAGCGTCCGGTCGGTGAGCAGGCTGATCATCTCCAGCCGGGCGGGCCGGACCGCGTCGAGCACCCGTGAGCGGTCGTGCTCCAGCACCTGGAGGTTGACCATCATGCCGGTACGGGCGGAGAGGGCTTCCAGGACCGGGCGGGCCAGCGTCACGAGGGAGTTGGCGGCGGCGGTGCGCGAGAACCGCAGCGCGGCGGCCCCCGGCAGGTAGTGGTCCCCGGAGCGCAGCACCCAGCCGCGGCGGACCAGGTCGGCGAGGACCCGGTAGGCGGTCGGCCGGTGCAGGCCGACGTCGTCGGCGATCTCGCTCAGCCGGAGCGGACGATCGGAGCGCGCGACCGCTTCCACGAGGTCGAGCGCCTTGTCGACGGCCGAATTGGAGGACTTGGGCATCCTCGTCTCCCCTCTCCTCACCTGGTGGTCGGCTCCCCGGTTCCCGGCGGAATCTTGCCGGTCAAGGGAGTAAGGACGGTAGCGTACGTTTCCACAGACGGAACCAGCATGACAACAGTTGTAATCCACCAGGCCGCAGCCGCGGCGATGACCGGAGAGGTGTGACCCGATGGCTCACGAGGATGTCGGCGCTCCCGCCCCCTTCGCCGCCCCGGCGGAGGGAACCGTGGTGCTGTACCGGGGGGCCACGCTGATCGACGGCACGGGCGGTGCCGCGCGGCCCGCGACCTCGATCGTGGTGGACGGTGAGCGCATCAGGACGGTCGCACCGGACGGCGACATCCCCGTGGCCCTCCTCGCGGAGGCCGAGGTCGTCGACTTGCAGGGCGCGTTCGTCGTGCCGGGACTGATCGACTCCCACCAGCACATCGCCACTCCCCCCAACCGCCCCGTCGCCGAGGCCGCGTTGCGCCGCCAGGTCTACGGCGGCGTGACGGCGATCCGCGACATGGCCGACGACCTGCGGCACGTCGCCGACCTGGCGCGCTCCACGCTGGTCGGGGAGATCCCCGGCCCGGACATCCACTACGCGGCGCTGACCGCCGGGCCCGGGTTCTTCGACGACCCGCGCACCTGGCAGGTCTCGCAGGGCGCGGTGCCCGGACAGGTGCCGTGGATGCAGGCGATCACCGAGGAGACCGACCTGCCGCTGGCCGTCGCGCGGGCCGCCGGCACGTACGCCACCGCCGTCAAGATCTACGCGGACCTCCCGGCCCCGCTGGTCGCGGCGATCACCGCCGAGGCGCACCGGCAGGGGCTCGGCGTCTGGGCGCACGCGGCGGTCTTCCCCGCCTCACCGGCCGAGGTGGTGGCGTCCGGGGTGGACTCGGTCTCCCATGTCCACCTGCTGGTGCACGAGTTCGCCGAGCGGGCGCTGACCACGTACAAGGACAAGCCCCCGGTGGACCGGGACCGCTTCCTGGGCGGCGACGACCCGGAGATGGCCGGTCTGTTCGCGCGGATGCGGGAGCGGGGCACCGTGCTCGACGCCACGAACACGCTCTGGGAGTGGCTCGCCGACGACGCGGACACCCCGGAGGAGAAGACCCGGGCCCGGGAGAACGCGGAACTCTCGGCGGCCCTCACCGCGCAGGCGTACCGGGCGGGGGTGGAGATCAGTACCGGCACCGACTACGAGACCGCGCCGGAGCAGCCCTATCCCTCGGTCCACGACGAGTTGGTCTTCCTGGTCGAGCGGTGCGGCGTCCCCGCCGCGCGGGCCATCCGTTCGGCGACCCTGGTCGGGGCCCGCAGCATGGGCGCGGAGGACTCCATGGGGACGGTCGCCGAGGGCAAGCTCGCCAACTTCGTGGTGCTGACGGACGATCCGCTGGCCGACATCCGCAATCTGCGCACCGTCACCTCGGTGGTGAAGCGCGGACTGCGCCTCCACCGCGCGGAGTTCACCTCGGAGTCCCCCGCGACCACACCCCTGGAAGGAACGAGCCCCCGATGACCACCGCCACCGCCTCCACCTCCACCTCCACCGACGGCATGCTGATCGTCAACGCGCTGGGCGAGCTGCAGAATCCCAACGCCCCCGAGGCCGCCGAGGGCGCGGGCCAGCTCCTCCAGACCATCGACGAACTGGCCGTCGACGGCCGGGCCATCGCCGAGGCGCACGCTTCCGGGATGAACGCCGTCAACATCACGCTCGGGTACGTGATGGGCGACATGCCTCCGTACGAGCACACGCTGCACGAACTCGACGTGTGGGACGGCCTGATCGCCGCGCACCCGGACGATCTGCTGCACGTCCGCACCGCGTCCGACCTCTACCGGGCGAAGGACGAGGGCCGGATCGGGGTCATCTACGGTTTCCAGAACGGCGTCGCGGTCGGTGACGACCTCGGCCGCGTCGCCACCTTCCAGCAACGCGGCGTCCGTGTCTTCCAGTTGACGTACAACCAGGCGAACCACCTGGGCGACGGCTCGATGGCACCGGAGAACCGGGGGCTGACCCCGTTCGGCCGCGAGGTGGTCGAGGCGGTCAACGAGAGCCGCATGATGGTGGATCTGTCGCACAGCGGCGAGAACACCTGCCTGGAGGCGGCCCGGATCTCCTCGCGCCCCGTCTCGGTCAACCACACGGGCTGCCGGGCGGTCACCGACCTGCCGCGCAACAAGACCGACGAGGAACTGCGGCTGGTCGCCGGGCGCGGCGGCTTCGTCGGGATCTACTTCATGCCCTTCCTCAACCCCACCGGTCATGCCACGGCCGCCGACGTGGTCGAGCACATCGCGCACGCGGTGAACGTCTGCGGCGAGGACGCCGTCGGCATCGGTACGGACGGCCCGGTCACCGCCATCGACGATCTGGACGCCTACGCCGCCACCCTCGCGGCGCACGTCGCCGAGCGGCAGGCGGCGGGCGTCGGCGCCGCGGGCGAACGCGCCGACACCTACCCCTTCGTGGTCGACCTGCGCGGAGTGGAGCAGTTCCGGGAGCTGATCCGGCTGCTGGAGAAGCGTGGTTACGGATCCGGGCGCATCGAGAAGATCCTCGGCCGGAACTTCGCCGCCTACGCGGAGCGCGTCTGGGGCTGACGGCGGGACCTCCGGCGCACGCGGGACGAGGGGTTCAGGCCGGCTCGCCGAACGCGCGCGAGCCGCCGATGGGCAGGTCCCACAGGCGCTCGCGCGGGTGGCCCGCACGGTGCCAGGCGGCCCGCAGCCGCACCAGTGGTTCCAGCACCGGCTCGGCGGAGAGCAGGAAGGTCGCCCAGTGCATCGGCGCCATCGCCCTGGCGCCGAGGTCCTCGAACGCCCGCACCGCCTCCTCGGGGTCGGTGTGCACGTCGGCGAGCCACCACCGGGGCGCGTACGCGCCGATCGGCAGCAGCGCCAGATCGATGCCCGGGTGGTGGCGGCCGATCTCCCGGAACCAGTGGCCGTAGCCGGTGTCCCCGGCGAAGTAGATCTTCCGGCCCGGCGCCCCCGGGGCGTTCGTCGTGTCGGTGAGGACCCAGCCGCCCCACAGCGACCGGCAGGTGTCGAAGAGCGTGCGCCGCGACCAGTGGTGCGCGGGGACGAACGCGAAGCGCACGCCCCGCAGTTCGGCCGTCTCCCACCAGTCGAGTTCGGTGATCCGGGTGAACTTGCGGCGCCTGAACCACCGTGCGAGTCCCGCCGGGACGAACACCGGTGTGTCGCGCGGGAGCCGGCGGAGCGTCGGGGCGTCCAGGTGGTCGAAGTGGTTGTGGCTGACGACGACCGCGTCGACCGGCGGAAGGGTCTCCCAGGCCACGCCCACCGGGGTGATCCGCGCCGGGGTGCCGAGAATGCGCCGGGACCACACGGGGTCGGTGAGGACGGTCAGCCCGCCGACGCGGACGATCCAGCTGGCGTGCCCGGCCCAGGTGACGGCGTCCTGACCGGGCGGGGGCAGCGGGGCCGGGTCGAACGGCAGCAGGTGGACACCCCGGAGCCCCGCCGCGTCGGGCCGCAGCGAGCGTTCGCGGACCAGGCGGGTCATGGCCCTGATGCCCGGCAGGGGGGCGGTGAGCCGGTCGGCGAAGCTCCTCGGCCAGACGCGCTCCCCGACGGGCGGGCGCCCGGTCCGCGCGCCGGTGTCCTCCTGGGGCTCCCGGTCCGCGTCGGTACGGAAGGGCCCGGTCTGTTCGGTCATCGCGGGTCTCCCGTCACCGGAGTTCGTCGAAGGCCGCTGCGAACATGCTCAGCGCGTTCGCGACGTGCGGCAATTCCAGCGGCGCCGCCGCGGTGAGGGAGGCGGCCCGCTGGTCGGGCGTCGCGCCCACCAGGCGGCCGGTCCCCAGACGTGCCCGCAGCGCGCCCAGCTCGTCCCCGAACCGGTGCCCGCCCGGGGCCGGGGCGCCGAGCCGGTCGGTGAGGTACTCCTCCAGCTCCATGGAGTCCGTGACCCCGCGCTCGGCCAGCCGGGTGCGCAGGGGCCCGAGGTCGGCGTAGAGGTGCCGGCCCGCCTGCGGGGGTCTCGCCAGGGCTCCGGCGGCCAGCACGGCGCGGTGGGCGGCGGCGGCGATCCGCGCCTGGAGGCGGGCGGCCTGCCGGATCCGGCCGGTGACCTCTTCCGGTTCGCGCAGGGCGTGCGCGGCGGCCCGGGCGACGGGCGTCGCGACGAGGGCGCCCAGCGCGGTGAGGACGTCGAGGGTACGGGCCCGGTGCACGGCGCCCCGGCGAGTGGCGGGGAACCGCGCCACCGCGACGGGCCAGGCGGCGGGGGTGAGCCCGCCGGAGAGGTCGGTGAGGACGGTGACGTCGTCGGGGCACATCTCGGCCGGGCTGAGCAGCACCGTGTCGTGCGGCCGGTGCAGGGTGTCGCGCCAGGTCTCGTCGCTGATGATGTGGAGTCCCTCCGCGACGGCCGCCTCGCACGCCTCGCGGACGAGTTCGGGCGGCGCGACGGTGGCGGTGGGGTCGTCGGCCACGGAGAGCACGAGGAGCCGGGGGCGCCCGCCCTCGGCTCGTACTCGGCGGACGGTCTCCAGCAGGGCGTACGGGTCGGGCACGCCGCCGCATTCGGCGGGCGTCGGTACGTGGTAAGCGGGCCGGCCGAGCAGCCGTGCCTGCGGAATCCAGGCCGCCGGGCAGGGCCTGGGCATGAGGACGTCACCGCCGTGGGCGGCGACGAGCCCGAGCAGCAGCGCCTGGACGCCCGGGGCGGCGGCGACGTCCGAGGGGACGCCGGCCAGTCCCCGCCGGGCCCAGTAGGCGCAGGCCGCCTCGCGCAGGACCGTTCCGCCACCCGGGGGTTCCGGCCGGGTGTCGGCCGCGGCGGCGGCCAGCACGCCGACGAGTCCGGGGAGGGCGGGGAGCCCCGGGTCGGGGACGGGCGGTCCGTACCGGACCGGGCCGTGGTCCTCCCCGGCGCCGTGCGGACCGCGGTCTTCCCCGGCACCGTATGGGCCTTGACCGTCCGGTGTGCCGTGCGGGTCGTGGTCCCTCCGGTGCATGGCCCTCCTCGTCGCCGGCGCTGGTCCGCCTCCGCCCCCGTACCGCTCTCAGGCCTTTATACGGAGGATCCGGCCGAGGTGCCCGCGCTGCGCCCGGCACGAGCGCTCGTCAGGGCCGGTGCGGGGGAAGCTCCTCGGGCGGAATCCGGAGGCCCGCTGTCAGGGGTGCGCCCTACAATCACCTCATCAAATTGATGATCCTTTGGGTGAAGTGAGAGTTTTTCTTGAAGATATCCAGAGCAGGCAGCCTGCTCGCCGCCGCGGCCCTCGCACCGGCCTTCCTGCTGTCCTCGCCCGCTTCGGCGGCCGAAGCCTCGGACCAGCCCCCGGTGTCGGCCGCGGACACGCCTCCTGCGGCCTCGTCCTCGGAAGCTGACGACCAGGCGGAGAACGACCGGATCGAGATCCTCCGGCTCATGGCCGCGGCCGGGACGGGCTCCGTGGTGGCCGAGCGGGGCAGCGCGGCGATCGACGGGGGCGCGGAGGCCATGCGCGCGTTCCTCACGACGGGTCAGTACACCGCCCGTGACGAGGACAACCGCATCGCCATTGCACGCATCATCGCCAAGGGCGGCCGGGGCGTGAAGGAAGCGGGCAGCAAGGCGCTCGACGGGACCCCCCAGGACAGGACCGACTTCCTGGAGACCGGCCAGTACGAGGCCCGCGTGACGGACAACCGCGTGCTCACCGCCTACCTCATCGGCCAGGGCGGGCCCTCGGTGCAGGAGGCGGGCAAGAAGGCGCTGCGGGGGACGCCCGAAGACGTCGCCGCCTTCCTGGAGACGGGACAGTTCGAGGCCCGCGACACGGACAACCGCGTGCTGGTCTCGCAGCTCGTCAATGCCGGGGGGCCGCACGTGCGGGAGGCGGGCAAGAAGGCGCTGCTCGGCACGCCCGAAGACGTCGCCGCCTTCCTGGAGACGGGACAGTTCGAGGCCCGCGCGCAGGACGAGAAGGACGCCGCCGAAGCAGCCGCCGACGGCGGGACCGGCACCGGCACCGGCACTGACCACACCGGCGGGACCTCGGGCACCGGCTCGGATTCCGGTGCGAACTCGGGTTCGGGTTCGGGTTCGGCCGACGGCAGTACGGTCCGGCCCGTCTCCGACGACAAGGACGCCGACGGCGGCACCTCCCCCACCACGTCCGGCTCGGGTTCGGGCGGTTCGGCCGGTTCGGACGGCAACGCGAACGTGACGGCGCAGGGCAACGGCCCCCTCGCCGCCACCGGTACGAGCCCCGCCACCGGTCTGGCCCTCGGCGGCGGAGCCGCCGCCGTCGTCGCCGGTGGCGCCCTGGTGGTCGCGGCGCGCCGGCGCCGCGCGGGTGCCGCGGGCTGACGGCCGACGGTACGAGCGACAGAACGGCCGGTGCTCCCCGAGGCGGGGGGCACCCGGCGGGGGGCAGACCCGGGGCGCGCCCGGCCCCGTTTTGGCGGG
>NZ_JBHWYX010000046.1:0-70240 GCF_042728795.1 Streptomyces sp. NPDC060184
AACGGCGTCGTCGAACAGACCCGCCGCCACGCCGCCGTCGCCGCCCTCCTGCGCGTCCCCCACGTCGTCCTCGCCGTCAACAAGATGGACCTCGTGGGCTACGCGGAGCCGGTGTTCGCCGCGATAGCCGAGGAGTTCACCGCGTACGCGGCCTCCCTCGGCGTCCCGGAGATCACCGCGATCCCCATCTCCGCGCTGGCCGGGGACAACGTCGTGGACCCGTCCGCGCACATGGACTGGTACGGCGGCCCGACGGTCCTGGAGCACCTGGAGACCGTCCCGGTCAGCCACGACCTCACCGAATGCCCGGCGCGCTTCCCGGTGCAGTACGTGATCCGGCCGCAGACCGCCGAGCACCCGGACTACCGGGGCTACGCGGGCCAGATCGCCTCCGGCGTGCTGCGGGTCGGCGAGCCCGTCACCGTCCTGCCCTCGGGCCGTACGTCGACGATCGCGGGCATCGACGCGCTGGGCGTGAGCGTGGACACCGCGTGGGCCCCGCAGTCGGTGACGGTGCGGCTCGCGGACGACGTGGACGTCTCGCGCGGCGACCTGATCGCGCCGAGCGGCAGTCTCCCGGCCTCCACCCAGGACGTCGAGGCGACCGTCTGCCACGTCGCGGACCAGCCGCTCTCGGTCGGCCGGCGGGTGCTGCTGAAGCACACCACGCGCACGGTCAAGGCGATCGTGAAGGACATCCCCTCGCGGCTAACCCTCGACGACCTCTCCCAGCACCCCGCCCCGGGGCAGCTGGTCGCCAACGACATCGGGCGGGTGGTGGTCCGTACCGCCGAACCGCTCGCGCTCGACGCGTACGCCGACTCCCGGCGTACCGGCTCGTTCCTGCTGATCGACCCCGCGGACGGTACGACCCTCTCGGCCGGCATGGCGGGCGCCTCGTTCGCCGAAGCCGCCCGGGGCGCGTCCGTACCCGAAGCGGCCGACGACGACGCCGAATGGGACTTCTGATGAGAACGGATTTCTTCTCCTCCTTCGCGAAGGAGGGCGGTCGGGTGGGCAGCGGTGCCCTCGGCAGCGGCCAGGGCGGAGTGGCGCGATGTGCGCGATGACGTACGCGCACTGCCTGCGCGCCCTCCCGCACCACACGCACCGCCCGTACCGCCGAAGACCTGCCGACCGCCCGGCCGCCTCCCCGGAGACCCGAGGGACGTAGAGCCCGGCCAACGAGAGGAAAGCCTCCCGTGCCAGCCACCCGTACCACCGTCCGCCGCAGCCTCGTCGCTGCCGCCGCACTGCCGCTGCTCGCCGTGGTTCTCACCGCCTGCGGCTACGGCTCCGAGTCGACCGACGACGACTCGAAGAAGACGGACGCCGCCGCCACCACCGGGGCGAAGAAGCTCTCCTCGGACACCGTGAGCATCGGGTACTTCCCGAACCTCACGCACGCCACCGCCCTGGTCGGAGTCCAGGAGGGCACCTTCCAGAAGGAGCTCGGCGGCACGAAGGTCAAGACCTCGACCTTCAACGCGGGCCCGTCCGAGATCGAGGCGCTCAACGCCGGTTCGATCGACATCGGCTTCATCGGCCCCTCGCCGTCCATCAACGGCTTCACCAAGTCCGAGGGCAAGGGCCTGCGGATCATCGGTGGTTCGGCCTCCGGCGGCGTGAAGCTCGTCGTCAACCCGGACAAGATCAAGACGCTGGCGGACCTCAAGGGCAAGAAGATCGCCACCCCGCAGCTCGGCAACACCCAGGACGTGGCATTCCTCAACTGGATATCCGAGCAGGGCTGGAAGGTCGACGCGCAGAGCGGCAAGGGCGACGTCTCCGTCGTCCGCTCGGACAACAAGGTGACGCCGGACGCCTACAAGGCCGGTTCCCTGGACGGCGCCTGGGTTCCCGAGCCGACCGCCTCCAAGCTGGTCTCCGAGGGCGCCAAGGTGCTGCTCGACGAGACGACGCTCTGGCCGGACAACAAGTTCGTCATCACCAACATCATCGTGTCGCAGAAGTTCCTGACCGAGCACCCCGACGTGGTCGAGGCGGTCCTGCGCGGTTCGGTGAAGACGAACAAGTGGATCAACGAGAACCCGGACCTGGCCAAGGCGTCCGCCAACAAGGCGCTGGAGGCGCTGAGCGGCAAGGCGCTCTCCCCCGAGATCCTCGACCCGGCCTGGAAGTCGATCCTGGTCACCAATGACCCGCTGGCCGCGACGCTGAACGCGGAGGCCGACCACGCGGTGAAGGCGGGCCTGCTGGAGAAGCCCGACCTGGACGGCATCTACGACCTGACCCTGCTCAACAAGGTCCTGAAGGCCGAGGGCGAGCCCGCGGTCGACGACGCCGGTCTCGGCGTCGAGTAGGGCGTGTTGTGAAAGTTTCACCTGTCGGGCGTCGCCCGGCACGCACGCTCGCCACGTTGTCGGGATCGCCCCGATACATCCAGTATCGGGGCGACCCTCCGCCTTGCGATCGCACGCACCGGACGACGCCCGACCCGCCCTCCGGGCGGCCGGCGCCACTTTCACAACACGCCCTAGTCCGTCCGCCCACCCGAACCAGGATTCCCAGGAGGTGACGACCATGGCGACCAGTACGCTCACCAAGGCCGAGGACCGCGCGTCGGTCGAGCACGCCGCTCGTATCACCCACGTCTCGAAGTCCTTCGCCGGACCCACCGGTCAGCAGCTCGTCCTGGACGACATCACGCTCGATGTCGCTCCCGGCGAGTTCGTCACCCTCCTGGGAGCCTCCGGGTGCGGCAAGTCGACGCTGCTCAACCTGGTGGCGGGACTCGACCGCCCGTCCGCGGGGTCCATCGAGACCCCCGGCGGGCGGCCGGCCCTGATGTTCCAGGAGCACGCCCTCTTCCCGTGGCTGACCGCGGGCAAGAACATCGAACTCGCCCTGCGGCTGCGCGGGGTGCCCAAGGCCGAGCGCCGCCCCGAGGCGGAGCGGCTGCTCGAACTCGTACGCCTCGGCGGGGCGTACGGCAAGCGGGTGCACGAGCTCTCCGGCGGTATGCGCCAGCGGGTCGCGATGGCCCGCGCGCTCGCCCAGGACAGCCAACTGCTGCTGATGGACGAGCCGTTCGCGGCGCTGGACGCCATCACCCGCGACGTGCTGCACGACGAGCTCACCCGGATCTGGCGGGAGACCAACGCCTCGGTCCTCTTCGTCACCCACAACGTGCGCGAGGCGGTGCGCCTCGCCCAGCGGGTCGTGCTGCTGTCGTCCCGGCCGGGACGGATCGCCCGCGAGTGGACGGTCGGCATCGAACACCCGCGCCGCATCGAGGACTCCGCCGTGGCGGAGCTGTCCGTCGAGATCACCGAAGAACTGCGTGGGGAGATCCGCCGTCATGGCCAGCACTGACATCAAGTCCGCCGAACCGGTGGGCGGGGCCGGCACCGTGAAGCGCGACGACCTCGCAGGGCTGGAGGCCGGACTCGACGCGCTGGACGCCGTACAGGTCCGCCGCACCCCGGTACGGGAGGTCCTCGGCCAGAAGGTCCTGCCGCCGGTCCTCGCGGTGGTCCTGGTCGTCCTGGTCTGGCAGGTGCTGGTCTGGGCGAAGGTCACGGACGACTACAAGCTGCCGCCGCCGTCCGCGGTCTGGGACAGCGCGACCGACATGTGGCTCAAGGGCACGCTGCTGGAGGTCATCTGGACCAGCGTCTCGCGCGGTCTGCTCGGCTTCGTGCTCGCGGTCGTCATCGGCACCCCGCTCGGCCTGCTGGTCGCCCGGGTGCGCGTGGTCCGCGCGGCGCTCGGCCCGATCCTCTCCGGTCTCCAGTCGCTGCCCTCGGTGGCCTGGGTCGCCCCGGCCGTCATCTGGCTCGGACTCGTGGACCGGACGATGTACGCGGTCATCCTGCTCGGCGCCGTACCGTCGATCGCCAACGGCCTGGTCTCCGGCGTCGACCAGGTCCCGCCGCTCTTCCTCCGCGCGGGACGCACCATCGGCGCCACCGGGCTGCGCGGCACCTGGCACATCGTGCTCCCGGCGGCGCTCCCCGGTTACCTCGCGGGGCTGAAGCAGGGCTGGGCCTTCTCCTGGCGCTCCCTGATGGCCGCCGAGATCATCGCCTCCTCCCCCGATCTCGGCCTGGGGCTCGGGCAGTTGCTGGAGAACGGCCGCAACAACTTCGACATGCCCGGCATCTTCCTGTCGATCCTGCTCATCCTGTTCGTCGGCGTCGCGATCGACCTGCTGATCTTCAGTCCGCTGGAGCGGTGGGTGCTGCGCAGCCGCGGTCTTCTCGTCAAGAACTGAGTCACCTCCATGCACGCACCCGTCCTTCTCGTCATCGCCCACGGCAGCCGCGATCCGCGGCACGCGGCGACCGTGCACGCGCTCACCGCGCGGGTACGGTCGCTGCGGCCGGGGCTCCGTGTGGAGACGGGGTTCCTCGACTTCAACGCGCCGTCGGTGCCCAGAGTGCTGGAGCGCCTGCACTCCTCGAACTCCGCGCGTGCGACGGAAGTCGTCGCGCTGCCGCTGCTGCTCACCCGGGCCTTCCACGCCAAGACCGACATCCCGTCGGTGCTGCGCGAGGCCCGGGCCCGGCTGCCCCGGCTGCGCATCCGGCAGGCAGGCGTCCTCGGCCCGTCGCCGCTGCTCCACTCCGCTCTGGAGCAGCGGCTGTACGAGGCCGGGCTCACCGCGGCCGACAAACGCTCGACGGGGCTGGTTCTGGCCTCGGCGGGCTCCACGGACCCGGAGGCGATCGCAGTGATCGCTGAAATCGCGCGGGAGCTGCGGCACACCGGTTGGTGCGCCGTGCGGCCTGCGTTCGCCTCCGCCAATTCGCCCGGCGGGTTCCCCCGCACCGCGGACGCGGTACGCGCGCTGCGCGCCGAGGGGGTGGACCGGGTGGCCGTGGCGCCGTACGTCATCGCGCCCGGCCGGCTTCCGGACCGGATCGTCGCGGGCGCCGTCGAGGCCGGCGCGGACGTGCTCTCCGAGGTGCTCGGGGCCTCCCCGGCCCTGGCCCGGCTGCTGCTGGCGCGGTACGACGAGGCACGGGCCGCCCGGGCGCTTCCCCTGTCGGCCTGAAAGCGCCCCCGGAGGCCGCCCCGGCTCCACGTCCACATCCCGGACCGATATGGTCCACGGGTCGGATGCATGGATGTAAGGAGCAACCATCGTGACCACGGCCCCCGCCGCCAACCCCCTCTCCTTCCCCGCCGAGCCCGCCGCCGAGCCCGTCGTGCCTTTCACCGACGCACCGGTGCCGGTGATCCACGCCGACGAGGTCGCCGTGGTCCGTGACGGCAGGGCGATCCTGGACACCGTCTCGCTCACCGTCCGGCAGGGTGAGCACTGGGCGCTGCTGGGCGCCAACGGCGCCGGGAAGAGCACCCTGCTGGGGCTGCTCGGCGCGGTCACCCACCCCACCCGGGGCACGGTGCAGGTGCTCGGCAGGACGCTGGGCCGGGTGGATCTGCGGGAGCTGCGTACCCTGCTCGGGCACGTCAACCCCCGCCACCCGCTCCAGTCGGCCCTGACTGTGCGTCAGGTCACTCTCACGGGTCTCACCAACTCGGTGGAACCGCTGCCGCGTTGGTCTCCGACCGCCGACGAGCGGGCGCGGGCGGACGAGCTGCTGGCGATGCTCGGGATGGCCGGCAAGGAAGCGTCGCGCTGGCCCGCGCTCTCCCAGGGCGAGCGGGGCAGGACGCTGATCGCGCGCAGCCTGATGCCGAGCCCCCGGCTGCTGCTCCTCGACGAACCGGCCACCGGCCTGGACCTGGCGGCCCGGGAGCAGTTGCTGGACAGTCTGGACGCCCTGCGCGAGGAGCACCCGGAGCTGGCGACGGTGCTGGTCACGCACCATCTGGAGGAGCTGCCCGCCTCCACGACGCACGCGATGCTGCTGCGCGGCGGGAAGTGCGTGGCGTCGGGGCCTGCCGACGAGGTGCTGACCACGGACCGGGTGAGCGACTGTTTCGGTCATCCGGTGCGCATCACGCGCACGGAAGGCCGCTGGAGCGCACGGGCGCAGCGGGTCACCCGCCGCTGATCCGGGGCACGCCCGGATCGTCGGATCAGGCCTCGTTGAACGGGTCCGCGACGAACAAGGTGGCCTGGTGGAAGTAGAGCTGCCAGCCCCCGTCGGTCAGCCGCCACAGGGAACTCCGGTGCGCGCGGCTGCCTTTGTGCTCGGTGTCGAAGGTCAGGTGGACGAGGCCGGGGCCGAGCTCGACGCCTTCCATCCGGGAGGCGGTCAGCGGTACGGGACGGGTGGTCGCCTCGGAGGTGAGTTCCGCGATGATCGCCGCGCGGTCCCAGAGCCGGCCGCTGGTACCGATCTCGCGGAACTCGGGATGCAGCACCTTCGCGAGGAGCGGCGCGGAGCGGCGTACCTCGGGGTCGAGCAGGCGCAGCTCGTTCTCGATGGCCTCGGCCACCGGGTACGGGAGTTCAGTCACGGGTCAGCTCCACGAGCTTGACCACGGTGTTCCAGTTGCGGCTGGTGGCGACGAGCCCCTTGGTGACGGCGGGGCGGGCGAGCGCGACGGCGAGGCCGGAGCGGCCGAGGCCGTCCGGGGCATAGAGGTAGAGGGCGCGGTCGCCGAGCCGGAACTCCTCCGGCAGGTGGGCGGCGGGGTCCACCGGTGCGAAGCGGTCCTCGGTGACCGGCCCGTCGTAGAAGGTGACGTGCAGCTGCTTGCCCTGCAACTCCGCGGCGGGGAAGGGGCACGCGTCGGCGACGGCGCGGAGGTAGGCGCCGGAGCGGACGAGGCAGTCGACGGCGAACCCGAAGCGCTTCTCGACGGCCCGCTCGATCCCGGCCGCGACCTCCTTCTCGTCGTCGCTCGCCGCGGTGAGGACCGCGTTGCCGCTCTGCAGGTACGTGCTCACACCGCTGTGGCCCAGTTCCGTGAGGAGCGCGCGCAGTTCCGGCATGGGCACCTTGCGGTGGCCCCCGACGTTGATGCCGCGCAGCAGGAGTGCGTACGTCGTCGTCATGGGGCTCACCTTAAGGGCTGTAGGTTCCCGGGCCCTGCCGGGACGGCCGCGCGGTGCGAAGGAGGCGGGTGATTCCGCCGGAGCGCGGGCCGGACGGACTCGGGCGGGCCGGACTGGCTCGGGCGGCCGTACGGGCCGGACGGGCTCAGGCGGGTCAGGCGGGTCAGGCGGGTCAGGCGGGTCAGGCGGGTCAGGCGGGTGTCAGGCCGACCCGGACGGATGCCAGGCGGACTCGGGCCCGCGGAACGCGTCGGCGTGACGTGCGCACCAGTCCGCGAAGGTACGCGGTGTGCGGCCGAGCAGCCGTTCGACGGTGTCCGTCCGAAACCCGACGGTGTCGGCGCGCATGAGCATGAAGCCCTCGGTGATGGCGTCGGCGAGCGCCCGGGGCGCCCCGTGCGGGAAGCGGGACCGCACGGCCTCGTCCGGCGTGTTCACCGCGCGTACCTCGACGTCTCGGCCGATGGCGCGGGAGAGGATGCGGACCTGCTCGGTGACGGTGAGCGCCTCGCCGCCGGTGAGGGCGTACTCCTTGCCCCGATGACCGGTCCCGGTGAGGACGAGGGCGGCGACCGCGGCGATGTCCGCGGGGTCGATCGGTGCGAAGCGGCCCGGACCGACCGGGTCGAGGACGTGGTTCTCCTCGTGGAGGGTGGGGAGCCAGTCGAGGGCGTTGGTCATGAAACCGCCGGGCCGGAGGAAGGTGGCGGGTATCGCCGAGGCGCGGACGATCTCCTCGCGTTCGTGGTGCCAGCGGGCCATGGCGGGGAGCGGGTCGATGGTGACGTGGAGGGAGGACAGGTGCACGACATGCCCCACGCCCGCCGCCGCGGCGGCGGCGACGGCTGCGGCGGTGTGGTCGGTGCCGATGCCCTGGGTGAGCAGGAAGAGCGTGTCGACGCCGGCGAAGGCCGGAGTCAGTGTCGAGGGCTCGCCCAGGTCGCCGACGACGCGCTCGGCGCGCTCGGGCAGTGCGGCGGCGCGGGCCGCATCGCGTACGAGAAGACGTAACTCAGCTCCCTTCGCGTCGAGTTCGCGGGTGAGCTCGCGGCCGACGTTCCCCGTCGCTCCGGTGACCAGTATCATCTGAATCCTTCAAGTCATTTGCCAGCTAACGAATTTCCACAGACGTTAGCCGGTGAATGATTAGCCGTCAATCGATTCTCGCGCGGCGGTCCGAGTCGGCCGCCCACGACCGGAAGGCCGCCCGATGCCCGAGTTCCTGGACCTGCACGGCAAGACGTCCAAGGCCCTGCGGGCGCTGGCCGACGCGGCCATGCGGCGCCACGGACTGCACGTGGGGCAGAACCACCTGCTCGCCAGGTTGTGGGAGCGGGACGGCAGCACGCCCGGCGAGGTCGCCGCCGCGCTGAACGTCACGACGCCCACCGTCGTCAAGATGGCCGACCGGATGACCGCGGCGGGGCTGCTCACACGGCGCCGCGACGAGCGGGACAACCGCCTCGTCCGCCTCTGGCTCACCGACGCGGGGCGCGCGCTGCGCGAACCCGTCGAAGCGGACCGGCGCGCGATCGAGGAGAAGGTCACCGCGGAGCTCACCGGGGCCGAGCGCGACATCCTCCTGAGCGCCCTGGCGAAGGTCCACCGGTCGGCCACCGGACTCCTGAAGGAACCCACCGCCGACCGGAAGCCCGCGCCGGACCCGGCCGGGTAATCCGGGACGGGTGGCGCGGCACCGGGTGATCCGGGACGGGTGGCGCGGCACCGGGTGATCCGGGACGGGTGGCGCGGCAACGGGCGATCCGGAGCGGGTGATCCGGAGCGGTCAGGACGTGCGCGCACGTGCCGACCGCCCCGAGCGGAGGGATGATCGGTGCCGGAGGACACCGGAGCAGGCCGACGGGGTCCTCCCTGGAATCCGCGTGAAGCCCGATGCCCCGGCGACAGGAGATCCGCGTGAAGATCGCAGTGGCCGGTGGCACCGGCACCGTCGGGCGGCACGTGGTCGACGTGGTCCGCGAGCGGGGCCACGAGGCGGTGGTGCTGTCCCGCTCGAACGGTGTCGACCTGGTCTCCGGCTCCGGTGCGACCGAGGCGCTCCAGGGGGTCGCGGCGGTGGTGGACGTGGTGTCGAAGCAGACCATGTCCGCCAAGGCGTCCACGGAATTCTTCACCTCGGTGACCCGGCAGCTGCAGGCCTCGGAGCAGGCGGCCGGGGTGGGGCACCACGTCGCGCTGTCGATCGTCGGCATCGACCGGGCTCCGCACGGCTACTACGCCGGCAAGGTGGCCCAGGAACGGCTGGTCGAGAGGGGCGCGGTGCCGTGGACGATCCTGCGGGCGACGCAGTTCCACGAGTTCGCGGGCCAGATCCACGGGCGGATCAAGGTGGGCCCGCTGGTGACCGTACCGAGGATGAAGTCCGAGCCGGTCGCCGCCCGCGAGGTGGCCGAGCGGCTGGTGGAGCTGGCCACCGGCGCCCCGGCGGGGCGCGTCCCGGATCTGGGCGGGCCCCGGGTCGAGTCGATGTCCGCGATGGTCAGGGCGTACGCGCACCACACGGGCAAGCGAGGCCCGGTCGTGGAGATCCCGCTGCCCGGCGGGATGGGCCGGGCCATGCGGGACGGAAGCCTGGTCACCCGGGAGCCCGCCGACCACGGGACGCTCACCTACGCGCAGTGGCTCTGGCTCCAGCGGCCCACCGTGTAGCCACGCTCCGCCCGCGCAGCCGGGGTCCGGCGGGGTCAGCGCTGGTAGCGGGCGAGGACCCGGTTCCCGTCGTCCACCAGCCGGTCCGTCAGTTCACCGAGGCCGATCGTGCCGCTGTAGTACTCCTGGAGCGCGGGGGTGGCCACCTTGTCCTTCCACTCCGGGTAGCCGCGTACGGACTGGGCGGGGGCCGGGCGGAGCCGCTGGGCCAAGGCGGTGCCGGTGGCCCAGCCCTGGTCCTCGGTGTGCAGGGCCGGGTCGGCGAGCGCCTTCGTGCCGGTGGGCAGCATCCAGTCGCCCTTGGCGAGGCGGACCATGTTGGGCGGGTCGAGGAGGAAGTCGATGAACTCCACCGCCTCCTTCTTGTGCGGGCTGTCCTCGGCGACGGAGAGGGTCTGCGGGCTCACCCCCTGGGCGGTGCCGTCGCTGCCGGCGGGCGCGGGCAGCACGCTCCACTCGAAGCCCTCGGGGGCCTGCTCCACGACCTGCTGCCGGTAGGCGAAGCCGAGCGGCACCATGGCGTACTTGCCGCCGAAGAACCCGGGCAGGGTGTCGGAGCCGCCCATGCCGAGGGCGGTCCGGGCGGCGCTGTGGTCGACGGTGACCTGGTCGTGGATGGTGCGGGGCACCACGGCGTCGCCCTCGCCGAAGCGGAGGTCCACCTTCCCGTCCTGGCCCCGGTGGAAGAGCTGCCCTCCGGCCGAGAGCCCGAGGTTGAGGGTGACGGAGACGGGTTCCTTGAGCGGCCAGGCGACCCCGTACCGCCCCTTCCCGGTGAGCTCCTTGGTGACCTGGCGGAACTCCTCCCAGCTCCACGGCCGGTCGGCGGTGGGGATGCGGACGCCCGAGGCCTTGAGGATCTTCGTGTTGGCGATGAGGACCTTGGGTTCCTGGAGGAACGGCACGCCGTAGACACCGCCGTCGAAGGTGGTGGTGGACCAGGAGGCCGCCGGGATGTCCTCGGTCAGCCGGCCGGGGAGGAGGGTACGGAGATCGGCGAGGTAGCCGCCGTACGCGAAGTCGGCGAGGTCGTCGGAGGCGTCGTGGATGATGTCGGGCGCCTCGCCGCCCTCGAACGAGGTGAGCAGCTGGTCGTGGACGCTGTCCCAGCTGCCCTGGACGTAGTCCACCTGGATGCGGGGGTGGGTGGCGTTCCACTCCGCGACGAGTTCCTTGTTGGCCTTCACCGACTCCGTCTGCCAGGCCAGCGACTGGAAGCGCAGGTGCACCGTCCCGTCGGCGTCGGTGCCGTCCGCCCCGCCGCCGGAGCATCCGGCGAGCAGCAGGGTGAGCGCGGTGGCCGCCGCGGCTGCGGCCCTGGTGAGCGCGCGCATCAGCTCTTCACCGCCCCGGCCAGCATGCCGCCGGTGATCCGGCGCTGGATGAAGGCGAAGAGGAGGAGCGAGGGCAGGGTGGCGAGGAACGCGGCGGCGGCGAGCGGACCGAGGTCGGCCGCGCCCTCGGCTCCGATGAAGTGGGTGAGGACGACCGGCAAGGTCTGCTTCTCCGGGGTCTTGAGCAGGACGAGGGCGAAGAAGAACTCGTTCCAGGCGGTGATGAACGCGAAGAGGGCGGTGGCCACGATCCCGGGGGCCAGCAGCGGGGCGGTGACCGAGACGAGGATGCGCAGGCGTCCGGCGCCGTCGACGGAGGCCGCTTCCTCCAGTTCGGCGGGGACGGCCCGGACGTAGCCGACGAGCATCCAGAGCGCGAAGGGCAGCGACCAGACGACGTAGACCATGATCAGGCCGGCCAGGGAGTTGATCAGGTGCAGGTTCTTGAGGATGAGGAAGAGCGGGATGATCAGCAGGACGAAGGGGAACGCCTGGCTGATCACGACCCAGCCGGTGGCGGCGGCCGAGAGCCTGCCGCGGTGGCGGGCCATCACGTAGGCCATCGGGGTGGCGATCAGGACGCAGATCACTCCGGCGCTGACGGCGGCGAGGACCGAGTTCCCGGCTGCCTGGAGCAGCGGCTGTTCGTCGAACGCCTGGCGGAAGTTGTCCAGGGTGGGGTGCTCGGGAATCCAGGTGGGGTGCAGCGAGCCCAGTTCGCGGGCTGGTTTGAAGGCCGTGGAGATCAGCCAGAGGAACGGGAAGGCCAGGAAGACGAGGTAGCCGGTGAGCGCGAGGTACTGCCCCGCGCGGGTGGCGCGTCCGGTGCGCATGCTCAACGGTCGTCCCCTCCCCGGAGCCGGCCGGCGAGGTACACGGCGAGGATCACGGAGATCACCGCGACCATCACGCAGCCCATCGCCGCCGCGTAGCCGAACTGCCCGTAGCGGAAGGCCTCTTCGTACGCGAAGAGCATCGGCAGCCGGGTCCGTCCGCCGGGTCCGCCGCTGGTCAGGACGTAGACCAGGGCGAACGAGTTGAAGTTCCAGATGAAGTTGAGTGCTGTGATGGAGAGCGCGACCGGTTTCAACGCGGGCCAGGTGACCGTACGGAAGCGGCGCCAGGCCCCTGCGCCGTCGAGGGCGGCGGCCTCGTGGAGTTCGTGCGGGGTGTTCTGGAGTCCGGCCAGCAGGGCGACGGTGGACTGGGGCATCCCGGCCCAGACGCCCACGACGATCACGGCGGGCAGTGCGGTGCCGAAGCCGGTGAGCCAGTCGCGGCCGTCGCCGAGGCCGAGATCGCGGATGGTCTGGTTGAGGATGCCCGCGTCGGGGTTGTAGACCAGCCGCCACATGATGCCGACGACGACCTCGGGCATCGCCCAGGGGATGATCGCGAGCGCGCGGGCCAGCCAGCGCATCCGCAGGTTCTCGTTGAGCAGCAGCGCGAGACCGAGGGCGAGCACGAACTGGGGGACGGTGACGCCGACCGCCCAGAGCAGTCCGATCCGGAAGGAGTCCCAGAAAAGCGTGTCGTGCAGCAGGTCCTGGAAGTTCAGCGCGCCGATCCACTGGGTGGAGCGGGTGCGGCCCGACTGGGCGTCGGTGAAGGCGAGCCCGATGCCGTAGAGCAGCGGTCCGACGCTGAGGACGAGGATCGGGAGGAGCGCGGGCAGCACCAGGAACCAGGTGGCCCGGTCGCGGGCGGCACGTTCGGCGCCGTGGCGGCCGTCCGTGCGGCGCTGCCCCGGCCACCGGCCGCCCGGCCACCGGCCGCCCGTCCGCTCCGTCGCGGCCGGAGTCGCCAATGTCACTGTCTGCCCTCTTTGTCTCATCCGATCGGCTTTCTGCCGCTCTGGCCGTTCGTCCGGCCTCCGTCATGGTCCTGACGAGCCGACCGTTCGTCAAGGTGGCCTGCGAGAATGCGAAAATCGGGCCATGAACGAAGAGCGAGCACGCGAGGTACTGACCGCCGCGGGACTGGCCGGAAACGGCCCTTCCGGTCCCGCTTCCGGGGCGGAACTCCTCGCGCTGGGCGAGAACGCGGCCTTCTCCGTGGGCGATCTGGTGGTCAAGGTCGGCCGCGACGCGACGCACCACCCGGAGCTGCGCGAACGTGCCGCGCGCGAGGTCGCCGTGGCCGGCTGGCTCGCGGACGCCCACGTCCCGGCCGTACGGGCGGCCGAGCCCGCACCCCGCATGGTGGAGGGGCACCCGGTGACCCTCTGGCACCGGCTTCCGGACGCGGTCCGGCCGCCCGAACCGCGCGATCTGGCCCCCCTGTTGACCTTGGTGCACGCACTCCCGGCCCCGGAGGGATTCACCCTGCCCCGTCGCGAACTGCTCGGCGGGGTCGAGCGCTGGCTCCAGCTGGCGGGCGACGCGATCGACCCGGCGGACGCCGACTACCTGCGCGCGCGCCGGGACGGCTTCGCGGCTGCCGCCGCCGCCCTCGTACCGCATCTGTCCCCGGGCCCCGTGCACGGCGACGCGCTGCCGCGCAACGTCCACGTCGGCCCGGACGGCCCGGTCCTGGTGGACCTGGAGACCTTCTCCTTCGACCTGCGCGAGCACGACCTCGTGGTGCTCGCGCTCTCCCGCGACCGGTACGGGCTGCCCGCCGACGCGTACGACGCGTTCACCGCCGCCTACGGCTGGGACGTACGGGAGTGGGACGGCTGCGCCGTGCTGCGCGGGGCGCGGGAGACGGCGAGCTGCGCCTGGGTCGCCCAGCACGCTCCGGCCAACCCGAAGGCGCTCGCCGAGTTCCGCCGCCGGGTCGCCTCCCTCCGGGACGGCGACCCCGAGGTGCGGTGGTACCCCTTCTGAGGTGTGGCGGTCGCCCCCGTCGGTTCCTGCCGGACAGAGATTGCAAAGAGTTCTTCGCGAACAACCCTGTGCGAAGAACTCTTTGCAATCTACGGTGTACGCCATGACCGATGCCACGGAGAGAGCCGACGGCTCCACCGAGAAGAACTCAGTCGTTCTGAACGCCAAGGGACTTCGCGCCCTGGCGCATCCGCTGCGCGTGCAGCTGGTCGAGGTGCTGCGGAGCCACGGCCCGTCGACCGCGACCCGCCTCGCGGAGCGGCTGGGGGTGAACTCCGGGACGGCCAGCTATCACCTGCGTCAACTCGGTGCGGCCGGATTCGTCGAGGAGGACGCGGAGCGCGGCAACGCGCGGGAGCGCTGGTGGCGTTCGGTCCACCGGACGACCGAGCTCAGCGACCGGAACCTGGTCGACCAGGAGCCCGAAGCGGCGCTGACGTACCTCCGGTCCGTCGCCGCCACCTACACCCTGCGCACCCAGCGGACGCTGAACGAGGTGCAGACACTCCCCGAGGCGTGGCGGGGGACCTTCGACATGAGCGACTGGTCCCTGTGGCTCACCCCCGACGAAGCCGTCTCCCTGCGGCAGGAGTTGAGGGCCGTCGTCGCCCGCTACCGGGCGGACGGCCCGGACGCCGCCGGTGCTCCTGAGGGGGCGCAGCGGGTCGACCTCATCACGCACATCCTGCCCGAGCCGGGCACACGCGTTCCGCCCGCGCGCACCGGCTCCGGGACCGCGTCGGAGGAGTCGTGACCGGGGCTGCCCCGGCCACCGGCGGCATACCCGGCGGGCGGTCCTTACGGCCGCTGGGCGGAGTGCTGACGGCCATGGCCGTGTCGTTGACCGGTACGCGGATCTCGGCCGTGGCACTCCCCTGGTTCGTGCTCGTCACGACCGGCAGCGCCACCCGGACGGGACTGGTCGCCTTCTGCGAGATGGCCCCCTACGTCCTGGTCAAGGCGCTCGCGGGGCCGGTGGTGGACCGCATCGGCCCGCGGGCCGTCTCCTGGACGACGGACACGGTCAGCGCGGTCGCCGCCCACCGCGCACCGGCTCCGGCGCAGGCCGGTCGTCCTCGGCGGGTTCCTCCTCATCGGTGCCCCGAGGTTTCTGGTACTCGCCTCGGACGCCCCGTTGTGGGCGGTCGTCGCCGTTTTCGCCGTCGGCGGCTTCGGCGGGGGCTTCATCAACCCCGTGCTGGGGGCCGTTCTCGTCGAGCGGGTGCCGCGCCGCATGCTGGGCCGGGTCAATGCGCTCGGCGACTCGCTGGCCTGGGCCGGCATCCCTCTCGGGGGGCTGCTGGCCGGGGCGGCGGTGACCGCTGCCGGGCTCACGCCGGTGCTGCTCGCCTGTGGGGCCCTGTACTTCCTCACCACGAACCTGGCCGGACTGCGGCCGGAGTGGCGCGAGATGGACCGAACGCGTCGGCGGGGCACCCCGGAGCCGTCCGGTGGGAAAGACGCCTCACCGGGCCGCGCGGGTGCGGCACCATGACGCCCGGCCGGTCCCCCCGGGGCGGTCAGCGGCGCCGGGGCAGGAGCGGCCAAGCGGGCTCGACGACGGCCGCCGGGTCGGCGGTGCGCCGCAGATAGGCCTGCAAGGAGACCGACTGTTCGGCCGCCGCGCGCACCTGGAGGTCGTGCAGGTCCGCCAGGGGCATCGCCCCGACCGGCAGGTGCCTCTCCGCCATCCGGCGCACCACCAGGGCGGCTGCCACGGCGTCCGCCTTCGCGTCGTGGGCGGCGTCGAGCGGGACTCCGTAGTGGGCGCACAGGGCGTGGAGAGCCCTCTTCCCCTTCCGGTACTTGTCGACGTGCTTGTCGATCACGAGCGGATCGATGACGGGCGAGGGCGCGCCGCCCAGCCGCTCGCTGACCGACTCGACGCCGTACCGGCGGCACTCGCGGTCGAGCAGGGAGAGGTCGTAGCGCGCGTTCATCACCACCAGGGGCGTCCCCGCGCGCAGCACTTCGGCGACGGTCCGGGTGATCTCCTCGACGGCGGCAGCGGCGGGCACTCCGCGCTCGCGGGCGTGGTCCGTCGAGATGCCGTGGATCGCCGAGGCCTGTTCGGGTATCACCACTCCCGGATCGAGCAGCCAGGTGCGTTCCTCCGCGACCGTCCCGTCGGCGTCGAGCCGCACGACCGCCGCCGTGACGATGCGGTCGGTCTCGACGTCGGTGCCCGTGGTCTCCAGGTCGAAGGCCACCAGCGGCCCACTGATCCAGCTCATCCCGTACCTCCTCCGTGGTGCTTACCCCCAGTGAGGGACACCCTGCCACGCACCACTGACACACCGGTCGGCGGGCGGTCCGGCCCGGTACCGCCGGAAAGACGGACCGGGGCCTCCCGGACGCCGGTGCGGTACGGCCCCGAAGCCGGTGCGGTACGGCCCCCGAGCGCCGGTCCCGGGGCCTCCCCGGAGACCGTCGGCTTCGGGAGACTCAGGAGACCGGGCGGGAGTCGGTCCACACCGACTCGAACTCCTCGCGGTACGTCTCGAACAGCCCGTGCTCGGCCTCCTGCCCCGGACGCACGACCGCACGCCCGCCGCCCCGGAGGACCAGGACGGGTGCCTCCATCCCGCGTGCGCGGCGCAGATAGGGCTGGACGACGCCGACCGCGTCGGAGCCGTCGCCGTCCACCAGATAGGCGGTGAAGCGGGGGGTCTCGTCGAACACCTGGATCTGGAAGGCGCCCGGGTCGCGGAGTCTGGCGCGCACGCGCCGCATGTGGAGGATGTTCATCTCCACCGACCGGCTCAGCTCGCCCTTGCGGAGGTTGAGTTCCCGTTCGCGGCGGCGGACCGCGCTGCTGGCCGGGTTGATGAAGAGCAGCCGGATCCGGCAGCCGGTCTCGGCGAGCCGGACCAGGCGCCGTCCGGAGAAGTTCTGGACGAGCAGGTTGAGCCCTATGCCGATCGCGTCGAGCCGCCGGGAGTTGCCGAACAGGTCCTCGGCGGGCAGCTGGCGCTGGAGCCTGACCCGGTCGGGGTGGACCTGGACGACGTCGGCGTACCGGTCGCCGACCAGGGACTCGACGGCGTCGACCGGCAGCCGGTCGGAGGAGGGGACGGCGGCCCCGCCGCCGAGGATGGTCAGGAGCCGCTGGGAGGCGCGCTCGGCCTGGGCGTGGACGGCCTCGTTGAGGGCGCGGTTGCGGGAGACGACGTTCCGCGCGACCTCCAGCTCGTCCAGGGCCAGCTCCACGTCGCGCCGGTCGTCGAAGTACGGTTCGAAGCACGGCCAGTGCTGGACCATCAGCTCGCGCAGCTGAGGCAAGGTCAGGAAGCTGAGGACGTTGTCGTCCGCCGGGTCGAGCAGGTAGCCCTTCCTGCGGGACACCTCGCGCACCGCGACGGCCCGCTGCACCCACTCCTGCCCGGCGGGCCCCGCGGCGGCCACCACCCAGTCCTCGCCGTTGACCGGCGCGTAGACGGGGCGCAGCACGGCGGCGACGACCGCGCGGAGCCGCTGTTCGACGAGATTCAGCCAGATGTACGCACGCCCGGCGCGCTGGGCGCGTGTCCGCACCTCGCCCCAGTCCTCGGCGCTCCATCCCAGCTCCGCGCCGATCTCCAGGGGCTGCGCCAGGGATACCGTCCCGGGCGGTCCGTCGTTCGGCTCCCCCTCGTGACTCACGTCACCCGGAGGCAGCTCGAACCCTCCCGAGCTCACCCGTGCACCGCCTTCCACTCCCCCACCCAACGATCACGGAAGGGTACTCCGCGAGCACGGACCCGTGCAGCCCCCTGCCGAGGACGCTCCGTCAACTGGTGTACCGAAAACACGGGTTCCCTGGCGGGGGCCCGGACGGAGTGAGCTGATTCATAGTGAGGTGACCAGCGGGGGGGCCGGTGTTCGGGGCGTCGGCAAGGGCCCCGCGGACGTGTCCGGGCCGGAGGGGTGTCCCGCGGTGCGGCGTGTTGACGGCCCCGCGCCGGGGTACACGGCCCGCACGCTCCCGTTCGCGACCGCACCGGCCGACGTACTAGGTGTGCGCGCCTCTTTCGGGGATTATCTGGCTGAAGAACCGCACCACACCCGGATCAGAAGTGGAAGAGTCATATCTATGCAGGTCTGGCCGGGACAGGCGTATCCGCTCGGCGCCACGTACGACGGCGCCGGGACCAACTTCGCGGTCTTCTCGGAGGCCGCCCACCGCATCGAGCTGTGTCTGCTGCACGAGGACGGTTCCGAGACGGCGGTCGAGCTCCGCGAGACCGACGCGTTCGTCCGTCACGCCTACCTGCCCGGCATCATGCCGGGTCAGCGGTACGGCTTCCGCGTGCACGGGCCCTACGAACCCCAGAACGGGCAGCGGTGCAACTCCGCGAAGCTGCTGCTCGACCCCTACGCGCGGGCCGTCGCCGGGAAGATCGAGTGGGGCGAGGCGGTGTACGGCTACCCCTTCGGGCGGCCCGACGCGCGCAACGACCTCGACTCGGCGCCGCACATGATGAGCTCCGTCGTGGTCAACCCGTACTTCGACTGGGGCGACGACCGCAGGCCGCGTACGGACTACCACCGCACGGTGATCTACGAGGCCCATGTGAAGGGCCTGACGATGCTCCACCCGGGTCTCCCGAAGGAGCTGCGGGGCACCTACGCGGGCCTGGCGCATCCGGAGGTGATCGCCCATCTGACGGAGCTGGGGGTCACCGCGATCGAACTGATGCCGGTGCACCAGTTCGTCCAGGACCATCGTCTGGCCGACGCCGGACTCGCCAACTACTGGGGCTACAACACCATCGGCTTCTTCGCCCCGCACAACGCGTACGCCTCCTGGGGCGACCGCGGGGAGCAGGTGCTGGAGTTCAAGCAGGCCGTGCGGGCGCTGCACCAGGCGGGCATCGAGGTGATCCTCGACGTGGTCTACAACCACACCGCCGAGGGCAACCACCTGGGGCCGACGCTCTCCTTCCGGGGGCTGGACAACGCCTCGTACTACCGTCTGACGGACGACCAGCGCTACTACATGGACACCACGGGCACCGGGAATTCGCTGCTCATGCGGTCCCCGCACGTACTCCAGATGATCATGGACTCGCTGCGGTACTGGGTGACCGAGATGCACGTGGACGGGTTCCGCTTCGACCTGGCGGCGACGCTCGCCCGCCAGTTCCACGAGGTGGACCGGCTGTCGTCCTTCTTCGACCTGGTGCAGCAGGACCCGGTGGTGAGCCAGGTCAAGCTGATCGCGGAGCCCTGGGACGTCGGCGAGGGCGGCTACCAGGTCGGCAACTTCCCGCCGCTGTGGACCGAGTGGAACGGCAAGTACCGCGACACCGTGCGCGACCTGTGGCGGGGCGAGCCGAGGACGCTCGCGGAGTTCGCGGGACGGCTGACGGGCTCCTCCGACCTCTACCAGGACGACGGCCGCCGCCCACTCGCCTCGATCAACTTCACCACCTGCCACGACGGTTTCACCCTGCACGACCTCGTCTCGTACAACGACAAGCGCAACGAGGCAAACGGCGAAGGAAATCGCGACGGCGAGAGCCACAACCGCTCGTGGAACTGCGGAGCGGAGGGCGAGACCGACGATCCCGGCGTGCTGGAGCTGCGGGCGCGGCAGATGCGCAACTTCATCGCCACGCTGATGCTCTCGCAGGGCGTGCCGATGCTGAGCCACGGCGACGAGTTCGCCCGCACGCAGAACGGCAACAACAACGCCTACTGCCAGGACAACGAACTCTCCTGGGTTCACTGGCCCGATCCCGGGCGCAAGCCGGGCGAGGCCGACGAGGGCGGGGAGGACGGTGCGCAGCAGGTACGGAAACCGGGCGACGGGCTGCTGGAGTTCACCCGGGCCATGGTCTGGCTGCGCCGGGACCATCCGGTGTTCCGGCGGCGCCGCTTCTTCCACGGACGCCCCGTCGAAGGCACCCACGACGAGCTCTCGGACATCGCCTGGTTCACGCCCGAGGGCAAGGAGATGACCCAGCGGGACTGGCAGGCCGCGCACGCCAAGGCCATGACCGTCTTCCTCAACGGGCACGCCATCTCGGAGCCCGGACCGCGCGGTGAGCGGATCTCCGACGACTCCTTCCTGCTGATGTTCAACGCGGGCGCGGAAACGCTGGACTTCGCGGTGCCCGTCAACCACGGCGCGCAGTGGGAGGTCGTGGTCGACACGGGCCGCCCGGAAGGGGTGCCGCCCGGGAGCGGGCCCAAGGTCGCGGCGGGCGAGCACCTCTCGCTGATCGGCCGGAGCCTCACCGTCCTCAAGCGCCCCGCCTGAGTGGGGACGGTGGGTGCGGGACCGGTGTCCCGCACCCACCGTCCGGGTGAATTCCCCCGGGTGCATCCGTGCGGTCACGGGCAGCCGGGAGCGCGGCGGATGACACGGACGGGCCGCGAGTGGGTACTCAACCGGTCATGACGCCCACCGCCACGTACCGGCTCCAGCTCCAACCGGACTTCACCTTCGCGGACGCCGGGGAGGCGGTCCCGTACCTCGCTTCGCTCGGAATCTCCCATCTCCACCTCTCCCCCGTCCTGGAGGCGGTGCCCGGGTCGCTCCACGGGTACGACGTCACCGATCCCGGCCGGGTCCGCACCGAGCTGGGCGGCGAGGACGGGCTGCGCGGCCTCGCGGCGACGGCCCGCGCGCACGGGATGGGGCTGGTCGTCGACATCGTGCCGAACCACATGGCCGCGTCCCCGCGCCACAACAGGGCGCTGTGGGAGGTGCTCCGCGACGGGCCGTCCTCGCCGTACGCCCGCTGGTTCGACATCGACTGGGAGGGCGGCGGCGGAAAGGTGCTGCTGCCCGTGCTCGCGGGCCCGGTCGGCGACGAGCTGGGAGGGTTCACCGTCGACGGAACGGTGCTGCGCCACGGCGAGCAGGAGTTCCCGCTGCGCCCGGGCACCGAGGGGCTGGCCCTGCCCGGACTGCTGGACGCCCAGCACTACCGGCTCGGCTGGTGGCGACTGGCCCGCACGGAGCTGAACTATCGGCGGTTCTTCACCATCGCGGACCTGATCGCCGTGCGGGTCGAGCACCCCGAGGTCTTCGACGCCACCCACGGCAAGATCCTCGAACTCGTCCGGGACGGTGTCGTCGAGGGGCTGCGCGTCGACCATCCGGACGGCCTCGCCGATCCGGCCGCGTACCTGGAGCGGCTGGCCGAAGGGACCGGCAGCCGGTGGACGGTGGTGGAGAAGATCCTCACCGGCGAGGAGACCCTCCCGGCCGGCTGGGCGGTGGCCGGGACCACCGGATACGACGCGCTGCACCGCGTCGACGGCCTCTTCACCGACCCGCTCGGCTCGTCCGAACTCCTCGGCCATTACCGCGCGTTCGCCGCTCCTTCGGCCGACGGGGGCGGTTCCTGGCCCGAGACCGCGCGGCGGGCCGCCCGGCATGTCGTCGGCCACGACCTGGCCGCCGAGACGGCCTGGCTCACCCGGCTGGCCGCACGGATCTGCGCCCGGGAGCCCCGGCTCCGCGACCACGCCCCGTGGGCGCTGCACACGGCCGTGACCGAACTGCTGGTCCGCGTCCCGGTGTACCGGCCGTACGTCGTGGCGGGCGGCCCGGTCACCGAGTCCGCCGAGGCGGCTCTGCCGGACGCGGCGGTACGGGACGCGAAGGCCGCGTTCTTGGTACCCGAGGAGGCCGGGGCGGTGGACGTGGTACGGGAGCTCGCGCTCGGAAGACTGAGCGACGGCCCGGAACAGGTCTCCTTCTGCGCCCGGTTCGCCCAGACCGCCTCCGCCCTGCACGCCAAGTCCGTGGAGGACACCGCGTTCTACCGGTACGTACCGTTGATCTCGGCGACCGAAGTGGGCGGCCGGCCGGGCGGGCCCGCGGTGGAGCCCGCCGCCTTCCACGCGTTCTGCGCCCGGCTGGCGCGCGACTGGCCGACCACCGGCACGGTACTCACCACGCACGACACGAAGCGCAGCGCCGACGTCCGCGCCCGGATCGCCGTCCTCTCGGAGTGCCCCTCCCGGTGGGCCGAGTTGGTGGGCCAGGTGACGGGGGCGACATCGACGAAGACACCGGACGCCCAGCTCTCCTGGGCGGCCTGGCAGTCGGCCTTCGGCTGCGTGGATCTGCCGGCCTCCGAGACAGCGGGCAGGCTGGAGCCCGCACTGCTCAAGGCCGTGCGCGAGGCGGGCCTCCACACCACCTGGACCGAGCCCGAGGCGCCCTACGAACGCGCGGTCTCCGACTTCGTCGCGGCGGGCCCCGGCACGGCGTCCGGCCCCGCCCGGGACCTCCTCGCGGCCTTCGCCCGCTCGCTCGCCCCCCAGGTGCGGGCCAACGTGCTGGGCGCGGCACTCGTCCACCTGACGATGCCGGGGGTCCCCGACCTCTACCAGGGCACCGAGCGGGAGTACCTCGCCCTGGTGGACCCGGACAACCGGCGGCCCTTCACCGCGCCGGATCCCGGAGCGGGATCCTCGGCGGCGGAAGCATCGGGCACTTCGGCCGAGAAGGCCCGCCTGACCGCCACCGCGCTCCGCCTCCGCGCCGAACTCCCGCACGTGTTCGGCGAGTCGGGGACGTACACCCCCCTCACGGCGCGGGGTGCGGCGGCGGAGCACGTGGTGGCGTTCTGCCGGTCGGGCGAGGTGGTCACGGCGGTGACCCGGCTCTCGCTCCGGCTGGCCGAGGCGGGTGGCTGGGCCGACACGGTCCTGCCACTCCCGGACGCCGGACCGTGGCACGATCTCCTGACCCCGGAGGGGGAGTTCGGCGGCGGCGAGGTGAAGGCCGCCGAGCTGTTCGCCGCCCGCCCGGTCGCGCTGCTCAGGAGGGGGCCGCGGGCTCGGGGGGCGTGATTCCGCCCGGCGCGGAAGGCGCCCCGGCGGGCCGCGTGGCGGTCGGCCGCCACCATCCGGCACGGTGGGAGACCGGACCGGCCGGGCTCAGAGGGGTGGCGGGCCGTCCGGCGGGAGGGCCGTCCGCCGGTCCGGCGGAAGGGGCGGGGGCGCGGTCAGGCGGAAGGTCATGTGGCCGAAGCTCACCTGGTCGCCCTCCCGGACCGGGACCAGGCCGACGACCCGCTGCCCGTTGACGCAGGTGCCGTTGGTCGAGCCGAGGTCGCGGAGCAGCCAGATCCGTCCCCGGGCGGTGAGTTCGGCGTGGTTGCGGGAGACCGTCTCGTGGTTGAGCCGCAGTCCGTTGCCCGGGTCGCGTCCTATGAGCAGCGGGTACGGTCCCGGGGCGGGCAGCAGGAGTTGGGGCAGCTTCCCGGCCCGCCAGGCCATCCGCAGCCGTCCCGGGAAGCCCGAGACTCCGCCGACCGCGCGCAACAGCCCCTGGCTCCAGGCGCGTTCCGTGCGCAGGTCGGCGGTGAGGGCCGCAAGGTCCTCGGGGCGGTGGGCGGCGAGGGCGAGTTCCATCCGGCGCAGGAAGGTGTCGTGGGAGAGGCGCCCCTGTGCGGCGCCCTCTCTGAGCACGCCGAGGACACGGTCGCGCTGGGCGTCGGAGACCCGCGCGGGATACGTGTGGAACTCGGAGGAGGACGTCACAGGCTGATTGTCGGTCCGGGCGGCCCGGGGTGTCCAGAAGGGGCGGCTGCGGACCGGGACGGGGAGCTGCGCCGGGCCCGAGGGCCGGACGTACCGCTCGGCGCGCCGGGGCCTCTCCCGGGCGATGCGGGCCGGGTGCGGGAAATGGCGGTGCGTGCGCGTCGGATGCGCTGCTATCGTCTGCCGCCGCGAGCACCCGGTGATCACCGGGGCCGACGATCCCCTGGAGCAACGTGACATCCGCTGTACCCGACCTGACCTTCCGCCCGCTTTCCGGCCCCGCCGAACTCCCTCTCTTCCAGAGCCTGCCCTACGTCCTCGACCACGAGGTGGCCGACGACCTCACGGCGGGGCGGCGGAGTCCGTCGTGGCTCTGGGTGGCCCTGGACGGCGACCGGGTGGTGGCGAGGGCCGGGTGGTGGAGCGGTTCCGGGGGTGCTCCCGCGCTGCTCGACTTCTTCGACGTGGACGACGCGCTGCCCGCCGCCGAACGGCTCCGGATCGGCGCCGCCCTCGTGGAGGCCGCCACGGCGGCCGTGGTGCCCCCGGGGACACCACGGCCGGAGTACGAGCGTTTCGTGCCGCCCGACTGGCGGGAGGACCCGGCCGCGCGGGCGGTGGTCGAGGCGCGGACCGGAGCCCTGGAGAGGACCGGGGCGCGGATGCTGGTGGAGCGGCTGAGACTGGAGTGGCGGGCCGGCACCCCGGTGCCCCAGGGCTCCGGGCGCCTGCGGTTCCGGCCGGTGCGGGACCGCGAGGATCTGGTCGCCCTCATGACCCCCGTGATGGAGGGCACCCTCGACGCGCACGGACAGCAGGACCTGGCGGCCGGGTTGTCGGCGCGCGAGGCGGCCGAGCGGCACTACGACGAGGAACTCGCGCGCTACTCGACCCCCCGTGACTGGTGGCGCGTCGGCGAGCTCCCGGACGGGGAGCCCGTCGGGTTCGTCGTCCCGGCGCGCAACAACTACAACCCGGTCATCGCGTACATCGGGGTGCTGCCCGGCCGCCGCGGGCAGGGCTACGTCGACGACCTGCTCGCCGAGGGGACCCGGGTGCTCGCCGCGCAGGACGGGGTGGAGCGCGTCCGGGCCGCCACGGACCTCGGCAACCAGCCGATGGCCCGGGCGTTCCGGCGGCTGGGGTACGTCAACTTCGAGCGGGCGCTCAACATGGTCTGGGACTGATCCGGTCCGGGACCGAGCCGGTCCGGGACCGAGCCGGTCCGGGACCGAGCCATCCGCCCGGTGGTCAGCCGGTCGTCTCCGCTTCCGCCGCCCGGTCCTGCGCGAGCCAGTCCAGCCGCAGCAGTTGTTCCTCGGGGATGGCGGCGTCCTCGCCCCGCGGTCCGACGTTGAGCAGCAGGTTGCCTCCGTCGGCCGCGGTGTCCTCGACCAGTGCGGCGAGGGTGTCGCGGTCGAGGAAGGCGTCGGGCGGGGAGTTGCGGTTGTAGCCGAAGCTGTGGTCGATGCCGCGGGTGATCTCGTACGGGTCGGGGCCGGTGTAGCGGGCGAACTCCGGTGTACGGAAGTCGTAATAGGGCGGCTTGCGCGGGACGAACCCCTCGTCCTGGGCGATCGTCCGCCGCTCCCAGCGGTCGTACAGCGCCCCGGCTCCCGGGAGGGCGAAGGTGCGCCAGAGCGGCGAGCGCGGCAGCAGCCGGTCGTTGACCACGCCGTGCGGGACGGTGAAGCGGTAGAAGTCGATCAGGCGCCGGATCTCGGGGACGCCGGACGGCCAGGCGATGTCGTTCCAGAGGATGTCGGGGCGGTAGCGCCGTATGAGTTCCCGCAGTTGGGCGTCGGCGTAGTCGGGGTACGCGCCGCGCGGCACGGAGGCGAGCATGTCGGCGGCGGTGCCGACCGGGCGGCTGTCGAAGGTCCAGTCGAGCCCGCCGGAGTAGTACACCCCGAAGCGCAGCCCCTCGGCCCGGACCGCTTCGGCGAACTCGCCCACCACGTCGCGGGTGGTGTGCCAGCCCGCCCGGTTCGGGTTGCGTACCCCGGAGGGCCAGAGGCAGTAGCCGTCGTGGTGCTTGGTGACCAGGACGGCGTAGCGGGCTCCGGCGGCGCGGAAGGCGCGTGCCCAGGCGGCGGGGTCCCAGCCCGCCAGCCCGTCCTCGAACTCCCGGCCGAAATCGGTGTACGGCTTGGAGCCGTAGGTGGCCCGGTGGTGGGCGGAGACCGGGCTGCCGGGGAAGCGGAGCCCGTTCTCGTACCACTCGGCGTACGAGGTCCAGGCGAGCGGGGCCGTCCGCCCGGCCAGGGGCAGGTCGGCGGGCGCGGTGTAGGGCGGGGCCCAGCCGGGGACCGACGCGGGCGTCCAGTGCACGAATATCCCCAGGCCGGCCTGGGTCCACCATTGAGCAACCATGGCGCGAAGTATCGGTCACCGGGGCCCGGCCGGGAAGCCCCGCCCGCTCCGCGCCCGGGTCAGCCCGGTCGTACGGCGGTCTCGGCGCCGGCCGGTTCCACCGCCCCGGCGGCCTGTTGTCCGATGAACTCCACTCCCGGCGGGCCCTGTTCGGCCGGAACGGATCCGGCCGGCGCGCGCTGGGCCCGGATGACGTCGCGGTACCAGGCGTAGGACTCCTTCGGGGTCCGGCGCAGGGTCTCGTAGTCGATGTGGACGAGACCGAAGCGCTTGCTGGCTCCCTCGGTCCACTCCACGTTGTCGGTGAGCGACCAGGTGAAGTAGCCGCGTACGTCCACGCCTTCACCGATCGCCCGGTGCAGGGCGTCCAAGTGGCCCTCCAGGAAGGCGATGCGGCGGGTGTCGCTGACGGCGTCGTCCACCGCACAGCCGTTCTCGGTGATGTAGAGCGGCGGCAGCCGGTCGCCGTAGCGGTCGCGGAGCTGGACGAGGGTCTCGCGCAGCCCGTCGGGGACGACCGGCCAGCCGAAGTCCGTCTTCTCGTACCCCTCGATCTCCCGGATGCCGAAGGGGAGTTCGGCGGGGATCTCGAACCCGGCGAAGGAGTCGAGCGCTTCGGGGCGGGGGGCCCCGACGAGGGTGGGGTTGTAGTAGTTGACGCCGTACCAGTCGAGCGGGGTGGAGATGGTCTTCAGGTCGTCGGCGACCGGTCCCGGCATCAGCGCGGCGAATCCCTCGTCGGGGTAGCGTCCGGCGAGCAGCGGGTCGGCGAAGAGCCAGTTGGTGAGGGTGTCGTACAGCGAGGCCGCGTCCCGGTCCTCGTCCGAGTCACCGGCCGTCCAGACGGGGCTGTGCGAGACGGCGACGCCGATGTTGGAGGCTCCGGCGGCGCGCAGCGCCCGGACGGCCAGCCCGTGGGCGAGGAGCTGGTGGTGGGCGGCGGGCAGGGCGTCGAAGAGGAGGGCGCGGCCGGGCGCGTGCTGCCCGAGGGCGTAGCCCAGCAGGGTGACCTCGGCGGGCTCGTTGATGGTGATCCACATGGGGACGCGGTCGGCGAGCCGTTCGGCGACGATGCCCGCGTACTCGGCGAAGCGGTAGGCGGTGTCCCGGTTGAGCCAGCCGCCCTCCTCGTCCAGCGGCAGCGGGGTGTCCCAGTGGTAGAGCGTGGGGGCGGGGGTGATGCCCCGGGCGCAGAGTTCGTCGACGAGCCGGTCGTAGAAGTCGAGTCCGGCGGGGTTGACCGCGCCGCTGCCGCCGGGCACCACGCGGGGCCAGCTGATGGAGAAGCGGAAGGCGTCGGCGCCGAGCCCGGCGAGCAGGCCGACGTCCTCGCGCCAGTGCTCGTGGAACCCGGTTCCCCGGGTGGTGTCGGTGCCGTCCTTGATGCGGCCGGGCACGGCGGCGAACGCGTCCCAGCCGGAGAGGCCCTTGCCGTCGGCCTCGACGGCTCCCTCGGTCTGGAACGCGGAGGCGGAGGCTCCCCAGAGGAAACCGGGAGGGAACTTCGGCACGGTCATTTCGGCCTCCATCAGCCGTACGTCGGCGTACGTATGAGCAGGATCGGGCAGGGCAATGATCAGAGCAGACCTTAAGGGGTGATCCGTACTCCTGTGCGCGGATGCGCGGAACACGGGACATCCCCTCGCCCCGGCGGAACCGGTCCAGTATTCCGGGCGGGGCGTGGGACTTCAGCCGATCATGAAAGCTGGTCCGGACTTCCCTCCGGCGCTTCCGGCTTTTCATACGAATCACTGACACATGACGGACGGGGAGTGGCGGATGAGGTTCGAGGTGTGGGCCCCCGGGGCCGGGTCGGTCGGACTCCAGCTGTCCGGCAACCGGCTGGCGATGGGGCGTGACGAGTCCCGTGCGGGCTGGTGGACGGCCGAGGCGGACGCGGCGGACGGCGACCGGTACGGCTTCTCGGTGGACGAGGGGCCGCTGCTCCCCGACCCGCGCTCCCGGCGCCAGCCGGACGGTCCGGACGGCTTGAGCGCGGTGGTCGACCAGGAGGCGTACGCCTGGCGGAACGACTGGCGGGGGCGGGGGCTGCCGGGCGGCGTGCTGTACGAGCTCCACGTCGGTACGTACACCGGTGAGGGCACCTTCGACGCGGCGGCGCGGAGGCTGGGCCATCTGGCGGAACTGGGTGTCACGCACGTGTCGTTGATGCCGGTCTGCCCGTTCCCCGGCACCCACGGCTGGGGGTACGAGGGCGTGTCGCTCTGGGCCGTCCACGAACCGTACGGAGGCCCGGCGGCGCTGAAGCGGTTCGTGGACGCCGCGCACGGGCTGGGTCTCGCGGTGCTGCTGGACGTCGTCCACAACCATCTGGGGCCGTCCGGCAACTACCTCCCTGCCTTCGGCCCGTACTTCACCGAGACGCACCACACCCCGTGGGGCGCGGCGGTCAATCTGGACGCCCCGGGTTCGGACGAGGTACGGGCGTATCTGCTGGGCAGCGCGCTGGCCTGGCTGCGCGACTACCGGCTCGACGGGCTGCGGCTGGACGCGGTGCACGCGCTCGCCGACACCCGGGCTCTGACCTTCCTGGAGGAGCTGGCGGCCGGGGTGGACGCGCTGGCCGCCGAGGTGGGCAGGCCGCTGACGCTGATCGCCGAGTCCGACCTCTGCGACCCCCGGACGACGACCCCGCGCCCGGCGGGCGGGCTGGGGCTGCACGCGCAGTGGAACGACGACTTCCACCACGCCCTGCACACCGCTCTCACGGGCGAGGCGCAGGGCTACTACGCGGACTTCGCCGCCGCGCCGCTGGCCGCGCTGGCCAAGACGGTGACGCGGGCCTTCTTCCACGACGGCACGTACTCCAGCTTCCGGGGCCGGGCCCACGGCCGCCCGGTCGACGTCGCCCGTACCCCCGCCCACCGCTTCGTCGGGTACGCGCAGACCCACGACCAGATCGGCAACCGGGCCCTCGGCGACCGGCTCGCCGCCTCCCTGTCCCCCGGCCTCCAGGCGTGCGCGGCGGCGCTGGTGCTGACCGGCCCGTTCACCCCGATGCTCTTCATGGGCGAGGAGTGGGGGGCGCGGACCCCGTGGCAGTTCTTCACCGACCACACCGACCCGGAGCTGGCCGAGGCGGTGCGCAACGGCAGGCGGCGGGAGTTCGGGGCGCACGGCTGGGCCGAGGAGGACATCCCGGACCCGCAGGACCCCGCGACCCGGGAGCGGTCCTGCCTGGACTGGAGCGAACCGGAGCGCGCACCGCACGACCGGCTGCACGCCTGGTACCGGGAACTGATCGCGCTCCGCCGGGCCGTGCCCGACCTGCACGACCCGGACCTCGCCGCGGTGAAGGCCGCCTTCGACGAGCAGGCCCGGTGGCTGGCGCTGCGCCGGGGCGACGTGCGGATCGTGGTCAACCTGTCCGGCCGGCCCGCCACCGTCCCCCTGGGCGGCGGGCGGAACCGGGCCGGCACCGCACGGGTGCTGGCGGCCTGGGAGCCGGTGGAGGCACCGGGCGCGGACGGACTGCTGCGGCTGCCCGCCGAGTCGTGCGTGGTGCTGGCGGACGGGTGACCGGGGTGTCCGGGGTGTCCGGCGTGTGCGGGGCTTCGTGCCCTATCCGACGATCGCCAGCTCGCGGGCGGTGGAGTTGAGCCGCCTGCCGCCGTCCTCGGTGACGGTCACGATGTCCTCGATCCGCACCCCGAACCGCCCCGGGAGGTAGATCCCCGGCTCCACGGAGAAGCACATCCCCGGCACCAGCGGCTGCTCCTCGCCCTCGATCATGTAGGGCGGTTCGTGGGTGGTGACCCCGATGCCGTGGCCGGTGCGGTGGATGAACCGGTCTCCGTAGCCGAACTCGGTGATGACGGCGCGCGCCGCCCGGTCGACGTCCTGGCAGGCGGCCCCGGGCCGCACGGCGTCACACCCTGCCGCCTGGGCCTCGCGCACCACGTCGTGGACCCGCTGCTCCTCGGCGGTGGGCTCGCCGACGTGCACCGTACGGGAGGTGTCGGAGCCGTAGCCGTACCTCAGGCCGCCGAAGTCGAGGACCACCATGTCGCCGTGCTCGATGACCCGCTCGCCCGCCTCGTGGTGCGGGTTCGCGCCGTTCGGGCCGGACCCGACGATGGCGAAGTCCACCTGGGAGTGGCCGAATCCGATCAGCAGCTCCGTCAGGTCCGCCGACACCTCGGTCTCCCGCCGCCCGGCGAAGGGGACCTTCAGGATCTCCTCGTACGTGGCGTCGGCCGCCGCGCCCGCCGCCGCGAGCCGCTCCAGCTCCGCCGCGTCCTTGACCGCCCGCAGCATCGGCAGCACCTGGGTGAGCGAGGCGTAGGAGGTGCCGGGCAGCAGCTGCTGGAGCCCGAGCAGGTGCATGGCCCAGGCGTTGTCGCTGATCCCGTACCGGCCGGCGGCGTCGAGGAGGGGGGCGGTCACCTCGTACGGGTTCCTGGCGTCGGTCCAGTCGCGCAGCGAGAGGGCGGGGGCGCCGGTCGCCGCCTCGGCGTCGGGCGCCTCCAGCGTCGGTACGACCAGCACCGGCTCCTGGCCGGGGGTCAGTACGAGAAGGGTGAGGCGCTCGGTGCTGACGGGCTGGTAGCCGGTCAGGTGGACGAGGTCGGGGCCGGGCGCCACCAGGACACCGGCGAGCCCGGCCTCGGCGGCGGAGTCGGCCGCACGGGCCATCCGGGCCCGGTAGACATCGGCGGTGAACGGCTCGGGCGGGTTCGGGCTGGTCATGCGGGGGCCTCCAGAGGTGCTGCCGGTACGGATGCCGGTGGCGGCGCACCACTGCGCGCGCCGCACGGAGCATCCTGCCGCCGCCCGCCGCGGGACGCGAGCGCCGGGCGGGCGTGGCGGGGCGCCGGGTGCCGGGTGCGTGTGCGGCGGGCGGAGGCCGACACCCGCGGAATCATGATCCAAAACAGGTTGCCGGGCCGTCCCGCTTCCTGATTCCCTACCGGGGCACGGGCGCGGGTCCGGGCCCGCCCACCAGCACCAGCACCAGCACCAGCACCAGCACCAGAGCGAGGAACCCCCATGCAGCCGGGATACGGGATACGTACGCCCCTCGAATCCGACCTCCCGGCGATCCTCCGCACGGTGAACGCCGCGGGCCGGGCCGGGGACGCCACGGCGGCGGCCCAGACCGTCGACGAGTACGCGCGGATCTGGTCGCGTCTCGACACCGGCCGGGATGCCTGGATCGTGACAGGTCCCGGCGGGGAGATCGCGGGATACGGGCACCTGACGGCCGAGCCCGGCGAGGGCCGCGCCCACGCCGACGCGTACACCCACCCCGGCCACGAGGGCGCGGGCGTCGGCACCCGGTTGCTGGAACTGGCGGAGACCCGGGCGGCCGGGCTGGCGGCCGACGCCGGCCGGACGCTCTCGCTCGTCAACTACGTCTACCTCAAAGGCGCTTCGGAACGGCTTCTGCGCTCGCGCGGCTACCGCCGGACACGGGTCCACCAGCGGATGACGATCGCGCTGGACGGGCCGCTCGACGCACCCGTATGGGCGGACGGGGTCACCCTGCGGGCAAGCACCGGGACCGCCGAGGATCTGCGGGCGGTGCACGCCTGCGCCGAGGGCGCGTTCGGCGACCGCTGGGGTGCCGGGCCCCGCCCGTACGACGTCTGGGCCGACGACCTGCTGTACGACGGCTTCGACCCCTCGCTCTGGCTGCTCGCGGAGCGCGAGGGACGGATCGCGGGGGCGGCGCTCTGCAGGTTCCGCGACGTCCAGGGCGAACCCGCGGGCGAGGTAAGCCAGTTGGCGGTACGACGGGAGGACCGCCGCCTCGGGATCGGGCGGTCCCTGCTGCTCGCCTCCTTCGCCCTCTTCGCCGGGCGCGGCGCCTCCTCGGTCGGGCTGGACGTCGACAGCGAGAGCCTGACCGGCGCCCATCTCCTGTACGCGCGGGCGGGGATGGCGGTCACGGTCTCCATCGGCCGGTTCGAACGCGAGGTGCCGGGCGCGACCGCCGACGGTCCCGGCGCGCGGAGCTGAACGAAGAGGTCCCGCGCGTCATGCGGGAGCGGCCAGGGCGCCGACGGCCCGGCCGAGAAGGCGCTGTTCGTCCTCGGGCAGCCACCGGGCGGCGTGCACCATGTGCAGGGCCGTGGTCAGCCGCACCCGGTCCTCCTCCGTGCCGAGGTCCGCGAGGTGGGCGGGGAGGATCAGCCCCAGGGCCTTGAGGTCCCCGCGCGCGCAGAACCCGGCGAGCAGGGCGGACAGGAGGCCGTCGGCGGCACGCGGTACGGCCGCCCCGGTGGTGCGCAGCCCCTCGGCGATCGCCACCCTGACCCAGTCGGCGTACGGCCCCGGCGGCACCGCGCCGATACGGGCGGCGGCCAGCCGGAAGCTCTCGCGCGCCTCGTCCGGCTCGCCCAGGTCCTGGTGCGCCTTGGCCGTGTTGAGGTACAGGGAGGGGTAGAAAGCCGCCACCCGTTCGTCGCCGACCAGGTCCGCGCGGCGCAGGCACTCCCGGTTCCAGTGCAGGGTCCGCTCGGGCGTGGGCTGGTGGCGGGCCAGGTAGTGGGCGGCGACGCAGGCCTCGTAGTCGTCCGTGGCGCTCTCCCACGCCTGGTGGAAGAGGCGTTCGGCGTCGGCGGGCCTGCCTGCGGCTTCGGCCCGCATGCCCTGGGCGCAGAGCCTGACGACGGGGTTGTCGGGGTCCATGGTCTCGCTTTCGGTGCTGTGCGTCTGGGTGTCAGGTCCCGGTCGGGACGTCGTGGACCGGCATGACCAGCGTGGTGAAGCTGCCCTGGTCGGCGGAGCGGACGACCACGGGCCCGTGCGGGGCGGAGACCTCCAGCAGGACGTCGGGTCCGACGCCCGCGTCGAGCGCCGCCAGGAGGACCGCCGGGTCGAAGGCGACGCGCACGGGCGGCCCGGTGCAGAGCCCGGCCGGAGTGGCGGTGACCGTGCCCCGGAAGGCGACGGCGAGCCGCTGCCCGTCGGTCCGCAGGGTGACGGGCCCGTCGTGCGCGTCGGCGTCGACAGCCGCGCGCAGGGCGGTCCGGTCCGCGATGATCCGGTGGCGCGCGGCGGGCAGGGCGTCCAGCAGCATCCGGTAGTCGGGGAAGGTCCCGTCGACGGTCACCAGGTCGCGCATCTCGCCGGTGGCGCCGTGCAGCCGTACGCCCTCCGCGCCCACCTCGATCCCGAGATCCGGCAGCCGTACGGCCCAGGCTGCGAGGTCCCGCGCCCGCGCCGCTCCCAGCAGGAACCCGCACGCCTCCCCCTCGACGGAGCCGGAGGAGGGCCGCAGGGCGCGGACCGCCAGCCGGTAGCGGTCCGTGGCGACGAGCCGCACTTCCTCGCGCCCGAGTTCGACCAGGACGCAGCCGAGGGCCGGGAACTCCTCGGCCGCGGGCCCCGACGCCACCGCCGGGACGACCTGCCGGACCGCACTGGCCAGCTCCGCCCCTCCGATCCGCGCCGTGGCCCGGGGCGGGCCGCCCGGCAGGTCGCGGAGGATCTCCTCGATCGCCGACCGGGCCGCCTCGGCGGACTCACGGGCCCTCCTCGCGTGGGCCTCGAGTGCGGCGCGGGCTTCCGCGCGGGTCCCGTCGAGCACCACCGAGGCGTCGGTGAGCGGCATCCCGGCTTCGCGCAGCCGCCGCACCAGGACCGCGCGGGCTTCCTGCGCCGGGGCGTAGGAGCGGTAGCCGGTCGCGGCGTCGACGTGCGCGGGAGGCAGCACGCCGCAGTCGTCGTAGAAGCGCAGGGCGCTCGGAGCCAGGCCCACCCGGCGGGCGAAGGCGCCGATGCTCATCAGCGCGTCGGTGTCGTCCATGGGCGCGATTCTCGGCTCTCAAGCGGCTTGAAGGTCAAACGGCTCGAAGCCCGAAGGGAGCGGGGCCGCGCGTCCCGTGGCCGCGCCCACCCGCCGTAAGGGGTGGCGCCTGCCGGCCGATCCGTAGGAGAGTCGCACGGAGGCGCCGGGCACCGCGGGGGTGCGGCGCCGGACGAGGTGGAGGTGCGCGGTGGGGGTTCCGGCGGGAAGACGGATGCGCGGTCCGGTCCGGCTGGCTCTGGTGTCGGCCGTGCTGATGGGGGCGGGATGCGCGGGTGGGGGCGGTGCGGAGCCGGAGGACGGCACCATGGCACCGGAGGCGAGGGCGTATCTCACGTCCGCCCTGGACCTGATGGAGAAGCACTCCCTGGTGAAGGCAGAGGTGGACTGGCCGGAGGTCCGCCGGGACGCGTTCGCCCATGCGGCGAAGGCGCGGACGCCCGCCGAGACGTACGGGCCGATCCGGCAGGCGCTGCGGGACCTGGGCGACGGGCACAGCGCCTTCCTCGATCCGCAGGACGTCGCCCGGACTCTGGACACGTCGGCCGATGACCCGATGCTCCCCGAGGGGCGCCGCCTCCCGGGTGGCATCGGCTATCTGATGCTCCCTCCGGTCGCCTCCGACGAGGCCGCCGCCCCCTACGTCCGCTCGGCGCGGTCCACCGTCGCGGGGATCGACGACGAGGGTGCCTGTGGGTGGATCGTCGATCTGCGGGGCGAGAGCGGCGGGGACATGTGGGGACCGCTCGCCGCCGTGGGACCGGTCCTCGGCGACGGGGAGGCCGGCGCCGCCGTCCACGCGGACGGCCGGAAGGAGACCTGGGCCGTCCAGGACGGTACGCCCAGCGCGTACGCGGACGCCTGGGGGCCGGCCGCACCCCTGGCCCGGCCGCTGCCGCCCGTCGCCGTTCTGACGAGCCGCAGGACCGCGAGCGCCGGAGAGGCCGTGGTCATCTCCTTCCTGGGGCGCCCGGGCACCCGCACGTTCGGGGAGGCGACCATGGGGGTTCCCACGGCGAACTCCCCGTACCGGTTGTCCGACGGCGCGATGGTCGTCCTGACGGTGGCCCGCGAGGCGGACCGCACCGGGCGCGTGCACGACGGGCCTCTCACGCCCGACGTCGAGGTCCCCGAGACACGCGGGGAGGACAAGGCCCTGAAGGCCGCCACGGCCTGGCTCTTGGCCCAGCGGCCCTGCCGCTCCTGAGCCCTCGGCCCTGAACCGGCGGCGGCAGCCCGTGTACCGCCTGCCGCTCAGTCCTGGCGCGGGCGGGGCCGGACGACCAGGTCGGCCCGGTCGCGTCCGGCCTCGACCAGCCGGGCGTTCGCCTCGTCCGAATCCGCCACCCAGCGCTCGGCGTACGGCCTCGGCCTGCCGAACCGTACGTGCCGGTCGACCAGCCTCCGTACGCGTACGTCCGGATCGATGTCCACGTACCAGACCTCGTCGAGCAGCCCGCGCACCGGCGCCCAGGCCCCCTCGTCGTGGAGGAGGTAGTTCCCCTCGGTGACGACGAGCGGGGTGGTGGGCTCCACCGCGACGGATCCGGCGATCGGCTCCTCCAGCGACCGGTCGAACGCGGGGGCGTAGACCGTCTCGCCCCCGGGCGACGCGTACGCCGGGGCGCCGGTGCTGCCCGTGCCCCTGGCACCGGCCGTACTCCCGCCGCTGCCCGCTTCGCGCAGCCGTCGCAGCAGCGCGGCGTATCCGGCGGCGTCGAAGGTGTCCGGCGCGCCCTTGCGGGCGGCCCGGCCGAGCCGTTCCAGTTCGGCGCCCGCGAGGTGGAAGCCGTCCATGGGGACGAGTACGGCGGCGCCCGCGAGCGCCTCGACCAGTGCGCCGGCGAGGGTCGACTTTCCGGCGCCGGGCGGCCCGGCGATCCCCAGGATCCCGCGTCGGCCGGGGACGATGAGGGACCGGGCGCGGGCGGTGAGCGGTGCGAGGTCGTACGTGTCCATGCGGGCATTCTCCGGGCCGCTCGACGCCCTCGTTAGTGTTACGTATAACCGGAACCGTTCCGCACGCACCCGCTTCCGAGGAGCCGAGATGCCGCACATCGCCCTGACCACCCTGGTCGTCCACGACTACGACGAGGCCATCGCCTTCTACCGGGACGCCGTCGGCTTCGAACTGGCCGAGGACACCGACCGGGGCGACGGAACGCGCTGGGTCGTGGTCCGGCCGCGCGGTGCCGGGGCCACGGGCACGGGTCTGCTGCTGGCCCGCGCGAAGGACGGGGAGCAGCGGGCTGCGGTCGGGGCGCAGACGGGCGGTCGGGTCGGATTCTTCCTGCACACCGAGGACTTCGCGGGGGACCACGCGCGCATGACGGCGGCCGGGGTGCGGTTCCTGGAGGAGCCGAGGCACGAGGCGTACGGCTCGGTCGCGGTCTTCGAGGACCTGTACGGCAACCGCTGGGACCTACTCCAGCCCGCGTGAGGAGACGGACGCGCGGGGTCGCGCCCCGCCGCCCGGCCGGTGGGCTTCGGCGCGCGGCGGGGACGGCCCCGGGGGGTCCCGGCGAACCTGGCCGGAGGATCGCTCCGCACGCCCGCCGGAGCTTGATAGCGTCGCCCCCACGCGACTGCGGAACGCTCCCCGCCCCGGTCGCCGGCCGGCCCCGCGCGTCACCGGAACGGGCCTGCGCGCACGCGGGTTCGGGGACGGTCGCCGCAGGACGAAGAGGGCCCCGGGCATGAGCCTCGCGCAGTTGCACTACACCTCGGCCGCTCCGGGGGACGAGGGGACGGTGGGACGGTTCACCGCCGTCGCCCCCCACATACCCACGGCACTGCTCCCGGAGATCGAACCCCTGCTGGGGTACGAGCCTCCGAGGGACGTGCCGTTCCTCCCCACGGACACCGAACTCCGTTCCATGCCGCAGGCGTTCAGTTTCACCCAGCTCTCGGACGGCAGCAGACTGCTGGCCCGGGCGGTGCCGCTGGCCGCACCGGGCGGGTCCGGCGACCTCCGGTTCCACACCCACGCCGTGCTGCTGCCGGCCGGGGCGCGCCTGCCGGGCGACCGGCTGCCGATCGCCGCGTGGCGCTCGCCCCGCTGGGTGTCCGTCACCCCCGGCGGCGCGATACCCGACCCGCTCACCTCGCCGCACGCCCACCCCGGCCTGGAGCGTGAGGCACTGGGCGACTTCGCGGTCTCCCGGGGCCCGTGGCTCGCCGCCGTCTTCGCCGATCTGCGCCGGGTACGGGTGGAGTGCGCGTCGGGCGCCACGGCGCCGGTGGCACTGGTGGAGCGGCAGAGCGAGGACGTGGCCCGCTGGATCGGGCTGGCCTCCGCGGTGCTGCCGCCGGACCACGCGGAGCAGCTGACGTTCACCACGTACTCCCGGCGCCCCTCGCTCGCCCCTCAGCAGGTCGTCGGGGTGCTCCCGGAGGACGCCCATCTGCTCGACGCCGCCGAGATCCGGGTGCATGTGTGCGGCGTCCCGAACGGCCGCCCGTCCCCGGCGTCCGGTGACGCCTGGGCCGAGACGGCCGCCCGCGTCTGGCGCAGCCGGGCACCCGAACTCTTCCACAGGGCACGCGCGTTGCACGGTGAGCCGTTCGCCGCGGGGCCGTTGGCCGTCACCGCACTCTGTGCCGGTATCACCCTCGGACCCGACGAGCGTTCCACGGCCGCCGACTGGGCGGCGGAGCGGCCGTACGCACTGGACGAGGAGCAGACCCGCAAGCTGGTCGACGCGCTGACCGCACCCGGGCTCGACGACCGCACCGGCGGTGAATTCGACGCGGTGGGGCGGCTGTTCGGCGCACTGGACGGGAGGTCCCCGGCCACCACGACCGCTCCGCTCGCCGCGATGCTGGTGACCGAGGCGGTACGCGGCGGCAACGGCTCCCTCGTGCTCCCCGACCGGAGCGCCTTCGCGGGCCCCGGGGGCAAGGCCGTCTCCGACGCCCTCGCACCGGAGATCCTCGCCGAACTGGGCGGCGCGGGGACCGCCTTCGACATCGCGCGGACCGTTCAGCTCCTCAGGGTGGCGCGGCTTCTGGGCGTCGACTGCGCCGAGCTGCTGCCCTCGGTCGTGGAACGGGTCGCCCCCGCGCTGCCGGCCGCCTCCGACTTCTCCTGGGGCCCGGCCCTGCTGGAGCTGCTGGACGAGCAGTTCGACGTACGGACCGCTCTGCTGGTGGCGCTGGACCGGATCGCGCCGGACGATCCCGCCGCCATGGAACGGCTGTTGGGCCGGGTGCCCCTCCCGTTCACCGGGACGCAGTCGCTGCCGCACCTGCGGATGTGCGCCGAGTCGCGGGCGATCAGGGCGAGTTGCGGCGACGACCGGAGTGCCGCGCTCGGCCGGGTACTGCGGACCGCGGGAATCTCGCCGTTCGCCGAGCCGTTGGTGCTGCGCTCCGCCGTGGGACTCGTCTGGGCGGACCGGGGCCCCACGGCCGGGGAGGCCCGGATGCTGCTGGAGGCGGCCACCTCGGACGCGCACCGCAGCGCGGGCACCTGGTCGCACCTGGTCGGCGCGGCACTCGGCGCGGCGGCCGGGGACGCGGACGCGGCCGATCTGGCGCACGATCTGCTGCGCGGCTTCCCGCACCAGATCCTGGGCCGGGAGCGCGGGGCCCTGCTGCTGCTGGACTTCGCCCGCGCGATGCGCGGGGCCGGTGCCGCCCCGGAGGCGGACGGGGCGCGGGTGCCGCCGGACGAGGCCGCCGCCGGGGAGGGGTGGGCGGCGCGGCTGCTCGCCCTGCGTCCGGCCGCGGAGCCCGTGGAGCCGGGCGTCCTGGAGCACGCGTCCGGTGCGCTCGCCCGCCGCCTGCTGGCGCCGGAGCGGCCGGAGGAGGAGCTGTACGCCTTCGTGCACACCGACGACCCTGACCTGCTCGCCGCCTACGACGGGGCCGCGCGGGAGGAGCCCGTACTCGCCCGGCTGCGGTCCGACCCCGCGTTCGCCGCCGACTGCTATCTGACCTGGAGCGCGCATCCGCACGCGGGTGCGCACTGGACGCGTACCAGCGGCGCCCTGCTGGACGAGGTGCTGCGCCCCGCCGTGCGCGAGCTCTCGGCGGCCGGGGTCCAGGCGGTCGAGGAGGCCGTCGGGCGGGCCGGCAGCAGCGGCCGGACGGAGGCGTTCCGCTCCTGGAACCGGCGCCCTGCGGGCCCGCTCGGGCGGATCGGCCGCCGGCTGGCGGGCAAGGTGCGCCGCCCCTGACGGGACCGCCCGACCCCGGACCGGGTTCAGGCGGACGCCGGGGCGGCCCCGGGATCGCGTCCGAGGAAGGCCACGAAACGGTCCAGGGCCGGGGCGTCCTCGGCGACCGGCACGATCTCGCCGAACGCCTTCCCCTCGCCCCGGAATTGCGGCGGGAGCGTGACCCGCGCGCGTTCCAGCACCTGGGCCGCCTCCTCGTCGGTGAAGGGGACCGGCTGCCCGGTGGCGACGGCGAGGTCCCAGCCGTGCCCCAGGTACTCCATCAGCGCCATGTTGAAGACCATCGGGCCGGGCAGCTCGCCCTTCATGACGCGGACCTGGCGGTCGAATCCGTGGTTCCGCCAGCCCGCGACCAGCCCCGCGGCGGCGGCCCGGAACTCACCGGCCGGGTCGCTCCCGCAGACGTGCTCCGCCGGGTCGCCCTCGTACGGGCGGTCCCCGCACCCGGCCTCGAATACCCGGAGCCACCCCACGAGGTGGTTGCGCAGCGCCTCCACGTCGTAGGCCGCGCAGGTGGTCGGCAGGGAGAGCTGGTCGGGCCGGACGCCCTCCACGAGGTCCCCGGTCCTGGACAGAATTCCCGCAAGGAGATCGATGTCGTTCATGGCGGGACTCTACGAGCCCGTGGGGCGGGACCGGCAGCGACGCCACCGGTGAACCGCCCGACGCCCCGTCAACGGAAGGCCGGGGCCCACTTCCAACCCGCATGTGTGAGGTGGCCGGGTGGGGGTAACGGCTGAACACCAGCCCCGCACCCCGCGCGCACGGCTCCGTACGTTTCTTCTCCGGCGCGGGCGAGAAGGCCACTGCGACGAGAGAGGCGACTGCCGAACGATGCAGAACACGACTGACTCCACCCAGTGCGTTCCGGCCATGTCCTACACCCTGATGCTCGAAAAGGTCCGCTACGACGGCGCGTACCCGACCCGGGAACGGGCCGAGGAAGCGGTACGTCTCGTACTGGGCGGGCTCGGCGGGCAGTTGGCCGGGGAGGAGCGGGAGATCCTGGCGTCCCGGCTCCCCGAGGAGGCCGCCGCCGTCTTCCTCGCCGGCAGACCCGAAACGCCGCTCACCGGACGCGACTTCGTCACCTCGCTCGCCCTGGCGACCGGCGCGAGCACCGCGACCACCCGCTGGGACACGGGCTCCGTCCTGACCACGGTGGCCCAGCTCGCCGGCCCCGACCTCCTGGCCCGGGTGCTCCGCGCGCTCCCCCAGGGGTACGCGCTCCTCTTCGGCCGCGCGGAGCTGGCCCGCGCCGCCTGACCCGCGCCCACCCACCACCCGCGCGGCCCGACCCACACACCCACGCCGCCCGACCCGCCCGGCACGGGCCGTCGCACGGCCCCGCTGCCCGTGTGACGGCCGCCACCGAACCCTGCCCCGCCCTCGGGGTAGGGTTTTCGGCGTGGTGAAGGTACGCTCCGCGCGCCCGCGCCACCGCACCGGGGCCGACGCCGCCCCCGGTGGAGGTCCGGTCCCGCGAGGTCCCGTGCCGGGGAGAGGCGGGGCGCGCGAGCCGTGAGCCCGCCGCTGCCCGTCCGTCCCGAGCCTCTCGCGCCCGGCCCGGTCCGCACCGGCCTTCCCCGGGTCCGACCGTTCCCCTCCGCTCACGGTCCCGGCCACGGGTCCGACCGCGAGGTGCCGTCCCGGCGCTCCGCGCCCCGACGCACGCCCTCGGCCCTGCCCGATCCGTGGTGTGCCCGAGCACGACAGGTCCGCACTGCCTTGTCCTTCACCGTCCCCCCTGCCCCCGCCGTCTCCGCCGGTTCCCCGGCCGGGCGGCTGCGCGCCCTGAAGCCCGACTGGCTGGGCGACCCGAAGGTCTGGCGCACCGAGGTGCTGGCCGGTCTCGTGGTCGGCCTCGCGCTGATACCCGAGGCCATCTCGTTCTCGGTCATCGCCGGGGTCGATCCGGCGGTCGGCCTGTTCTCCGCGTTCACCATGGCCGTGGTGATCTCCGTGGTCGGCGGGCGCCGGGCGATGATCTCCGCCGCCACCGGTGCGGTGTCCCTGGTGGTCGCGCCGCTCAACCGTGAGCACGGCTTCGGCTACCTGGTCGCCGCCGTGATCCTCGCCGGGGTCTTCCAGATCGTCCTGGGGGCGCTGGGGGTGGCGCGGCTGATGCGGTTCGTGCCGCGCTCCGTGATGGTCGGCTTCGTGAACGCCCTGGCGATCCTGGTCTTCATGGCGCAGGTCCCGGAGATGCGGGACGTGCCCTGGGCCGTGTACCCGCTGATCGTGGCCGGTCTGGCGCTGCTGGTGTTCTTCCCCAGGGTCACCGCGGTCGTCCCGGCCCCGCTGGTCTCGATCGTGGTCCTCACCGCCTTCACCGTGGCGGCGGGGATCGCGGTGCCGACCGTGGGCGACCGGGGCGAGCTGCCCTCGTCGCTGCCGGTGCCGGGCCTGCCGGACGTACCGTTCACCCTCCATACGCTGACGACCGTCGCACCGTACGCGCTCGCGATGGCGCTGGTCGGCCTGATGGAGTCGCTGATGACGGCGAAGCTGGTCGACGAGATCACGGACACCCGCTCCGACAAGACCCGCGAGTCGGTCGGCCAGGGCATCGCCAACATCGTCACCGGCTTCTTCGGCGGCATGGGCGGCTGCGCGATGATCGGCCAGACGATGATCAACGTGAAGGTGTCCGGGGCGCGCACCCGGCTGTCGACCTTCCTCGCCGGCGCGTTCCTGATGGTGCTCTGCATCGTGTTCGGGCCGGTCGTCTCCGAGATCCCGATGGCCGCCCTGGTCGCGGTGATGGCGATGGTCTCGTTCGCCACCTTCGACTGGCACTCCATCGCCCCGAAGACGCTGCGGCGGATGCCCGCCGGGGAGATCGCCGTCATGGTGGTCACCGTGGTGGTCGTCGTCGCCACCCACAACCTCGCCATCGGCGTGGTCGTGGGCTCGCTGCTCGCGACGGTGGTCTTCGCCAAGCGGGTGGCCCAGGTCGCGGACATCACCGCCGTCACCGACCCGGACGGCACCACCGCGGTCTACCGGGTGACCGGGGCGCTCTTCTTCGCCTCGTCCAACGAGCTCGTGGGCCGCTTCGACTACGCGGGCGACCCGGAGCGGGTGGTGATCGACCTGTCCGCCGCGCACGTCTGGGACGCCTCGTCGGTGGCCGCCCTGGACGCGATCGCCGCCCGCTACGCCCAGCGGGGCAAGACCGTGGAGATCACCGGGCTGAACGAGCCGAGCGCCCGTCTCCACGAGCGGCTCAGCGGGGAACTCGCCGGGGGCCACTGACCCGCACCCGGGTACGCGTCGAGGGCCGGAGCCGCGCGGGCTCCGGCCCTCGACGCGTACGTACCCGGCGACGGGCACACACGCCGGAACCGTCAGGCGTCGGGCGTCAGCTTCAGGGAGATGGAGTTGATGCAGTAGCGCTGGTCGGTCGGGGTCTCGTACCCCTCACCCTCGAAGACGTGGCCGAGGTGGGAGCCGCAGCGGGCGCAGCGCACCTCGGTGCGGACCATGCCGTGGCTGGTGTCCGAGAGGAGCTCGACCGCGTCGGTGTCCTTCGGGTCGTAGAAAGAAGGCCAGCCGCAGTGCGACTCGAACTTCGTGTCGGAGCGGAACAGCTCGGCCCCGCAGGCGCGGCAGGAGTAGACGCCCTCGGTCTTGGTGTCCGTGTACTCGCCCCGGAAGGCGGGTTCGGTACCGGCCTGGCGCAGCACCGCGTACTCGGCCGGGGAGAGCTCTTCCCGCCACTGCTCGTCGGGCTTCTCGATGTCGTACGGCACGGTGGCTCGCTCCCTCACTTCGACAGCTGGTCCAGGATGCGCGGGCCGAGGTCGGTGACGTCGCCCGCTCCCATGGTGAGAACGAGATCACCCGGCTTCGCCATTCCCGCGACGACCCCCGGGACGTCCGCCTTGTCGTGCACGGCGGTGACGTCGGCACCGGCCGCCCGGGCGGCGTCGATGATCAGCTCGCTGGTGACGCCGGGAACCGGGTCCTCGCGGGCCGGGTAGATGTCGAGCACCACGGACGCGTCGGCGAGGGCGAGGGCCTGGCCCATCTCCGTGCCCAGCTCCTGGGTGCGGGAGAAGAGGTGCGGCTGGAAGACGACGAGGATGCGGGCGTCGGCCGCCGCGCCGCGCATGGCCTCCAGGTCGGCGGTCATCTCGGTGGGGTGGTGGGCGTACGAGTCGATGACCTGGACGCCCGCGGCCTCGCCCTTGAGCTGGAGGCGGCGCTTGACCCCGGTGTACGCACCGAGGGCGGAGGCCAGGTTGTGCGCGGGGATGCCGAGGGCGACGCCCGCGGCGAGGGCCGCGACGGCGTTGTGGGCGTAGTGGCGGCCGGGCACGGAGACGGTGAAGGTGAGGAACCTGCCGTTCAGCAGGACCGTGACCTCGCTGGTCAGGCCGCGCGGGGTGACCTTGTGGACGCGCACGTCGGCGGTCTCGGACGCGCCGTAGGTGACGATGTTCAGGTCGGCCCCGGCGTTCTCGCGCAGCCGCCGGGTGAGCTCCACGGCGCCGGGCTGGTCGGCGGCGACGACGAGGGTGCCACCGGGGACGATCTTCCCGGCGAACTTCTCGAAGGACTCGTAGATCTCGTCCATCGAGGCGTAGTTGGCGTGGTGGTCGAGCTCGACGTTGAGGACGATCGCGACCTCGGGGTCGTACTTCTGGAAGCTGCGGTCGCTCTCGTCGGCCTCCGCGACGAAGACGTCGCCGCCGCCGTGGGCGGCGTTGGTGCCCGGTCCCTCCAGGTCGCCGCCGATGGCGTACGAGGGGTCGAGGTTCAGCGTGGAGAGGGCGACGGCCAGCATCGACGTGGTGGTCGTCTTGCCGTGGGTACCGGCCACGGCGATGGCGCGGGTACCGGTCATCAGCGAGGCGAGCGCGTCGGAGCGGTGCACCACGGGGACGGAGAGCTCCGCGGCGCGCACCAGCTCCGGGTTGTCGGCGCGGATGGCGCTGGAGACGACCACGCAGGTCGCGTCCGGGGCCAGGTGGGCCGCGGCGTGACCGATGTGGACGGTCGCCCCCAGCGCGCGCAGCGCCTCGGCGGTGCCGGACTCCTTGGCGTCGCTGCCCGCCACCTCGGCGCCCCGCTGGGCGAGGATCTTCGCGATGCCCGACATTCCGGCGCCGCCGATGCCGATGAAGTGCGGCCGTTCCATGGCGGCAGGAATACCGGGTGCCATGCGTGTTCTCTCCCTGAAGTCGGTCGTGGTGCCGGTCGGCCCGGCGCCGGTGCCCAGCCTATTCGCTGTGCGCGAAGAGCTTGAGCACCGGGACGCCGACCTTGTGGCGGGCGCGGGAGGCCCAGTCGCGGTGGAAGAACTCCTCCACGTAGTGCGGGGCGGTCAGCACGATGACCTCGTCGGCCTCCGCGTCGTCCACCACGGTCTTGAGGACGTCCAGCGGGTGGTCCTCCACGACCTGGCCGACCGCTTCGGAGCCCGCCGCCCGCAGGGCGCGCAGCGAGTGTTCGAGGGCGAGGCTCGCGGGTTCGAGCGCGTCCTTCCCCTCGGGCTCCTCGCCCTCCCGGGCGGCGTCCCGCAGCTCGCCGAGCGCCACGTCGTCGATCGCGCGGAGCAGCACGTCGGCCTGGTCGCCGCGCGGCTGCATGAGCACGATGAACGAGATCCGCTCGTCGCCGTGGAGGGTCGTGACGAAGTCGACGTCCTCGGGGGTGAGCGGCTTCTCGATCATCAAAACGCTTGTGAACACGACGGGCGCCCTTCCGCTTCTTCATCCGGCCGGCCTCGTGGGGGCCGCTGCTGAAACCATCCTTCCCCGTGATCGCACGGAGATTGCAGAGGTAAGTGTGCCCAGCGGAAGCCAAGCGGAACGGTAAATTCCGTTAAAGGTCGACCGGAGTCGCGCCCGTTCCCCGGGCCGTCCGAAGCCCGTGCCCGGACCACCCGGGGACGGCGGCACCGGGCGGCGGCACCGGGCGGCCTCAGGGGCGGCGGTACCGGGTGAAGAGGAACCCGTCCTCCTCCAGCAGCCCCGCCAGGACGAAGCGTTCCGGCACCGGTACGGACGGGCCGCCCGCGATTCGCTGCGCCTCGCCCGCCGTCAGCACCGGTGAGACGGTCAGACAGAGCTCGTCGAGGACGCCCGCGGCGACGAACTGGCCGAGCAGCCGGGGCCCGCCCTCCGTCAGCTGCCGGTTCAGGCCGAGGGCGGCCAGCTCCCGGACGGCTCGCGCGGGGTCGACCCGGGTGCCCTCACCGGCGACCACCACCCGGGCCCCCGCCTTCCGGGCCGCGGCGACCCGGTCGGCCGGTGCGGCCGACCCGGTGAGCAGCAGGGTCGGGACCAGCGGCTCGGTGTAGAGCGGAGCCGAGAAGTCCAGGTCGAGGCTTCCGCTGACCACGGCGACGGCGGGCGCGGACGTCTGGCCCGCCGCCGCCCGCCGCGCGGCGAACACCTCACGGGCGCGGGCGGGCCGGTACCCCTCCGTACGTACCGTCTCGGCGCCGGCGATCACGACGTCGGCGAGGCCCCGCAGGGTGCCGAAGATCCGCATGTCCGAGGGGGACGAGATGGCCTGCGAGCGGCCGTCGTGCTGGGCGGCGCCGTCCAGGGTGGTGACCATGTTGGCGCGCAGCCAGGGCCCCGGACCGGCCGGGTAGGCGTACGCCGCGGCGAGCTCGTCGAAACTCCACTCGCGGTCGTCGGGACCGGCCGGGGCGGGAGCGGCGGTGACTGTCAGGTCCGTCACAGGGAACAGGCTTCGCATGTCAGGCAGTGTGGCACGGCCCTTAAGGTTGACCGTTGTGTCGTCCTCCACCACCGCTCCGGGGGAAAACTCCCTCACCGGCGCGGCTCCGCTGTCCTTGTGCGCCCGCCGGCCGCACGTCCCCGCCGACCGCCTGGTCGCCGAGATGGTGCCGCCGCCGCGCTTCGATTCGGTGCGTTTCGCCACGTACGTCCCCGACCCGACCCAGCCGAGCCAGAGCGAGGCCGTCACGGTGCTCAGCTCCTTCGCCGCCGGTCTCGGCGGGGCGTACGCGTCGGGCGAGGGCAGGCGGCGGTGGTTCGCGAAGAAGCCCGCCGCTCCGGCCGGGCCGCGCGGTGTCTACCTCGACGGCGGGTACGGCGTCGGCAAGACCCACCTGCTCGCCTCCCTCTGGCACGCCACCCCCGCCGAACCGGCCCTGAAGGCGTTCGGCACGTTCGTGGAGCTGACGAACCTCGTCGGCGCGCTGGGTTTCCAGCAGACCGTGAAGACCCTGAGCGGGCACCGCCTGCTCTGCATCGACGAGTTCGAGCTCGACGACCCGGGCGACACCGTGCTGGTCTCCTCGCTGCTCAGCAGGCTGGTGGAGGCGGGCGTCGCGCTGGCGGCGACCTCCAACACGCTGCCGGGCAAGCTCGGTGAGGGCCGGTTCGCCGCCGCCGACTTCCTCCGGGAAATCCAGGGTCTCTCCGCGCACTTCCGTCCGCTGCGGATCGACGGCCAGGACTACCGGCACCGGGGCCTGCCCGAGGCCCCGCCGCCGTTCGACGACGAGCAGGTCACCAGGGCCGCGTACGCCACCGCGGGTGCCTCGCTGGACGACTTCCCCGCGCTCCTCGGCCACCTGGCCGAGGTGCACCCGAGCCGGTACGGCGCCCTGACGGACGACGTGAGCGCGGTCTGCCTCACCGGTGTGGTGCCGGTGCCCGACCAGTCCACGGCGCTGCGCCTGGTGGTGCTCGCCGACCGGCTGTACGACCGTGAGATCCCGGTCCTCGCCTCGGGCATACCCTTCGACCGGCTGTTCAGCGACGACATGCTGAACGGCGGGTACCGGAAGAAGTACTTCCGGGCGATCTCCCGGCTGACGGCACTGGCCCGGGACGCAAAGGGGCTGGTGGCGCAGTAGGTTCGTGGGGGTGACGGCGCGACTCCTCCGGGTGGCCGCGTCGTTCACCGGTTCCACGGCACACGAGGTGCCGCGGAACCACGCGATTCTCGCTCACCTTTTTTGAAGGGATTCACCATGGCTACCACGCGTACGGCGCACACGGTCTGGAACGGCAACCTGGCCGAGGGCAAGGGTGTCGTCTCGCTCGACTCGTCCGGCGTCGGCGAGTTCCCCGTCTCCTGGCCCTCGCGCGCCGAGCAGGCCAATGGCAAGACCAGCCCGGAGGAGCTCATCGCCGCCGCGCACTCCGCCTGCTTCTCGATGGCTCTGTCGCACGGCCTCACCGGTGCGGGCACCGCTCCCACCAGCCTGGAGACCAAGGCCGACGTGACGTTCCAGCCCGGCACCGGGATCACCGGCATCCACCTCACGGTGGTGGGCGAGGTCCCCGGTCTGGACGAGGCCGGCTTCGTCAAGGCCGCCGAGGACGCCAAGGCCAACTGCCCGGTCAGCCAGGCCCTGTCCGGGACGACGATCACCCTGACGGCCACCCTCGCCTGACCGCCCGTCCGGTCCCGGGCCACCGCCGCCCCGTTTTCGCGGGGCGACGGTGGCCCGTTCGGCTTTCCGGGGCGGTGGGCCGTACCGCTCTTCCGGGGCGGTGGGCCGTACGACCGCGGGCGGGGCACCGCCACGACGACGTACGGCTGCCGCACGCCTGCCGCACGGGGCGCCCTCGCGACGACCCGTCAGGGCACCGGCCGCGCACCGGAGACCGGCCCCGCGCCCCCGCCCTCCGTAACACCCGCGTCATCGCACGGCCGCGCGTTCTCAAAGAACGGCTGGCTCAATGCACTCCAACGCAGCGGCCCGCACAGGAGGACATGACATGGACGTATCAGACCCGGACGTATCGGACCCCGCACCGGTTCCGCCGGGGGAACGGGATGTCCATCCGGTCGACCGGCGCCCCTCCCCGGGCAGGCTCGCCGCCTTCGGCTTCCAGCACGTGCTCGTCATGTACACCGGCTGCGTGACCGTGCCGCTGGTCTTCGGCGGCGCCGCCGGGCTCGACGTCTCGACCATCGGACTGCTGATCAACGCGGACCTGCTGGTCGCCGGGTTGATCACGCTGATCCAGTCCCTCGGCATCGGCAAGGTGCTCGGCGTACGGCTGCCGGTCGTCACGGGCGCCACCTTCGCGTCGGTGACACCGATGATCCTGATCCAGGGCGAGTACGGCATGCGGGCCGTGTACGGGTCGATGCTGGCGGCCGGGCTCTTCGGGCTGCTGATGGCCGTGCCGTTCGCGCGGCTGGTCCGCTACTTCCCACCCCTCGTCAGCGGCGTGGTCATCACGGTCATCGGCCTCTCGCTGATCGGCGTGGCCGCCGGGCTGATCACCGGCAACGATCCGAAGGCCGCCGACTACGCGTCGGGGACCCGGCTCGGGCTGGCCGCCGGGGTGATCGTCTTCATCGTGCTCTTCAGCCGCTTCGTCAAAGGGTTCGCCGGGCAGATAGGCATCCTGATCGCCCTGGTCGTCGGCACGGCCGTCGCCGTCCCCCTGGACCTGACCGACTTCTCCGGCGTCTCGGACGCCGACTGGCTGGGGCTGGCGACACCGTTCCACTTCGGCTCCCCGGAGTTCCCGGTGTCCGCCGTGGTCTCGATGTGCGTGGTGATGCTGGTGATCTTCACCGAGTCGACCGCGACCATGCTGGCGGTGGGCGAGGCGACCGGGCGGCCCCTCACGGACAAGGACCTGGCGCGCGGTCTCGCGGCGGACGGGCTGTCGGGCGTGCTCGGCGGCGCGATGAACTCCTTCCCGGACACCCTCTTCTCGCAGAACGTCGGGCTCATCCGCCTCACCCGGGTCTCCAGCCGGTACGTCACGGCGGTCGCGGGCGGCATCCTGGTCGCGCTCGGTCTGGTCCCGAGGCTCGGCGAACTCGTCGCCGCGCTGCCCGGCCCCGTGGTCGGGGCCGCCGCCCTGGTGCTGTTCGCCACGGTGACCATGGTCGGCGTGAACACCCTGCGCCGGGTGGACCTGGACCGGGGCCAGAACCTGACGATCGCGGCGGTGGCGCTGGGGATCGGGCTACTGCCCGAGATGTCCGAGGGCATCTACGCGAAGTTTCCCTCCTGGGTCCAGATCGTGTTCGGCAGCGGCATCACGGCGGCGGCGTTCACCGCGTTCCTGCTGAACCTGCTGTTCCACCACACGCCCTGGGGACGTGAGCCCGGGGCGGACGACGGGGCCCCCTCCCCCGCGACGGAGGGCGAGCCGGTCCCGGCAGAGGCCGCGTCGTCCGATCGGGGCGCCCCGAGCGCCGCGCAGACCAGCTGACCCATATAAATCATATTGTCCGATATTTTCCGTGCGTGAATACCTCCCCGCGGAAAGTCCCAGCACGGAAAATCTCGCCTCTGACCGGTTCTGTGTGTCTCGCCGGTCTGGCTGTTCTGAGTGGGGTGCTCGCCGGATGCGGCAGTCCGGGCGAGCACCCCACCACCACGCGACCGGACCACGGCAGCGCTCCCTCTTCCTCCGCGTCCGCCTCCGCGCACCCGGGCGCGGGACGGCCGGACCCCGGGCCCGCCCCCACCCTCGCGCCGGGCCCCGAGGGCCGCACCCCGGTCTTCGAACGTCGGCCGGAGAAACGGGCCCTGACGGACGAGAAGGTCGTGGCGCTCACCTTCGACGCCGACATGACCGCCGACGAAGGGGACCGGGCGGCGGCGGGCGAACCGTTCGACAACCCGCCACTGATCTCGCTGCTGCGCCGCCTCAAGGTCGAGTCGACCGTCTTCATGACCGGCCGCTGGGCGGAGGAGTACCCGGACCAGGCCCGGGCGATCGGTACCGACCCGACGTTCGAGATCGCCAACCACTCGTACAGCCACTACGCCTTCACCTCCCCCTGCTACGGCCTGCCGACCGTGGAGAAGGACGAGATGAAGGGCGAGGTGGAGCGCGCGTTCGCCGCCTTCCGCAAGGCGGGGGCGCGCAACGTCGTCCCGTACTTCCGCTTTCCCGGCGGCTGTTACGACGACGAGGCGCTGCGCGCGCTGGCACCCGAGAAGGTGACGGCGGTCCAGTGGGACGTGGTCGGCGGCGACGCGTTCGCGACCGACTCGGACGCGGTCGCCCAGCAGGTACTGGACGGTGTGACCCCCGGCTCGCTGGTGGTCCTGCACTGCACCCGCAGCGCCGCCCCGGCCACGGAGGAGGCAGTACGCCGGATCGTCCCCGAACTCCGGGCGCGCGGCTACCGGTTCGTGAAGGTGTCGGAGCTGATGCGGCCGTCGACCGCCCCGGGAAGCTGACGGGTCGGCGGGCGGGCGGCCGGCGGCCGGTCCGGGCGCGCCCCGGGCCGGGTCGCCCGCCGGTCGTCCCGCCTCCCCCGCCCGTCCGGCCTTCCCCGCCCGTCCGGCTCTCTTCCCGCCCGTCCGGCATTCCTCGTCCGTCCGGCCTCCCCCGCCCGTCCGGCCTTCCCCGCTCGTCCGGCTCCCGATCAGCCGGAGCAGGCGGCCCGCCCGGCCTCCTGCCAGGCGCAGACCGGGCAGAGGGTGGCGCCCTTCGTCGACTCCGGGTACTCCGTCGGCTTCTGGCAGAGCACGCACGCGGCGTACGGCCCTTCCGCGTCCGCCGGTACGACGGGTCCGAGAGCGGCGGGTCCGGTGGTCGCGCAGTACGTGTCGTCGTCCATGGTGCCGAGCGTACGACGGTCCCGCGCTCCCCTGCCACGGCCCCCGGAGGCCGTCCCGGTCAGCTGGACGACGCCTTCTCCGGCTTCAGCTCGCTCGGGCGCACGATGACGAAGCCCTCACCGTCCAGGCGGAGCTGGACCGCCTCGCCGGAGCCGCCCCGCACCATCGAGCCGAAGCTCTGGGAACGGTGCAGCGAGGTGGCGAGCTGGGCGCTCCAGCCGACGACGGCGTCCGTGTCGACGCAGACCGGCGCCTGGGGCGTGACGGGTATCACGATCGGGTTGCCGTCGCAGATCAGGCCCAGCTTCCCGTAGCCGCTGAAGACGCTGTTGAAAAGGCCGCCTCCGGTCATCCCGGCGCCCTTCACCGTCTTGATCTCGTACGCGAGCGTGGAGTCGAAGCAGAGGACGTTGCGGCCGTTGATGGTGAGCACGTCGCCGTGCTCGATCTCGACGATGAAACAGTTCTGCGCCTCGTGCGCGAACCACGCCTCGCCCTGCCCCCGGACCGCCATCAGCGGCAGCCCCTCACCGGTGACGGCCCGCTTGAGCATGCCGCCTATCCCCTGCCCCTTCCGCTCGAACTGGAGGTTGCCGCGGAATGCGATCATCGAGCCCTGGCGGGCGTGCATCTCCCCGTTGACGGCGTACTTGATCGATTTGGCGTTCTGCAGCGTCATACCGGGGACGGTGGCCTGCTGCGCCATGTGCTCGCTGGAAAACAGATCGCTCTTCATGCGCCGCATCCTCGCCCGGAGCGGCCCGGGATACCAAGGGGCCCGCCGCCCGGACGGGTACCCGGCCTGTCCGAGGCGCCTGGCAGACTGGTTCCGTGAGCAGCGACGACATCCCCGCGACGGCCCCGACCGCGACCTCCCCGACCCCGGCTGCGGCCTCCCCGGTCGAGTCCGCCGGACCGCTTCCGGCGGACAGCCCGTTCCGGACCGAGCCGACCCCGCGCGACGAGGCGCCGCAGTTCGTGCTGCCGCTGGTGGTGCACATCGAGAAGACCGACCCGCCCGCCCGCACGGACGCGCTCCGCACGGCGGCGCGCGCGGTGCTCACCATCCTGGCCGACGACCGCGCGCTCGGTGAGGGCGAGTGGGCGCAGGCGATGCGGGACTGGCAGGACGCCCGGATACGCAAGGTGGTGCGGCGGGCCCGGGGCGCGGAGTGGCGCAAGGCGTGCACGCTGCCCGGGATCACGGTCACCGGGGACGCAGCCGAGGTGCGCGTCTACCCGCCGGTCCCGCTGGACGGCTGGCCCAAGGAGCTGGCGAAGCTCCAGGTCTCCGGCACGGACCTGGACGACCCGGAACCCCCGGCCGCTCCGGACACCACCGGCCCGGTCCTCTGGCTCAATCCCGAGCTCGGTATGTCCGCGGGCAAGACGATGGCGCAGGTCGGCCACGGCGCGCAGCTCGCCTGGTGGGAGCTGACGGACACGGAGCGCAAGGCGTGGCAGGAGGCGGGCTTCCCGCTCTCGGTGGCCACCCCGGACGCGGACACCTGGCGTCGTCTCACCGTGAGCGGTCTGCCCGTGGTACGGGACGCCGGTTTCACCGAGATCGCTCCGGGCTCCTGCACGGTGATCGCGGACCACCCCGCGCTGCGGGCGCGCGCGGCGGACTGACCGTGGGGGCGGGACGCCGGGGTCATCGGAATCGCACCTCCGCCCGGCTGACCGCCGCAGGCGAAGGACGAAGTGACCTGCGGTTCCAGGGCGACGACGCAGGCGTGTCGCCATCGGATCAGCACTCTGTCCGCACCCAGCGGGAGGCTGACGATGTTTTCACCGGGTACGCCGGTACGCCGGCCCCACTCGCGGCATGATGAACCTCATGGCGCCTATCTCCTCCCGCACCGTCCGGGGTTCCTCGCTCTCCCTGTGGTCGACGGACTCGTTCCTGTCCATCGGCTCCGTCGGGTCCGTGCTGTCCATCGGTTCGGTTGGCAGCGCTCTGTCCGTCGGGTCGATCGGCTCTTCCCTGTCCGTCGGCTCGATCGGCTCTGCCATGTCCCTCGTTTCACTGGGGTCCATTCAGAGCACCGGCAGCGCGCTGTCCATCCAGGCACGACGCTCTGTACTGGCCATCGGCTCTCACCGCGTGATCAGCTCGCGGGGCACGCTCGCACTGCTCGGATCGGGCGCACTCGCCCTTGCCGGCGCACTTGCCCTGCACACACGTACCAGGCGGTGACCCGTCCGAGACCATCAATTTCGGTGCCGAGAGAACTGCCTCGCTGACAACCGTCGCGCTTCGGCTCAGTGATGTGTGACTGATTCCCCATGATTCTTGTCAACCCGGTGAGCCTGTGGTGCGCCCACGGAATCGGCCCCGGGCCTCCCGATCGCACGAAGGACTGGAATCAACCCGCCAACGCGGTCAGGAGTGCGTCAGTTGACGAGTTGAACGCCGAGCACGGGGCTGCGCGGAGGGCGGGCGCCTCCACGCGCACGGAGGGCACCGGGACAAGAACAGTCGGACCGTCCAGCGGCGGGGGCCCGAGGGCCCCCGCTGTATGCCCGCCGGGACGGTGTGTCAGACCACGACGAGCCGGTCCACCAGCAGCTCCACCCTCTGCAGGGCATCCTCCGGCAGCAACCGTCCTGCCCGGGTCAGGGTCGCGAGGCCGTGCAGGGACGCCCAGAACACCTCGGTGAACAGCCCCGGGTGGACACCGTCCCCGGCGACCTCACTCAGGCTCTCCAGTAGCGCCGCGAAGGCGTCCTTCAGCGGCTCCGGGGTGTCCTCCTGCGCGTACGCGAGGCCGCCGTCGAGCTGGAACAAGGCGTCGTAGACCGCCGGGTTGCGTGCGGCGAAGTCGAGGTAGGCGCGGGCGAGCGCGGCGACCTGCTCGCGCGGGCCGTCCGCGGCGGAGGTTGCGGCACGCACCGCCGCGGCCAGCTCGGCAGCGCCCTCCAGGGCGACGGCGCCGATGATCTCCCGCTTGCCGCGGAAGTGGCTGTAGAGGACGGGCTGGCTGTACTCGATGCGCTCGGCGAGCCGACGGGTTGTGACCGCGTCCCAGCCCTGCTGCTCGGCGAGGTCGCGGGCTGTCGCAACGATGAGGCGCTCGCGCTCCGCCCGTTCACGCTGCTTGCGTTCTTGTACCGACATGACTCGAATCCTAGCACCGCTAGACAATCAAGCGGCAGCAGCGCTAGCCTCGCTTCATCATCTAGCAACGCTAGATCCCAGGAGGGGTCATCATGCTCAACGCACTCGAGGTGTTCACCACCGTGATCGTCGGCCTGATGGTGGGGGTGGAGTTCTCCGTCGCTTTCGTCATGAACCGGATCTTCAACGCCCTCCCCGAGGACAGTGGCCAGCTGGCCCGCGCCCACGGGGGCCGGATGCTCGGCGCCCTCATGCCGTTCTGGTACATCGGCTCGCTCGTCCTCAGCGCAGTCTGGGCCATCGCCGGCTGGGACCGCCCAGGCGCCGGACTCGTCGTCATCGCCGCCGCACTGCTGATCGTGAGCGTGGTCATGTCGCTCCTGCTGCTCGTCCCGATCAACAACCGGAGCAAGACGTGGACCCCCGAAAACCGACCCGCGGACTGGAAGGAGCAGATGAACCGCTGGGACCGCTACCACTACGTCCGCGTCGCCGTCATCGTCGCCGCGTTCGCCTTCCTGGTCACCGCCCTCGCCTGAGCTCGGGAGAAGAAGTACCAGAGCCATGACGACGTCGCGGGTTCCCTTGACGATCAGGAAGCCACCGCCGTCGCCGGACGGCCAACTCGGCAGGCCGAAGCCCGGCGCCACCGTCTCCGGGCGCAGGATGAACTCCGAACCGCTGGGCGTCCTGCTGGTCACAGGTCACCGCCGGGCGCTGGGCTGGGCGATGCTGGTGGAGGCCCTCGCCGCGTACGGGGACATGGCCAACGTGCTGGCCCATCACGGCTCCGCGGCTGCCGCGCTCGGCATCCACGGACCTACCGCGACACTGATGGTGGTCAACGGTCTGCTGATAATGCGCGAGACCCGCAAGGTCGCGACTGCTCCGGCAACGTGCGCCCCGCAGCCCTCCCATAGCTAGTTCGGAAGGGTGGGGCACGGGTGAGTTTCCGGTTCACCTCCGCTCGTGCGGAGAGCACGTGTCCGGCTGATGCGGCGCGGACGTCCTCACCGGTTCACCTCCGCTCGCGCGGAGAGCACGAAGGTGTGGTCCGTGCTGTCTGCTGCCATGCCGGTTCACCTCCGCTCGCGCGGAGAGCACCCTTCGCGACCTGCGCCTATCTGACGGCTTTGCAGTTTCTTTGCCGAGCTTCGTCGCCCATATCTCTCGCCTGCCTTGTCGTCGCGCAGCGAGTGTACGACTCACTCCTCACACAGCGGGCCGGTTGGACCATTGGGGGCAGTTGTCGGTGTGAGGGTGTTGTCTCCGTGCGGGCCATACCGGCCCGTACCCCGCACCCCGAACGCCTGACGCCTGACGCCTGAGCATCCTGATCCGCACCGGCACACCGGCACACCGCCGCACCGGAAAGGGCCCGGCCGCGAACTCAAGCGTCGTCCCCCCGCAGCGCGGCATTCAGAAGCCGGATCTGTGCGGGGTCTCCTGGGTTGATCAGGATGTCCAGGTCCGCGGGGACGATGCCGGGCAGCTCGCTGCCCTGTACCGATACCCAGCGAATCCCGTGCAGCCTTCGTTTGTGGACCTCCGCGGTGACGATGGCCACGCATGCCACTCCGTCCGGTGACGGCCCTACCACCAGGCGGTCGGGCTCCTCGACCGCGAGGTCCACCACGGTGTTCCGGAGTGTCGACACGAGCTGATCGCCGATTCGGTCTCCTCGGCCGGACGCGGCCAGGCACAGCAGTTCGTGCAGCGGGTCGGTGGGCGTTGACGGGGCGTCCGGTACGTAGTGGGGATTCGGCTGGAACGGCCCGGGTCGCCCCTCCTCGTCGAGCTGCCAGCCGCCGACCATCGCCTCCACGGGCAGGGGGTCCGTCCGCGTGCGGGGATTCCAGTTCGGCTCGGGAAGCAGGAGCCAGCCGTCCTGCCGGACCGCTCTCGCCATCGGATCTTCCGCGTGCGCCCGGTCTTCTTCGTCGTGGACCGGGTGGTCGGTGCCGGGCCCTTGTGCACGGCGGATCTCGGCGACGAGGCCGTTGACCGCGGCGAGGCTGGAGCGGTGCTCGGCGGGGTCGTCGGCGGGGAAGCGGGTGAGGAGGGCGGCGGATTCCTCCGCGGCGGGCAGAGCCTCGGCCGGCCGGAGCCGATGCAGGTTCCGGGCGACGAGGTAGAGGGCGGCTGCGACGCTCCGGTGGTGGGACGGGCTTTCGCGGGTCAGCGTGCGCCAGAGGGCGGCGGCCTCTCGCGCTGCGGTGGCCGCTTCCTCCGCTTCCTCCGCTCGGCCGGTGTCCGTCAGCTTGTCCGCGAGGCGGCGCAGGGCGAGGGCGAGTTGGTCGCGGTGTTCGGCGGAATCGTCCCGGGCGACGCACCGCCGCCAGCTTCCGGTCGATTCCCGGCCGACGTCCACGGCCTCCTGCCGCCGTCCCAGCTGCCACAGCGCCTCGGACAGGATCTTCGCCGTGACCGCCAGGCCGAGTTCGAACGCGGCGGGGTCGTCGCGCGCGAGACGCCGGTAGGCGTCGGCCACCTGGTGCAGCACGCGCACGGCCTGGGGCCGGGCCATGCGCTGGTAAGGGTCGCCGTCCTCGCCCGGATCGAGGCCGGCGAGGACGGCGGTCACGAACACGAGCGAGCTGCCCAAGCACGTACTGAGGCTGCCGGTTCCCTCGGCCCACAGTTCCCGGGCCGCCTCGCCCAGGGAGGCCAGGGCTTCGTCCCACCGGCCCGTCCTCGCCAGCAGGACGCTCGCCTCGGCGAGGACACCGTGGACGTCGGACCGTCCGACGAGGTCGTCCGTCGTGTACGGGATCTCGTCCGAGGTTCTGAGGAGGTGGATGATGTCGCGATGCACGGCGAGCACGTCCTCCGGGCGTGCGGAGGCGTCGAGCATGCCGAGGAGGCTGAACAGGGCTCTCAGCAGCGCGGGCGCGCGGCCCGATGTGTTGCCGTGCGCGAGTCGGCTCAGCGCTTCCACGGCCATGCCGCGCCCTGCCGTCGCGCCGGTGGCACGTTCCTGCACCCACACGAAGCCGAGGGCGTGGGCCATGACCTGGGACCAGGGGTCTTCGCCCTGGTCTGCTCGTGGTTGCCGGCCGCTGAGGTGCGCGGCCTCGCTGAGCGCGTCGATGGCTTCCCCGGCCCGCCCCAGTTTCAGCAGGACCGCTCCTTGGGTGGAGAGCGTGAAGACCAGGTGCTCCAGCTGCGTCTCCGGGTCGTCGTGGGCCATCCGGCGGGCGAGGGCGACCGCCTCGTCGGCCAGGTCCCGTGCTTGTTCGGGGCGTGCTCCGGTCAGGGTCACGGCAGAGGTCGCCAGCACGTAGGGCAGTTGGTGGGCCCATGCGTCGGGCCTCTCGTCCGCCAGGTGGCGGACCATGTCGATCGCCTCCAGCGCCGTGGTCATCGCCAGGTCGGACGGTCCCAGCCGCGGCATGAGGAAGGGGGCCACGGACACCGCCACGACCAGGCGTTCCTGGTACTCGGCGGGGTTCTCCGCCGCCAGTCGGCGGAAGGTCCCGATGGCGTCGCGGAACGCTGCCGCTGCCTGGTCGAGCTGTGCCGTGTCGGCCGCGAGGTGTTCGTGGGGCTCCCGCGCCCAGGGTTCCAGGCTCGCGAACACCAGCGCCATGGCCAGTTCGAACGACGACTCGGCGAAGTCGGCTTCGAACGTCTGTGGGTTCGAGGCGGCGAGCTCGCGGTACAACCGCACGGCCTCCGCGATGGCGGGGACCGCCTTCTCGGCGCGGTTCGCCTGGTCGAGGCGCTGGCCCAGCGCGCGGTGGATCCGGGCTCGTTCGGCGGTGGTCCCGGCTTCCGACAGGCGGTGCGGGGCGAGGCGTTCGGCGAGGTCGGCCGCAGCCGCCGCGAGGTCGTCGCGGGCGCTGATCTCCTCGGGCAGGCGCGCGTCGAGCGCTTCCAGCGTGGCGAGGACGTGGGGCCAGCGATGGCTGGCGGCGGTGAGGAAGGTGAGGGTCCGGGGGGCGTAGGGCGGCAGGCCGCCGTCGGGGTCGTCACCGTGTTCGGAACCACTGGACTCGGCCACCGGCAGCAGGAGTTCGGGGACGCCCGCGGCCCAGGGGTCGGCGGTGTGGTCGGGGAGGTGGTGGCCGGGGAGGGAGAGCGCCAGGAAGTCCTCGGCGAGGCGGTCGGGGTAGAGAGGTTCGAGGACGGTGCCGGGGGCGCCGGGTGGGTAGCAGTACGCGTGATCGGTGAGCAGGCGGTCCGCGTCGGCGTCGAGCCCGGCGGTCGTGAGCGCCTTCTTCGCGTCCCGGTAGGCGAGCGGTCCGGTGAGCGCCGCGACGAAGACGGCGCGGGAGATCTCCGTTGTGGTGGTGCCGAGCGCCCCGGACTCCCGCAGCGTGTGCCAGTGGCGGCGTTCCCGGTCCAGCAGGTAGGCGGTCAGGCCCGCCATGTCCGGCGCATGGGCGCTGGTTGCGGCATGGGCGTGGCGGTCCACGGCCACGAGTGCGGCCATGTGGACCGCGAGGGTCAGTCCGAAGTCCGGTCCGCTCAGCCTGTCCGGCGGCTCGACGACGTACGCGGGCATCCCGTAGAGGGCGGCGAAGGCATCGCGGGCGGCGAGGAACATGCCGAGGCGCTCGCTGTCGCCGCCCCGGCGGCCGGTGTCGGCCAGGGGCGGCAGGGCGCGTGTCGAGGCATCGGCCTCAAGGTCGACGACGGCCGCGCGGACGGCGGGCCAGGGGTCCCGGCTGCGGGCCAGCAGCAGCACGCGCGCCCGGTCGGTGGCCCGGTGCAGCAGCGTGTTGCTGAGCAGCCACGTCAGGTGGGCCACCGGCCACCGGTCGGCGTAGTCGACGACCAGCAGCACCCCGGCGCCGGTGTCGGTGCGCAGGTCCTGGCTCCCGGGTGGCGGGTGCGCGACACCGGGGCCGCGCGCGGCCGTCGCCACGGTCCAGTCGGCGGTCTCCGACTCCTCCGCGAACTGCGCGGCCAGCCGGCTCTTGCCCTGGCCGCCCGGCGCGTGCAGCCACTGGACCGCCAGCCGTGGACCGTGATCGCGCCACCGGCGCAGGTCGGCCAGTTCCTTGTCGCGCCCGCTGAAGCCGACGGCCGCGAACTTCGAATTCAGCGTGCGGCTGGGCAGTTCCAGCAGCCAGGACGGGTCCGGCCGGGCCGCGGGGCGCCATCGCTGAAGGACGTACAGCGGCAGGCCGTCGCCGAATACGTGGATGTCCGCACCGATGCAGCCGTAGGCGAAGCCGTTGACCGCCTGGACGGTCTGCTGCCGGCCGGAGTTCACCGCCCGTCCCCGGCGGGCGGCGTGTCCCGGTCGCTGTGCAGGATGACCTTGCTGCCGGGCCCCTGCGCCCCGGCGGCGAGCCCGCCGTCGCGCGCATCGATGTGCTGGACCCACTGCGGCTGCACCGGCGGAAGCTGCTGTCGGACCGCTTCGACCAGCGCCCGCAACTCGGCCTCCACGACGGGATGGTCGCGCATCAGGTCCTCAAGGTCCTCCTGCCAGCGGACGATCTGCCTCTGTCGCACCTCGTCCGAGTCCGGAGCGTCCGCGATCCGCGCGGCGCTGCGCTCCAGCCGCGCCTCGACACCGGCGACGGACTCCGGCCCCGACTCGGCGCCGTCGGCCCGCTGGAAGATCCTCGCGACCCTGGCCCTCGTGGCCTGCCAGGCGCTGGTCGCCATCGCCGCGACGATCGTCGTCGCCGCCGTCATCGCCAGCGCCGCTTCTGGATCTGGCATCAAGTCCCCCACATGTGGATGGAGTTGCTGTGTGCCGTCTTGGTGACGAGGGTATCGCCCGTACCCGCCGCGGGCCGAGGTGCGGGCGCGGTTCCGCGCGTGGCCGGGACGGACCGCCGGTCGGTCAGGGGGTACCGGATCTCCAGGACATGGCGCTTACGGCTGACGACTGACGACGGCCGGACCATGACGCGAGCCCTGCCACGGCTCAGCGGCCCGCCGTCGTCCCCCGCAACCTCAAATCCTCCTCTGAACGTCCCCCCGTTCGGATTCGCCGCCGCGCGCCGGGGTCATCACCTCTCCACGGGCGGCGCGTCCGAGGGCAGTCACCGGATCGCCCGGAGAGGCCGGATCGCCCGGAGAGGGGGGGAGCGTCATGAGGCTCGGGGTCGGAATCGGCTGGCGTCCGGAGATCGCGGACGCGGTGGAGGCGCTGGAGGGCGTCGAGTGGGTGGAGGCCGTCGCGGAGAACCTCTGCGGTGACCATCTGCCCGCCTCGTTGGTACGGCTCCGGGCGCGGGGCGTCACGGTCGTGCCGCACGGGGTGGCGCTGGGGCTCGGCGGTGCGGAGCGCCCCGATCCGCGGCGGCTGGCGGACCTGGCGGCGCGGGTGGAACTGCTCGGTGCGCCGCTGGTGACGGAGCACGTCGCGTTCGTACGGGCCGGGGGGCCGGTCACCGGCTCGCCCGCGCTGGAGGCGGGCCACCTGCTCCCCGTACCCAGGACCTGGGACGCCCTGGACGTGCTGTGCGAGAACGTACGGATCGCCCAGGACGCGCTGCCGGTGCCGCTGGCGCTGGAGAACATCGCGGCGCTGGTCGACTGGCCGGACGAGGAGCTGACGGAGGGACAGTTCCTCGCCGAACTGGTCGAGCGGACGGGGGTCCGCCTCTTGATCGACGTGGCCAATCTCCACACCAACCACGTCAACCGGGGCGAGGACCCCGCCACCGCGCTGGACGAACTGCCCGTGGAGGCCATCGCGTACGTCCATGTGGCGGGCGGCGTCGAGAAGGACGGCGTCTGGCACGACACGCACGCCCATCCGGTGACGGCCCCGGTGCTGGACGTCCTGTCGGAGCTGCGCTCCCGGGTGGACCCGCCCGGTGTGCTGCTGGAACGCGACGACGACTTCCCGCCCGCCGAGGAGCTGGCCGGCGAACTCGCCATGATCCGAAAGACGTTGGAAGCGGCACGGCGGACGGTCCGTACGAGCGCGCGCGCAGGGACCGCGCCGGTGCGCGTACCCCTGAGGACGGCGGGAGCGCACGCCCCCCTGACCGGGGCGGATGAACACCTTGCCGGAGCACACGACCCCCTGGCCGGAGCACGTGAACGCCTGGCCGGGGCGCAGAGCGGTCTGCTCGCCTCACTGGTGGCCGGTGCGCCCGTCCCCGCCGGTTTCGACGCCCAGCGGCTGGGCGTACAGGGCCGGGCGCTGGCCTCGAAACGGGCGGGCATCGTCGCGAAGGTGGCGCCGGAGCTGCCGGAGATCCTGGGAACCGGGTACCGCGCGGCGTTCCTCCGGTATGCCGAGGGCCGTCCGCCCGCCTCCGGCTACCGCCGTGACGCGCTCGCCTTCGCCGAACACCTGCTGGTCGCGGGCGAGCCGGCCGACCCTGCGGCCCGGCTGCGGCTGACCCACTGGTGGCAGGAGCGCGCGGGGGCCCGGCCGCCCCGGCGCTCCACCCGGTTGATCCGTGCGGCGCGGGCCGCGCTCACCACGTCCACGAGCGCGTTCAGGGCGTCCTCCGGGGGGAACCGATGACCATGAACCTGATCGCCCTGCTGCTGACGCTCGGGATCGTGGTCTCCGGCGTCCTGCTCCTCTCGGCGCGCGCCCGGAGCGGTCCGCGGGGCGCCGCTCTCGGCGCCGCGGTGCACGACGACCACGAGGCGGCCTTCCTCGGCGGCGGTCCGGCGCGTGTCGTGGACACCGCCCTCACCGCCCTGCACACCGACGGGCGCGTCGTGATCGGCGGGCCGGGCATCGTCTCGGTGCTGCGGACGCAGGCGCACGACCCGGTGGAGCGTGCCGTCCTGCACGAGCTGGCGCTCGCTCCGAACGGGGCGCTGCACCTCCTGCGCCCCGCGGTCATGCGCCACCCCGCCGTGCAGGAGATCGGGGACGGGCTGGCGGCCCGGGGCCTGCTGGCTCGGCCCGAGGAGCTTCGCAGGCGGCGCCGCCGGGGTGTCGTCCAGGGCGTGGTCTGTCTCGTGCTCTTCCCCGTCTCGATGATCGCGACCTTCGTCCAGTACGGGACCCTCGACGGCTCCGACGGAATGCCGGTCCCGTTCGTCGTCAAGATGCTGCCCGCGATCCTCTTCGGCGGGGTGACCGGTCTGGTCGCGGCGGTGGGTGCCCGGGCGCGGATCACCAAGGCGGGCCTGGCGGCGGTGGGGGCGTACCGTGCGGCCCGGGCCGCGGGCGGGTCGCCCGCGCAACTGGTGGCCGCGTACGGCACCCGGGCGTCGGCGGACCCGGCGCTGCGGGACCAGTTGACGACCGCCGCGCGGTACCGGTCGCCCGGACAGGGCCGCCGGGGCGGGTACTCCCCGGCGCACCACCACGGGGGCGACACCGCGGGCGTGGCCGGGGCGGCGATGGTGCCCGTGGTGTGGTGCGCGGGTGCGGGCCCGGGCGGCGGGTGCGGATCGGGGTCCGGTTCGGGATCCGGTTCGAGCTGCGGCGCGGGCGGCGGTTCCGGTTGCGGGAGCGGGGGTTTTGGCTGCGGTGGCGGCAGCTCCGGTTGCGGCGGCGGGTCGAGCTGTGGGGGCGGGTCGAGCTGTGGGGGCGGCAGCAGCTCCAGTTGCGGGGGCGGCGGCTCCAGTTGCGGCGGCAGCAGCTCCAGTTGTGGCGGCGGCGGTTCGAGCTGCGGGGGCGGGAGCAGCTGAGCGCGGTCACGTCACGGCCCCTCAGCTCCCGGGCCGGCCCACCCGGCTCCGAACCGCCCGCGGCCCCGGACCGCCCCTCACCTTCCCACGGCCTCCGCGACGCGCCGAGCGGTCTCGTCGGGCGTGAGGTGGGTGGTGTCGACGACCTCGGCCTCGCGGTGCAGCCAGGTGCGGGCCGCCTCGGCGTACGGCTCCAGGTACTTCAGCCGGAACGCGGAGGGGCCCATGTCCGTGTCGCCCTCGATGCGCCCGCGCAGGGTGTCCTGGTCGGCGTGGAGGACGAAGTGGCGTACGAGGATGGCGTGGCGGGCGAGGCCCGCGCTGATCTCGCGCCAGTACTCCTCGACCAGCACGGTCATCGGCATCACCAGGGTGCCGCCGGTGTAGTCGAGCACGTGGCGGGCGGTCTCGACCACGAGCGGGCGCCAGGGCGGCCAGTGCTGGAAGTTGTCGAGCCCGGGCAGTCCGGGCTTGATGTCCATGAGGGTCTCACCGACCTTCTCGGCGTCGAGCACCCGTGAGTCCGGGATCAGCCGCTGGACGAGGGCGCCGGTCGTCGTCTTGCCCGCACCGTGGGTGCCGTTGAGCCATACGATCATCGGCCCACGCTACTGCGGACGGGGAACAGCCACCGCCTGAAATCCACTTCGCCCCCTCATACGTGTCCGTATGGTGAACGACCCGTACCGCCCACGCCCCCGCTCGCATAGAAATCCCCCATGGTCTGGTTGATATGCCTGCTGATCGCATGGGCCGCGGCGGTCCTCTCCTGCCTGCGGCTCTGTCTCGCCGCCGCCAGGGCCGCCCACCCGCTCGCCACCTCCTCCCGGCGGCCGGACACGGCGCCGTACGACCTGAGCCTGTACGAGACGGCCTTCCTGGCCGGCGGTCCGGAGCGGGTCGCCGATCTGGCGCTGGTCTCCATGCACCTGCGGCAGAGTCTGCTGCTGGCCCACACCGGCTGGGCCACGGTGGTGGACCCCCGGGGCCGGGACGAGGTCGAACGCACCGTGATCCGGGCCATCGGGCCCGAGGGCCAGTCGAGGATCGCGCCGGTACGGGCCGCCGCCGCGGCGGCCGAGCCGGTACGCGCGCTGGCCGACCGCCTGGTGGCGGCCGGGCTGGCGATGCCGCACGCGCTGCGCGGCGCGACGGCGGCGGCGCTCGGCGAGGTCAGGCGCGCGGCGGTGCTGATCGTGGTGCTGGCGCTCGCCTCCATGACGCTCCCGGGCCGGTCGCTCTCGCCCGGTGGACCGGCGATCGTCTGGTTCGCGCTGCCGCTGGTACTCGTGGTGGGCTGCCTGCTGATCGTGCGGATCGAGAACCATCCGTACAGCCCGTGGGCCTCCCCCGCCGGGCAGATGCGGCTCGACTCGCTGCGTGTCTCCGGCCCCGGGCGCGGCACTCACCGCCACCTGCTGGCCGCCGTCGCCGTGCGCGGCCTGCGCGCCGTGCAGGACCCGCTGCTCCGGGCCGCGCTGACGGGCCGTAGCACGGGAGGCCCCGGGCACGCGTACTGACACGGGTGCGCCGGTCCGTCACGCGGGACACGACCGGGTGCGCCGGTCCGTCACGCGGGACACGCTCCCGCACGCCGTCCGCCGGTCCTTTACTCCTCCGCCGCGCACGCCCGACGATCTTCTTCCGCCCCGCAGGACGCCTCGCGGGGCCAGGACGAAGGGACCGACCGGTGGGAGCTTTCACGCGGTACGCGACGGCCGGGGCGCTGGTCCTCGCCTCGCTGCCCGTCGCCGCATCCGCCAGGGCCGCATCCGCCACGGCCGCACCCGCGGTCACCGGAGCGGCCCGGGCGGACGTCACGGTGCCCGAGGCTTGGGGCACGCTGATCGCCGCCGGACGGGCGGGGAAACGGGGGATCGCCTTCGGCGACTGCCCGGAGAGCGAAATGCTGCCCGAGTCGCTGCGGTGCGGGACCTTCTCCGTGCCGGTCGACTACGCGCACCCCTTCGGGCCGCGGATCGAACTCGCCGTCAGCCGGCGGGCCGCCACCGGCGACGCGGCCGAGCGCCAGGGCGCGCTGGTCTACGACCCGGGCGGCCCGGGGGCCGCGAGCATCACGTTCCCGCTGGTCGGCGAGTGGTCGGCCTGGCGGAAGACGGCCCGCGCCTACGACCTGGTCGGCTACGCCCCGCGCGGCGTCGCCCCGTCGCCCGCGCTCTCCTGCCGCCGCCCCGAGGAGGCGGCCGGGACGCCCACGGACGCGCCGCAGCAGCCCTCGTACGCGTACAAGCGGGAGCGGATCGTCCTCGCGAGGGCCTACACCGACGGGTGCGTGCGCGCCGCCGGGCCGGCGCTGCGCCACTACTCCTCCCTGGACGGCGCCCGCGACCTGGACGTGCTGCGGGCCGCGTTGGGCGAGCCGCGGCTGACCTTCATGGGCACGGACCAGGGGGCGTACGTCGGGGCGCTGTACGCGACGCTGTTCCCCTCGCACGTCCGCCGGATGGTCTTCGACTCGCCGCTCGACCCTGACGCCCGGCGGGTCGGCTACCGGGCGGGGCTGGCCCGCTCACGAGCCCTGGAGTCACGCTTCGGGGACTTCCTGTCCTGGGTCGCCCGCCACGACGACGTGTACGGCCTGGGGACGACCGCCGACGCGGTGCGCGGCCACTACGACCGCCTGCGGGCCGAGGTGTCGCGGAACCCGGCGGGCGGCACGGTCGGGACCGCCCAGCTCCAGGCTGCCTTCCTGAACGCCGCCTTCTACGACGACTACTGGGCGATGCGCGCGTCGGCCCTGGCCGCGTACGCGCAGGGCGACCCGGAGCCGCTGGTCACGCAGGCGTCCCCCCGGCCGTACACGGCGAAGGGCGACGAGAACGCCGACGCGGTCCGTACGGCGGTGGAGTGCAACGACGGGGTCTGGCCCGCCGACTGGCGTGTCTGGGACCGCGACCACACCCGGGCGGCCCGTCAGGCTCCGTTCGCCGCCTGGGCGGGTGCCTGGGCGAACCTGCCGTGCGCCTCCTGGCCGCGGCCCCGGCAGGACCCGCTCGACGTGCGGACCGGGCGCGGCGCCCTCCCGCCCGTGCTGGTCCTGGCGGCGGAGCGCGACGGGGTGACGCCGTACGCGGGCGCGGTGGAGCTGCGGCGGCGGCTGTACGGCGCGGTGCTGGTCACCGAGCGGGACGCGGGCTCGCACGGCATCGGCGGCGCCGACAACGCGTGCGTCAACACCCATCTGGAGACGTACCTGCTGACGGGCCGGGTGCCCGCGCGGGACGCCGAGTGCGCCCCGCACCGCGAGCCGAACGCGCTCGCGCTGAACCGGGCCGTCCCCCGGGGCACCGGCCCGCAGCACATCCTGCGGGGCGACCCGGCCCCTGCGGGCTCCTGACGGCCCCGCGCGGGGCGGCGGACGACGAACAGCGCGCGGCGAACAGCGCGCGGCGGCTCAGCCGGAGTGCATCTCGGCGGCGTACGGCGGCTGGGCGCCCGCCACCGCGCAGGTGCGGGCGGCCACCGCGGCGGCGAACTGAGTCGCGGCCCGCAGCGCGGGTGCGGTCAGGCCGTCCAGCCGGCCGCCCAGCAGCCCGTCCGCCGCGAGGCGGTGCAGCAGTCCTGCGGTGAAGGCGTCCCCGGCGCCGATCGTGTCGACCACGTCCACCGCGGGCGCGGCCACCCGGACGTCGAGGTCGCGGGTGCGGGCGAGGGCTCCGTCGCCGCCGAGGGTCACCACCGCGAGCCCGGCGCCCGCCGCGAGCAGCCGGTCGGCGGCCTCGTCCGGCCCGGTGCCCGGCATCAGCAGCTCCACGTCGTCGGCGCTGACGCGGACGATGTCGGCCAGGGCGCACCAGTGCGGCAGCCGGGAGCGCAGCCGCTCGACGTCGACCAGGGTGGGGCGCACGTTGGGGTCGACGCAGATGGTGGCGGTGTGCCGGGCGTGTGCGAGGGCGGCTTCGATCGCGGCGGCGCCCGGCGGGAGCGCGAGGGCGAGGCTGCCGGTGTGGACGCAGCCGGCGGGCGGTTCGGCCGCCAGCGCCGCGGTGAGCTCGGCGGGTGTCCACTGCCAGTCCGCGGTGGCCTCGGCGTAGAAGTCGTAGGAGGCGCCGCCGTTCTCGTCGATCCGGGCGAGGGCGAGGGTCGCGGGCCGGGTGCTGGTGACCGAGGGGCGGAGGTCGACGCCGGAGGAGGCGAGCCGTTCGCGCAGCAGGGTGCCGAGCGGGCCCTCGGAGAGGCGGCCGGCGAAGCGGGTGGGGGTGCCGAGCCGGGCGAGCGCGACGGCGGTGTTGGCGGGGCCGCCGCCCGCGTGGACGGTCAGCGGCGTCGATCCGTCGGGTGCGGTCGTCCCGAGGAAGGCGTCGGCGACGGCCTCACCGATGACGGTGACGGGCGGAAGAGGGGCGACGGGAGGAGGCGTCATGACCGGGCCTCGGGCTTTCTTCTGGGGCGGCCCGGGAGGCGGTCGCGCCGCCGCGCCCCGGAACCTCGCGGAGAGATACGGACGCGGGCCCTGGGTCCCGGGGCGTGCGGGGTCACGAGGACCACGCACGCCCCGGAAGGACGCCGGTGCGGCACGCAGGCTGCGAGCCGCACCCGGAGCCGGACCCGGTGTCGCTGGAGCGGCTGTCCGTGACGCTGGACGCGTCCGGACGCCGTCTGATCTTCCGGGTCGGGGGTGGCCGGGAAACGCCGGCATTGCGAGTCGGGCCACCAGGTGTGCGGGTGGTCGGCGGACTTCCGGGAGGGCCCCCGGGAGAACGCCGACCAGAGGACCCTACGCGAGACCCGCGACGAGGTCGGCGACCGCCTTGCGGCGACCGGTGTAGAACGGCACCTCTTCGCGCACGTGCATCCGCGCCTCGGAGGCCCGCAGGTGGCGCATCAGGTCGACGATGCGGTAGAGCTCGTCGGCCTCGAAGGCGAGGAGCCACTCGTAGTCGCCGAGCGAGAACGACGCCACGGTGTTGGCGCGGACGTCGGGGAAGCCGCGGGCCATCTTGCCGTGGTCGGCGAGCATCCGGCGACGGTCCTCGTCGGGCAGCAGGTACCAGTCGTAGCTGCGCACGAACGGGTAGACGCTGACGTAGTCGCGGGGCGTCTCGTCGGCCAGGAAGGCCGGGATGTGCGACTTGTTGAACTCGGCGGGGCGGTGCAGCGCCATGTTCGACCAGACCGGCTCCAGCGCGCGGCCCAGCTTGGTGCGCCGGAAGAGGTTGTACGCCTCCTGGAGCTCGTCCGAGGTCTCGGCGTGCCACCAGATCATCAGGTCGGCGTCGGCGCGCAGACCGGAAAGGTCGTAGGTGCCCCGGACGGTGATGTCCTTGGCGGCGAGCTGGTCGAACAGCTCCTGGACCTCGTCGGCGTAGCCCGCGCGGTCGTCCGGCAGCACGTCGCGCAGCTTGAAGACGGACCACAGGGTGTAGCGGATGACCTCGTTGAGGTCCTTGGCCTTCTTGCCGGCGTTCGGGATCTTCTCAGGCGCACTCATACGGCTATTGTCCCGCCTCGTCTTCCGTGCCCCGAACCAGGGTCGGCGTGGCGATGATCTCCCCCGCGAGCACCCCCGTGAGCACCCCCACGACTTCCCCGGCGGTCTGCCCGGTCGTCTCCCGGGAAGGGGCCGTCGCGGCGGGCGCGGCGAGGGAGACCACGAGGCTCACGGGCGGCGGCCCGTCAGCTCGGCCGCGATCTCGTCGGCGGCGCGCTGCGCGCTCCCGACGCAGGCGGGGATGCCGACGCCGTCGTAGACCGCGCCGCAGACCCGCAGGGCGGGCAGCTTCGCGACCTCGCCCCGGATGCGGTCGACCTTCGCGAGGTGGCCGACCGGGTACTGCGGGAGTCCGCCGATCCACCGGGTGACCGTGGTGCCGACCGGTGCGGCGGTGAGGCCGGTGGCGGCGGCGAGGTCGGTGCGGGAGACCGCGGTGAGTTCGTCGTCCTCGCGGTGCAGGTGGTCCTCGTCGCCGTACCGGCCGACGGAGGTACGGAGCACGAAGAGGCCGGGGTCGGCGTCGGCGACCCACTGCCACTTGTTGCTGGAGAAGGTGGCGGCCTTGATCGTGCGGCCGTCGACCGGGGGCACCAGGAAGCCGGAGCGCCCGCGCAGGGCCTCCACGGCCTCGGCGTCCTCGCGGCGGAACGCCATGGTGATCAGGGCCATCGAGGCGTACTCGACGCCCGCGAGCTCGGTGGAGGCCGCCGGGGACTCGGAGGCCAGCAGGGTGGAGGCGGACCAGGCGGGGGTGGCGAGGACGATGCCGTCGGCGGTGATCACCCGGGTCTCCGTACGGACGTCCCAGCCGGTCCCGGTACGGGAAAGGCCGAGCACCGGGGTCGCGGTGAGGATCTCGCCGCCCTGGGCCCGTACGGTGTCGGCCACCGCGTCGGGGAGGGTGCCGAGGCCGCCGGCGATGCCCTGGAAGACGGGCCCGCCCGCCTGCTGGGCCGCGGCCCGCTCCTGGACCCGGCGCACCCCGTCGAGCAGCGGACCGCCCTGCCGGGCGATGTCGAAGAGCTGCGGCACGGCGGCCCGCAGGGAGATCCGGTAGGCGTCGCCCGCGTACACCCCGCCGAGCAGCGGTTCCACGAGGCGGTCGACGACCTCGCGGCCGAGCCGGTCGGCGACGTACGCGCCGACCGCGACGTCGTCCCCGACGGCGGTCGAGGTCAGCTCGCGTTCCTGGGAGATACGGGCGATGCCCTCGGGCGAGAGCACTTCGCGCAGCGCCTCCGGGTCTCCGGGGACGCCCATCACGTGGCCCTTGGGCATGGGGCGGAGCGCGTCGCGGGTCCAGAGGGAGGCGGCGGCCGTGGCGGGCGGCTGGAGGCGGTCGCCGAGTCCGGCGGCCCGGGCCAGGCCGACAGCTTCGGGCCGCCTGGCGAGCATCGATTCGGCGCCGAGGTCGACCTGGACGCCCGCGACCTCGCCGGTCATGAGCTTGCCGCCGAGCCGTGCCGAGGCCTCCAGGAGGGTGACCCGTACCCCGATGCCGAGCAACCGGTGGGCGGCGGCCAGTCCGGCGATCCCTCCGCCGATGACGACGACGTGCGGCGTGGTCGCGTGCGCGTGCTGTTCAGAACCCTGCATGGGTCCACTCTCTCAAACCCGGAACGAGTCCCGACCGTGACTGGTTCGAAACCGCTTCCGGGAAACCCGGCGAGCGGTCGGCACGTCCAAGGGCACACATCAACTCACCAGCCGGGGGGACCAGTTATGCAGTCCACGCAGAGAACCCAGCGACGACCCAGGCGCCCGCGCCTCCGTACCCGGGGGGCGGGGCTCGCGGCCGGGTCACTGGTCGTCCTGCTCGCGGTGGCCGGGTGCGGCGCGAACGACGGCGGCGGCACGAGCGAGTCCGCCTCCGACAGCAAGGTGGCGGCCGTGCGGGGCGAAGGCGGCGGGGCGGAGGCGGCGGCCGACTCGGGGGCGCCGGACGGCACGCGCCCCGCGGCGGGCGGGAAGGCGGACGGGAAGGCGGCGGACACCGTCACGGCGACCGCCGCCCACGTCATCCGCACCACGGAGATGTCCATCGAGGTGAGGAGCGTCCCGACGGCGGTCGCGGCGGCCCGGTCCGCCGTCAAGGGCAGCGGCGGGCTGGTGGAGAGCGAGGCGACCGAGCGGGTGGACGACGTCCACGACGCCTCGCACCTCGTGCTGCGCGTCCCGGAGAACCGGTACGAGGACGTGCTGAAGCGGCTGACCGGTACGGGCAGGCTGCTGTCGCGCACCTCCGAGGCGAAGGACGTCACCGACCAGGTCGTGGACGTGGAGAGCCGCGTCGCGACCCAGCGGGCGAGCGTCGACCGGGTGCGCGCCCTGATGCAGAAGGCGGAACGGATCAGCGATGTCGTCGCACTGGAAGGGGAGCTGAGCAGCCGTCAGGCGAACCTGGAGTCCCTGCTGGCGCAGCGGGCGAGCCTGGCCGACCGCACCTCGCTGGCGACGATCACCCTGGATCTCTACGAGCCGGACACCTCCGGCGCGGCCGACGACGATCCCGGGTTCTGGGACGCGGTGACCGGAGGGTGGGACGCGTTCGTCACGGCGCTGCGGTGGATCGCGATGGCGATCGGTGCCGCCGCCCCCTTCCTGGCGGCCCTCGCCCTGGTCCTGGCGGTCCGGCGGCTGGTGGTGCGCCGCCGCGTCCCGCAGAGCGCGGCTTCCGCCACCCCCGCTGTCGCGGACGAGCGGGACGAGCGGGAGGAGGAGGCGGGCGCGACACCCGCTCCCTGAGACCGCAGGGGGGGAACGCCGCGAAACGCCGGAGAACGCCGTTAGCGTGGCCGTTCGGCACACTGCGGCGAAGGGACCTGGCATGACGGAGCGACTGGTGGTCATCGGGGGCGGGGCGGGGGGGCGGTGCGCCCCCGCGCCCGCCCCCCCGCGGGAGGGGGCCCCGGCGGTGTGAAAAAAAAAAAAAACACCCCCCCCAAACAAAAAAGAAGAGGGGT